>DXBU01000174.1 GCA_019116385.1 Candidatus Blautia faecigallinarum | reverse complement strand
CTTTCTGTCTGATCCGACACTCTAAATCAAATTTAGTTTAGCATATTCCCAATCCCATATCAACGTTCACTTTTATTGAGCGGCTTTGGCATTTTTAATCTATTCTCCGTAGTAGGAAGTACGAAAAGATTTAAATGCGGTGCATTTTACAGAAAGGGTACCCATTTCCGAAATCTGTTTAACGATTTTTACGCCAAAGATACCAGTAAAAAGGTACGGGCAATCGAGAAAGCGCAGGGCATGGCAGGGGAACATTTGATAAAGCTGTCCTATGGCTACAAGGTAGACCCTAACGATAAGAAATAATGGATTGTAGATGAGAAAGCTGTCTTTGAACAGGTACAGGAATTAAGAGGAAATAAACGCCGCCCCACAAAGGCAGAACGGCAAGAGGTATTCTCCAGCTTAGTTTACTGTGCCGATTGCGAAAGCAAACATCGCTGGAGAACTCCGCCGCAGGCGGAAAATCACATTAAAGAAAGCTATATAAAATAATAAAATATAAGTATTTGCTGTTTTCTATAAACACGTTTATACTTTTTTTGAAACGAAATGCAAAATGCCTGCGAGAGGAGGGAAGGTCTATGCGTCATCGTTCAGATGCTGAAATATGGCAGAATCTGAGGGATGCAGGATGCAGTGAGACCATGATCCAAGAGTTCTTTTCCTGCAGCCAAAAGGATGAAAAAGATAAACAGGTGACAATGCTGGAAGCACACCGCAAAAAGCTGCTGGAGGATGTCCACGACAAAGAAAAGAAAATCTCCTGTCTGGATTATCTGATGTTTCAGATGAATAGAGAATAGAAAGTGCGGCCTCATGCTGATAATTTAATCCGGCAATTCCAGAGAGTCATGGAGTATATCCAGAAATTTTTCCGTGGGTTTGGAGAAAACCTGATATTTTTTCCATATGATGCTGATCCTGCTTTCAAGACGGGGATGCAGGGGGCGGAAACAAAGGACACTGTTTCCCGAGGTATTGATGATCTTATCAAGACCAATGGCATATCCCAGACCTTCTTCTACCAGAAGGGAGGCGTTGAAGAGCAGATTATAGGTGGCTGTGATATTCAGTTTATCAGGCTCCTGGCCAAGCCATCCGGTGAGGGCGCTGCCCCGGGCTTCCTGCTGAGACAGGATCAGAGGCTGGTCACGGAGATCCCCGGGAGAAATGTTCTTTTTTTCTGCAAGGGGAGCATCCTTGCGCATAAGGACACCCCAGGTATCAAAATAAGAAGTCTCTATGGCATTGTATTTTGTTAAATCCACATTTCCGAATACAATGCCGAAGTCGATCAGACCTCTGTTCAACTGTTCGATCACAAATGCGGAGTTCCCGCTCTGAATATGGAAATGGATACCGGGATATCGCTCCCGCATGATCCTGGCGGCCTTTGCCACCGGGCGTATCCCTTCTGTCTCCCCCGTACCGATATAGACGTCGCCTATCAGTATGTCGTCATTCATAGTGATTTCCTGTTCTGTACGTTTTACCAGCTCCAGGATTTCTTCCGCACGCTTTCTGAGGATCATCCCTTCTTCTGTCAGCGTGATCTTTCTTGAACCCTTAGTTCCGCGGATAAATAGCTGCTTTCCAAGCTCTTCTTCCAGATTTTTGATCTGCGTGGACAAGGTGGGCTGGGAAAGGTGCAGGGCCTCGGCTGCATGTACGATACTCTGCTCCCTTGCGATAGCAAGAAAATAATTGAGAACACGTAATTCCATAGTCTTGTCCTCCTGGTTTTCATTTCCACCATTATAACTCTTCCAGGACAGGCAGGCAAGAAATTGCGGCGGCAGGATTGCTATTCTCATACATCTGCTTTATCATTAAGAAAATGGATTTTAGGAGAGATGGTTATGGAACTTCGCACACTCCGCTATTTTTTAGCGGCGGCACAGGAAAAAAATATCACAAAGGCGGCAGATATCCTTCATGTGACACAGCCTACTTTAAGCCGTCAGATGATGGACCTGGAGAGGGAATTGGGTACGATCTTGATGATTCGTGGAAAAAACGGTCTGACGCTGACGGATGAGGGGACTTTTTTCCGGCAGCGGGCACAGGAGATCGTGGAACTGGCAGACCGTCTGGAGCAGGCCTTTGTGGAACAGCAGAATGATATCAGCGGTATGGTGGTGATCGGTGCGTCCGAAGCAGTGGGCAGCCAGACGCTGGCAAAGCTGATCAAAGAGTTTACGGAAAAATACCCGGCCGTACAGTTTACCCTCTATAATGAAACGGTGGACAATGTAAAAGACCGCCTGGATAAAGGGCTGGTGGATATCGGGCTCCTGCTGGAGCCTATTGATGTTACGAAATATGATTATGTACGTTTGTCCCAGCAGGATACCTGGGGACTGTTAGTACGGGACGACCATCCGCTGACAGGAAAAGCTTCTCTTACAGCAGAGGATGTGGCTCCATATCCACTGATCCTTCCTTTGAGGGAGAATATACGGGTGGAGATCCTTAACTGGCTGGGCCGGGAGGAAAAAGAACTGCGGATCCCTCTGTTTTATACGCTGCTTTCCAATGCCGCTTTAATGGTGGCGGAAGGAGTGGGATGCGCCTTCAGCATGGACGGAGCGCTGGCGATCCGCAGCGATCCACGTTTGCGATTTATCCCTTTGGAGCCGCGCAGGACGACCCACAGCGTACTGGTATGGAAAAAGAACAACCTGTTTTCGCCGGCCGCATCTTTATTTATCCAGGAGATCAATCTGCTTCGTGCCGCCAGGATAGAATGATCCCTGCTTCTAAATCCGCAGCCGCTTTTTTGATCTGACATCAGAATAATATAGCTGTTGCTTATGAAAAACGATAAAACATAGGTATTTGATATTTGATCCTTCCGGCAGTACACTGTAGGTGTAAGGAAATACGATGATGAAAACAGGCTGATTTATCGCGCCCTTTCATCAGTTTGTTTTTGACGCTTATCAAACGGAGAAAAAAAGATTAACTTTGATCATAGTAGGAGGGCTTTTTAATGAAAATGATTCAGAATCAGACTTTTGACGCAGAGCGCGCCCTTTACGGCAGCAAGGATATTCTGGTAAAGGACTGCTCTTTTGACGGTCCTGCCGATGGGGAGAGCGCCTTTAAGGAGTGCAGCGATGTGCAGGTGGAACACAGCTTTTTTAACCTGCGTTATCCCTTCTGGCACGACCATGGCCTTGTTATCCGTGATTCCCAGATGACGGAGCTCTGCCGGGCGGCCCTGTGGTATTCCGACCATATTACCATCGAAAATACGAAACTTCACGGGATCAAAGCCCTGCGTGAATGCTCGGATATTATCATGCGCGGCTGCGACATGATCTCCCCGGAGTTCGGATGGTCGGTCAGGGGCATCGAAATGGAGAACTGCGATGCTGAGAGTGAATATTTTATGATGCGCTCCACCAATCTGCATTTTACCAATGTGCGGATGAAAGGCAAATACTCCTTCCAGTACATCGAGGATTCTGTGTTTGAAAACTGCACCTTTGATACCAAAGACGCCTTCTGGCACGGGAAAAATATCACTGTGCGAAACAGCGTAGTCAAGGGGGAATATCTGGCCTGGTACTGCGAGAACGTCACCTTTGAAAACTGTAAGATCATCGGCACACAGCCTTTGTGCTACTGCAAGGGCCTGAAGCTCATTAACTGTGAGATGGAGGGCTGCGACCTGGCCTTTGAGCGGAGCGAAGTGGAAGCGGACATCACCACGCCGGTAGTAAGTATCAAGAATCCGTTGCACGGCAGCCGGATCACTGTACCTGCGGTGGGCGAGATCATCCGGGATATCGAAGAAGGGACCGGGACCGTGCAGGTAACAGGACAGAAAGCCAATACCGTCTGTGTCTGCGCATGAGCAAAGCATGGGAAGATGACCGCAGCTATTTTGAAAATGGCATAAATTAGAATACAGAAAACCGGAGAAGGCGGCTATGCTTTCTCCGGTTCCTTTTATACTGCCCTGTTTTTAAAACGGACGCGGAATATATCCATGCAAAATACGCATTGATATTGATGAATGATAGGTATTAGACATAAAAATCTCTCTTTATTATAATTACAACAGAAATCAGAAATGTTCCGGAAGAGAGCCGGAGAGGCATTCCGGGAGAAAGGAGGAAAAAAATCCATGAAAAAGCCGATCTCTATTTTTTTAGCAGCCATATTATCTTTTTCTTTTATGGCGTGCGGCAAAGACAACCGTCAGGAGGAAATTTCTCCGGCTGCAGCAGAAAGCAGCGTGGCAGAGACGGAAACAGGTGAAGCCTTGACTGAGTCAGGAACTGTACCCGAAAATCAGACAGGAGATAATACAGAAGACAGTATAGAAGATCAGACAGAAGATAATACAGAAAGCGAGATCCTTGTGGCGTATTTTACATGGGCCGAAAATGCTGTCTTGCCTGGAGAGGGCGAGGTCGACGCAGTCTCCTCACCCAGTGTGACGGTACCCGGAAATGTTCAGCAACTGGCAGGGTGGGTACAGGAAGAAACAGGAGCGGACCTGTTTTCTATCCGTGTCACAGATCCCTATCCCAGCGACTGGGATGCCTGCCTGGAAAGAGCCAACGAGGAACGGGGCAGCAATGCCCGGCCGGCTCTGCAGGAGAAGGCAGACAACCTTGATCAATATACGACGGTTTTTCTGGGATATCCCAACTGGTGGTATGGGGTGCCGATGGCGCTGCTGAGTTTTCTGGAACAAAATGATCTGTCCGGGAAGGATGTTTATCTGTTTTGTTCTCACGGTACCGGCGGTCTGGCAAACAGTGTGGAACAGATCACGGAAGCAGCGCCGCAGGCAGTCATCTCCGATCATATTTTTGACTGCTATGAGGAAGAAGCGCCCTCTTCCCGGGAAAATATCCAGGCCTGGGTACAAGAACTGGGTCTGAGCCGGCAGAATACGATCACAGAAAGCGAGGAAATTTTTATGACACAGATTGTTGTTTCCTGGGGAGAAAACCAGGTAATCTACGATATGAACGACAGCGCAGCCGCCCGGTCTCTACTGGCGCAGCTACCCCTGACCATTGAAGTAGAGGACTACAGTACCAATGAAAAAATATTTTACCCGGAACAAGAGCTGGATACCGGCGATACACCCTTGGCGCAGGCCGGAACCGGAACACTGGCTTACTATGAGCCCTGGGGAGATGTGGTATTTTTCTATGGAGATTACGAGGAAAATCCGGGGCTGTTCGAACTGGGGCAGGCTGTTTCCGGCGGAGAACTTGTCAGTGAGATGACGGGGACGGTTACCATAGAGATAAATGAATAATAGAAAAGGAGTCGATATTTTATGAAGATCATTGTTTTAGAAGGAAGTCCCAATAAAAACGGTTCGTCCAACCTGATGGCGGATTGTTTCTGCCAGGGCGCAAAGGAGGCAGGACACAGCGTGGAAGTCATCGACACGGCGCACAGTGATATCCATCCCTGTACCGGCTGTATCCATTGCGGGTATGAAGGGCCATGTGTACAGAAGGACGATGTGGAGGAGATCCGTAAAAAGATCCTGGAGGCAGATATGCTGGTGTTTGTCACACCTCTTTACTATTATGGAATGTCTGCGCAGTTAAAAACCATGATCGACCGTTTCTGTGCATTTAACAGCTCTATCCAGCGGAAGCACATGAAATCCGCTCTGCTGACGGCGGCATGGAACAGCGACGATTGGACCTTTGAGGCGCTGGAAGCCCATTATAAAACGCTGGTGCGGTACCTGAATCTGGAGGACATGGGTATGGTGCTGGGCTATGGCTGCGGCACACCCGGTATGACTCAGCATTCCCGGTTTCCCCAGCAGGCATACGCACTTGGAAATCGGTTGAAATAATGGTAATAAGGTTGAAATAACGGTAATAATCGGAATAATTTTGCCGAAAAAGAAAGGAAAGGTTTTTATGAAAAAATTATGTTCTATTCTCTTATCCATGACACTATTGTTTTCGTTTGCTGCCTGGAGTAATGGCGTATCAGCGGCCAGCAGAGACGACTCTACAGAAGCGCCAGCCGCATCTGAAGAGACGGTCAATTCCCGGAAATCTGCGGAAGCAGACGATCCTGCCGGAGAGGGCGGTACATTGATCGCTTACTTCTCCTGGTCGGGGAATACTGAGCAGATGGCACAGACGATCCAGGAGGAAATCGGCGGAGATCTGTTTCAGATCGAGCCGGCTGTACCCTACACCGATGATTACGACGCACTGTTGGATATTGCCCAGCAGGAGCAGGCGGACAACGCCCGTCCGGAACTGGCCGCTCAAGTGGAAAACTGGGACAGCTACGAGGCAGTCTTTGTGGGCTTCCCCAACTGGTGGAGCGACGCGCCGATGGCAGTCTATACCTTCCTGGAATCCTACGACTTCAGCGGAAAGACCCTGATCCCCTTTAATACCAGCGCCAGCGGCGGCTTTGGAAGGAGTCTGTCCGGTATCGAGGAAAGCGCGGCAGGCGCAGACATTCTGGAGGGCCTTGCCCTGACAGAAGGAGAGCTTGAAAACGTCCAGAGCGAAGTGAGCGGCTGGCTTTCCGGTCTAAGCCTGGAGTAAGCGGAAAGGGGAGGAAATCCATGTGAAGCCAAAAACAATCTGTAAGATTATAGTCGATATCCTGATGACGCTGGTACTGCTTTTTCTGATGGGCTACCAGTTCTGGGGAGATATGGCCCACGAGTGGGCCGGAGCAGGAATGTTTCTTTTGTTTATCCTCCATCATATTCTCAACCGGCATTGGTATCAGCATTTGTTCCGGGGCAGGCTTGCACCCTCCCGTATTTTTTCTCTGGTGATCGATCTGTTTTTACTGTTGGATATGCTTGGCCTAATGGCCAGCGGGATCCTGCTTTCCAATCATGTATTTGCATTTTTGGATCTTCACGGGGGGATGTCTTTTGCCAGACTGCTGCACATGGCGGCATCCTACTGGGGCTTTGTGCTCATGGCGCTGCATCTGGGAATGCATTGGGGGATGCTCATGGGGATCACAAGAAAGATGCTTCGCCTGAGGCAGACTTCCCGGAGTCGCCGGATCCTCCTGCCTGTCATAAGCGGAGGGATGGCGGTCTACGGTCTGAGTGTCTTTATCCGGCGCGGCCTGCCCGGCTATATGCTGGTGCGCACCAGATTTGTGTTTTTGGATTTTGAAGAGCCGGTCCCCTTATTTTATCTGGACTATCTGGCTATGATGGGAACATTTATTTTTATAGTGTATTATTTGAAGAAGCTTTTTGGCAGGCCATCCGGAAGGAAACCTGCTAAAGGTCCCCAAAATGGAAAAGGACTTTGGTGATATGCAAATGATTGAATGTGTCAGACGCAGGAAGGGATGGTAAAAGAATGGATAATGCCATGCAGCAGTATCAGAACGCGGACGTCATAAGCCGCCCTTTGATCATATCTTATTCTTATTCCGGCCATACCCATCGGATCGCAAAGGAAATCTGTGCCATGACCGGCGGCGACTGGTGCGAGGTTTACCCCTGGCAGCCATACCCAATGGCATTCCGGGAACTGTTGGATCAGGTCAGAAAGGAAGTACAGACAGGCCATCATCCGCGCCTGCTTCCAGGCATCAATAACCCCAGGCCCTATTCGGTCATTCTTGCCGGTTCCCCCAACTGGTGCGGGACGATCGCCCCTCCGCTGGCTTCCTGGCTTTTCAAAAACGACCTGAGCGGGAAGATCATCCTTCCGTTTTATTCCCACTGCGGCGGCGTGCCCTGTGATTTCAGCCGGGATATCCTTCGGCTCTGTCCAAAGGCGGATGTTCATGAGGCTTTGGGGGTTACGGAAGATATCGGCGAAGACCTGCCGAAGATCCTTCGAGGATGGCTGGATAAAAACGGGTTGAAGTTACTGCCCGCTGCATATGCGGGCTGACAATAACAGATATTAAAATGTTTAAGGAGGAAAAAGAATGCAGTACACAAAACTTGGAAATTCTGAACTGACCGTTTCCCGCATCTGCATGGGATGCATGGGGTTTGGCGACCCGCACAACGGCCAGCATAGCTGGACTCTGGATGAGGAGCATTCCCGTGTTATCATCAAACGGGGGCTGGAACTGGGCGTCAATTTCTTTGACACCGCCGTGGGGTATCAGAGCGGCACAAGCGAGCAGTATCTGGGCCGTGCCCTGCGTGATTTTGCCAAACGGGAGGATGTGGTGGTGGCTACCAAATTCCTGCCACGCACCCAGGAGGAGATCGCTGCCGGGATCACCGGACAGCAGCACATCCAGAATATGATCGATACCAGCCTCAGAAACCTTGGCATGGACTATGTGGATCTCTACATCTATCATATGTGGGATTACGAGACGCCCCTCTACGATATCCTGGACGGGCTGAACCGTATCGTCCAGGCCGGGAAAGCCCGCTACATCGGTATCTCCAACTGCTTTGCCTATCAATTAGCCAAGGCAAATGCCCTTGCAGAGAAAGAGGGATTTGCAAAGTTTGTCTCTATTCAGGGCCATTATAACCTGATCTTCCGGGAAGAAGAGCGGGAGATGGCAAAACTTTGTGCCGAGGACCACATTGCCATGACGCCGTACAGCTCACTGGCAGGCGGGCGGCTTTCCAGGCATCCGGGCGAGACCTCCAAACGTCTGGAGGAGGACAGCTATGCCAGATTCAAATACGATGCCACGGCTCATCAGGATCAAATGATCATTGACCGTGTGGCCGAACTGGCGGAAAAACATGGTGTTTCCATGACGGAAGTTTCCCTGGCATGGCTTCTGACCAAGGTGACAGCCCCGGTGGCGGGCGCAACCAAGGTTCACCACATCGAAGGCGCCGCCAGGGCCGTGGATCTTACGCTGACTCCGGAGGAATGCGCTTATCTGGAAGCACCCTACGTCCCTCACAGGCTGGTGGGCGTCATGGCTCAGAATACCCCGGCCGCCGCTAAAGAGCAGCATGTGTGGGGTACTGGCAGTCAAAAGATCCAGGGGCGCTGAAGATCGTGTCGGGAGTAACATTGCATTAAAGGAGCAGCCGGTCCAGCAGCCTGCGGACAGCCCCTTTGCCCTTGAGCATCTCTTTAAAATAAGCGCATACAGGAGCAGCAAGCTGCGCCTCATAAAGGTCTGCTCCGAAGATTTCCTGATTCTGAAGGATCGGGCGCAGTATGCTCTCTGCGTCTATCGTTTCAGAACCCGGAGCTTCGTTTAGAGAAAAGCCGGAAAGGATCGAGCATAGTGTGTCCAGCATGGGATCCGGACTTGGCTGGAAAGGATTTCCGCTGTCGTCTACAGCCATGAGATAGCGAAGCCATCCGGCAAAAACAAGAGGGATCATGGTAAGCGCCGAGGCGCTGAGAGACGGCGAGTTTTCATAGGCGCGGATCGTCTCTCCGAAGCGGATCGGAAGCTTCTGGGAAGTATCTGTGGCGATCCGGGCAGGTGTGTCCGGCATAAATGGATTCGGGATGCGGACTTCCAGAACTGTGCGAAGGAATTCCTCCGGCTTAAGGATGCCCGGATCTGTCACAACGGGAAGCCCTTCCTGATAGCCGATGCGATGTACCAGTGCCTTAAGCGCCGGATCCTTCATTTCCTCAGAGATTTTCTGATATCCCAGCAGGCAGCCGAAGACGGCAAGGGCAGTGTGCAGCGGATTCAGGCAGGTGCACACTTTCATTTTTTCCACTTTGTCTACGGTTTCCCGGTCTGTGAAGATGAATCCGCCCTTTTCCAGAGGCGGCCGTCCGTTGGGGAAAGCATCCTCGATGACCAGATACTCACATTCTTCTGCATTTACGAAGGGCGCTGCAAAGGTATGCTTTGCTGTGACGACTGGCGCGGCATCCTCCACCCCGTCTTTTTCCAGTATTTCCTCTACGGACGGATCCGGACGGGGAGTGATCTTATCGATCATGGTCCATGGAAAGGTAAGTTTTGACGGATCGTTTATATACGCAGAGAACCCTTTTTCTGCCAGCCCATTGTTTTCCCATGCATCTGCAAACGCCTTTACTGCAGCATACAGCCTGTCGCCATTGTGGGAACAGTTATCCATGCTTACCATGGCCAGGGGCTTCTCACCGGCAAGATATCTTTCATAGAGAAGAGAGACGACCTTTCCCAGATAGCTTTCCGGTTTTCGAGGTCCGGCCTCCATATCCGCAGATACATCGGGAAGGAGCTTCCCTTTTCCGTCTGCCAGACGGTAGCCTTTTTCCGTGATGGTGAAGGTGGCCATCTGCAGGGAATCTGCCCGGAAGATCTCTTTCAGACGCGCAAAGCCGTCTTTATCCCGGGAATCAAGGGTCAGAGACTCTGCCACGCTTCCTACCACTGTTTTTTCCACGGAACCATCGGATTTTAAGGTGACAAGGATTGAGTACCCGTCATGAGGCCGGTTTATTTTCTCGATGATCTCATAGTCGTAGCCTTCTGCCGCGATCAGTCCTTTTTTCAGCGTACCGTCGTTTATAAGCGTCTGGACTACGTTTGCCTGAAAAGCGCGGAAGATATTTCCGGCTCCGAAATGGATCCAGAAAGGCGCTTCCTTTGTGGCCTCAATGATCCTGCTGCGGTCATATGCGGGAAGAAGGTATCCGGCCGCTTCCCATATCTTTCTGTCTTTCAGTCCTTTTTCATTTAGCTGCATGGTCAGATCCCCCTTTTATGGCTTTTGTCAATGGCTTCCCACAGTCCGTTCAGATAAGCGGTGCCAAGGGCTCTGTCATAAAGACCGTAGCCGGGCATTGCCACTTCGTCCCAGATCATCCGCCCGTGATCCGGACGGATGGGACCGTTAAAGCCGGTCTCGTATAATGCTTTCATGATCTCATACATATCGAAGGTCCCGTCGGCGGAAAGGTGAGCCGATTCCTCGAAATCCGTCGGCGAATTGAATTTCAGGTTGCGCACATGGGCAAAATGGATCCTGCCCTTCAGGGAACGGATCATATCCGGCAGGTCATTTTCAAGATTGGTGCCGTAAGAACCGGAACAGAAAGTGACGCCGTTGTGGGAGTCGTCTACCATTTTCATCATCCGCAGGATATTCTGCTTATTGATAATGATGCGGGGCAGGCCGAACACGCTCCATGCCGGATCGTCCGGATGGATCGCCATATAGATGTCGTATTTGCCGCAGACCGGCATGATCCGCCGAAGGAAATATTTTAGATTGGCAAAAAGCTTTTCCTCATCAATGTCCTTATACATTTCAAAAAGCTCTTTTACATGCGCCATACGTTCCGGCTCCCAGCCCGGCATAATGGAGCCGTTGGAATCTCCGGAGATGGATGCGAACATTTCCTCAGGCCTGAGGGCGTCTACCGCTTCCTGTGTGTAGGCAAGAACAGTGGAACCGTCCGGCCGCCTGCGCGCAAGCTCGGTCCTTGTCCAGTCAAAAACAGGCATGAAGTTATAGCATACCAGATGGATATCCTCCTCGCCCAGATTTTTCAGTGTCTCGATATAGTTGTCAATATATCGGTCCCGGTCCTCTGCTCCGGTTTTGATGGCATCGTGGACATTGACGCTTTCAATGCCGGATATATGGAGGCCTGCGGCTTCTACTTCATCCTTCAGGGCGCGGATGCGCTCCCTTGTCCAAACTTCCCCGGGTTCGGTATCATAAAGAGTAGTAATGACCCCGGTCACCCCGGGGATCTGCCGGATCTGCTTTAAAGTTACTGTGTCAAATTTTGAACCGTACCATCTGAATGTCATTTCCATAGTTTTATTTCTCCTTTGAAAGCTGAAGATTTCTTAACCGTATTATATAAAAACAGCCGGGAAAAGCGTATTTCAAGGATTGCCCTGGACATTGCAAAAATTGCGGTGTTTTTTCTTGCGAAAGTTCAGGGAAGAATGTATACTGACATGGAAAACAGACCTTTTACGAAAACGGCATATTCAGGAGGTGTGCATGAAGAAAAAATTACAGAGCAGGTTCCGGTCAAGGCAATATATGCTGTCGAAAGATTATGAGATCTATTATTATAAAGATCATTATCTTTCCAAAGTGGACAGCCATGCCCATAATTACTATGAATTTTATTTTTTTCTTGAAGGGGACGTTTCTATGGAGATTGCCGGAACGGTGTACCCGCTGCAGCAGGGGGATGTGGTCCTGATCCCTCCGGGAACCTTTCACCATGCGGTGATCCACAGTACAGAGATTCCCTACCGCCGTTTTGTGTTCTGGATCACAGAAGAATATTTAAGCCATATGATGGAAGATTTTGCAGTTTATGGATATCTGATGCAGTATGTAAGGACAAGAGGAGAATATATTTTCCATAATGACAGGATCTGCTTTAACGGGATCCAGATGAAAGTGTTCCGGCTGATCGAAGAGACTAAGGGAGAACGTTATGGAAGAGAGGCGCAGATCTCCCTGTGTATCAGAGACCTGATCCTGCACCTGAACCGTCTCATTTATGAAAAAAAACATGCAAAGACCTGTCAGGAAGAGCAGGAGCTGTACAGCGCGCTGATGGAATACATCGAGGACCATCTTGACGAGGAGCTTTCCCTTGAGGCTCTTGCGGCGGAATTTTTTGTGAGCAAATACTATATTGCCCATACCTTTAAGGATCACATCGGGATTCCTATCCATCAGTATATTATGAAAAAACGGCTGGATGCGGTCCGGGAAGCGATACGGAGCGGCCAGCAGGCGGGCGGGGCATGTATGCAGTACGGGTTTAAAGACTATTCGGTGTTTTACAAAGCCTTTAAAAAAGAATATGGAATGTCGCCAAGCCAGTGGAAAGACGCCGTCAAATTTGAAAAAAATCTTGAAATTACAGAGGCATAGGATTATAATACCCTATGTAAAAGAAAATTTCTTCGGGGCAGGGTGACAGATCCGTAGAAGGAGAAGAATTCCCTACCGGCGGTATAGTCCGCGAGCCGCATTGGCGGTTGATTTGGTGAAATTCCAAAACCGACAGTATAGTCTGGATGAGAGAAGAACACGCGGAATTTATTTATACGTGCTCATTGCCCCGGGAGGAGTCCCGGGGTTTTTTACATTGTAGAAATTTTCTTTTGTACAAAGAATATTTCAAAAGGAGAGACAAAGATGAGCGAACAAGTATTAAAAAACACAAATGCCGTGCAGAGAACGCGCACAAGAACCATTACCCAGGTGGCGATGCTGGGGGCAGTAGCAGGCGTACTGATGAATTTTGAATTCCCCATCCCATTTCTGGCGCCGTCCTTTTACCAGCTGGACTTTTCGGAGATCCCGGTGCTGATCGGTTCTTTTGCCATGGGGCCTCTGGCAGGTGTGATGATCGAACTGGTGAAGATCCTGGTCCACCTGGTGACAAAGGGAACGATCACCGCAGGTGTAGGAGATCTGGCAAACTTCTTATTTGGATGTGCCTATGTGATCCCGGCCGGATTGATCTACCGCTTCCATTATGTAAAGAGCAGAAAACATGCGGTAGTAGGAATGGCAGTGGGAACAGTTCTGACTACCATCCTCGCCTGCTTTATGAATGCTTTTGTATTGCTGCCGGCCTATGGAAAGGCTTTCGGCATGCCCATCGAATCTTTTATCGAGATGGGAGCAGCGGTACACAGCTCAGTAGATGGCATGCTTGGTTTTGTGGCTATGATCATTGTACCGTTTAATCTGTTTAAATATACCCTTACTTCTATTATCGTATTCTTTATTTATAAAAGGATACGGGTAGTGCTGAGAGGAGACTGAAAAATCATGATTTCAGCTGCCGGCAATTTGCAGGCAGCTGATTTTTTTTACTCTACAAGCGTCGGATAATGTGATAAAATAAGAAGCAGAAAATCAGACGGCGGTCCTGCCGCCTGGAAGGAAAGCGAGGAAAGGAGAATGGGAAAGATCCACAGTGTGGAAAAATTAACGGATTGTAAATTCGTGAATCTATATGCCCTAAAGGCGACCAGCATACATGATACGCCGGTATCCTACTATGTGGCGTCCAGAGCAAAAAGCATTCAGGAACTAAAGCTGAAAACAAAGAAAAACACACCGGATGGGGTGATCATCTACAGCATCTATGGCGAAAAGAAAGACAAAGTAGTCCTGGTACGTCAATACCGCTATACGCTGGATGATTATATTTATGAATTTCCGGCGGGACTGGTGGAACCAGGCGAGGATTTTCACCAGGGCGCAGCCCGGGAACTCCATGAGGAAACAGGACTTACGCTTACACCTTTAAAGGTGGATCCGGCTTTTGAAAAGCCATACTTTACTACCATCGGAATGACAGATGAATCCTGCGCCACGGTCTATGGCTATGCCAGCGGGGAGATCAGCAAAGCGGATCAGGAAGATTCCGAAGAGATTGAAGTAGTCCTTGCAGACCGGGAGGAAGTAAGACGGATCCTCCGGGAGGAGAAAGTAGCGATCATGTGTGCCTATATGCTGATGCATTTTTTGAAAGATGAAGAGCCATTTGGCTTTTTGGAGAAATAGGGGGTATTTATGGAAGAGAAAAAAATGAAAACAGCAGTGGTGGGGTGCGGGTCCATCAGCGGGATCTACCTGCACAATATGATCCACAATTTCCGAAACCTGGAGGTGACTGCCTGCTGTGCCAGACATATGGAGAGTGCGCAGAAACGGGGGGAAGAATTTGGGATCCGGGCATGTACCTATGAAGAAATCCTTAAGGATCCTCAGATCGAACTGGTCGTGATCCTGACGCCGGCTCCCGCTCATTACGAACTGATCCTGCAGGCCCTGCAGGCAGGAAAACATGTTTACACAGAAAAAACCATGACGCTGGACTATAAAAGCGCCAGGGAACTGGCGGAACTTGCCAGCCAGAAAGGCCTTTATCTGGGTGCCGCGCCGGATACTTTCCTTGGCAGCAGCCTGCAGACGGCCAAAAGAGCCATTGACCAGGGACTGATCGGAGAGGTTACTTCTTTTACGGCAAATGCAAACCGCAACCTGGATATCCTGGCAGGCGCCCATCAGTTCCTGCGTATGCCGGGCGGCGGGATCCTGTATGATTACGGAGTATATTATCTTACTGCACTGGTAAGCCTTCTGGGACCGGTTAAAACCGTATCGGCAGCCATCAAAAACAGAAAGCCGGTGCGCATCAACGCTTACGAACAAAGCCCGGATTATGGAAAAGAATTTGCCTATCCTAATGAAAGTCAGGTAATGGCGGTTTTGGAATTGGAAAATGGAGTATCCGGCACCTTTTCATTGAACGGGGATTCTGTAGCGGGGGACCTTTCTGTTTTTTATGTTTATGGTACGAAGGGCATTTTAAAATTGTCAGATCCCAATCAATTTGGCGGAACAGTGGAACTTTTTAAAGGAGGATCGCAGCCGGCAGAAACCCTTAACTATGATCTTCCCTATTCCGAAAACAGCAGAGGCGTAGGGGTTTCGGAAATGGCAGCCGCGGCTTTGAGCGGGAAAAAGAACCGCGCCTGCAAGGAAATGGCCTGCCATGTGCTGGATGTCATGGAGCAGATGATGAAAAGCAGCGGCACAGGCAGGATCTGTGAGGTGGGTTCCAGCTGTGAAAGGCCGGAAACCTTTACAGAAGGGGAAACACTTTTAGAACATGTAAAATTATAAAGAGGAAAGGAATAAAGAAAATGAAAAAGTATGCATTTGGTGTGGATTTAGGCGGAACCACCGTAAAGATGGGATTATTTGAGACACAGGGAAACCTGCTTGAAACTTGGGAAATCCCTACAAACACTACGGAAAACGGAAGACATATCCTTCCGGATATCGCAGACGCAGTAGAGAAGAAACTGGAGGAAAAAGGAATCTCTCATCTGGACATAGAAGGGATCGGCATGGGTGTTCCGGGACCGGTGGGAGCGGACGGAACGGTATTTAAATGTGTAAACCTTGGCTGGGGCGTATTTAATGTGGAAGAAGAATTGGGCCAGCTTACCGGCTTCAAGGTAAAAGCAGGAAATGACGCCAATGTGGCAGCGCTGGGTGAAATGTGGCAGGGCGGAGGAAAAGGATTCAAGAGTCTTGTTATGGTAACACTTGGTACTGGTGTAGGCGGCGGCGTGATCGTCAACGAAAAGATCCTTACAGGTATCAATGGTGCTGCAGGAGAGATCGGCCATATGCCTATGCGGGATGATGAGACAGATACCTGCGGATGCGGAAAGAAAGGCTGCCTGGAACAGTATGCTTCTGCAACAGGAATTGTCCGTATCACCAAGAGATATCTGGATGAGCATACAGATGCAGAGACGGATCTTAAGGGCGACTTCAGTGCCAAGGATATTTTTGATGCTGCCAAGGAAGGAGACAAGGTGGCCCTGGCAATGGTAGATGAGGTTGGACTTATGCTGGGCAAGGCCATGGCATGTATTGCCTGTGTAGTAGACCCGGAGGCGTTTGTGATCGGCGGAGGAATGGCGAAAGCCGGAGAAATCCTTCTCAATGCTATTAAAAAATATTATACCCAGTATGCCTTCCATGCCTCCAGAGACGTGGAATTTAAACCGGCACAGCTGAGCAACAATGCCGGAATTTACGGCGGTGTCCGGCTGGTTCTGGAATAGAAGAATAAATGACGATTTAAAAAGAGGTTAAAAATCATCGGCAGATTTTTAACCTCTTTTTTTCGATTATCTACGCAGCCCCATATTACTGAACGCCATCACCACGCTGTCGATCCCCAGAAGGATCAGATACGCGCCTGCGATGCATCCGACGGCGGTCAGGGACAGCATGGGCCGCAGGATCATCAGAAAGCCAAGTATCAGTCCGATGATATTGACGATCAGTGTAAAATAGTATTCCCCTGCCCCGGACAGGAGACGGATGACTCCAAGATGGGCCAGCCTGGAAATGCAGTGGGCGATAAACCAGATGGGGAACAAAAGGGAAAGCACCATCACCCCGGCTCCCGGATATACCAGAAGCATGATCCCTGCCATAACGCTTAAAATACCGGAGATCAGCGACACCACCGGTCCGAACCCTGTATACCGTTCCACTTCTATATAGAGAAGGATGTCCGCGATCCCCATGATGACCGCGATGATCCCGAAAAGGAACAGAAGTCCGGAAAATACGCTTCCGGGACGGAGCAAAGTAAAAATCCCGATCAGGATCAGCAGAATCCCTATGATCAGCTCAAGCCAGCCAAAGCCGGAACGTCTTCTCATTGTTTTTCACCTCCGTCTAAAATATTCATAAATTCATCTCCTGTAATGGTCTCCTTTTCATAAAGGAAACCTGCAAGCTCGTGGAGCTTATCCATATTTTCTGTAAGGATCTTTTTCGCCTTATCATGCTGGGCTTTTACTAATTCTACCACCTTGCGGTCGATCTCCTTCTGGGTTTCCTCTGAGCAGGCCAGAGAGGTATCGCCGCCAAGATATTGGTTGTTTACCGTTTCCATGGCGACCATGTCGAAATCTTCATTCATACCATAACGGGTGATCATGGCCCGGGCAAGCTTGGTGGCCTGTTCGATATCATTGGAAGCGCCGGTAGTGATCTCGCCGAAGACAAGCTCCTCGGCAGCGCGTCCGCCGGTGTACGTGGCGATCTTATTTTCCAGCTCCTTTTTGGTAAGGAGATATTTATCCCCGGTATCTACCTGCATGGTATAGCCCAAAGCGCCGGAGGTACGGGGGATGATGGTGATCTTCTGCACGGGAGCGGAATGGGACTGTCTGGCAGCCACCAGCGCATGTCCGATCTCGTGGTAAGCCACCACTTTCTTCTCCTGATCGGAGAGAACGGCGCTTTTTTTCTGATAGCCGGCGATGACCACTTCGATGCTTTCTTCCAGGTCGGCTTCTGTGACGATCACACGGCCGCTGCGGACCGCACGCAGGGCGGCTTCATTGATGATATTGGCAAGCTCCGCGCCGGAAGCGCCGGCTGCCATCCGGGCGATGGTATGAAGATCGGCGTCTTCCGCCAGCCTGATCTTTTTTGCATGGACCTTCAAGATCGCTTCTCTTCCGGCCAGATCCGGCAGCTCTACAGGGACACGGCGGTCGAAACGGCCGGGCCTTGTAAGAGCCGGGTCAAGGGATTCGGGGCGGTTTGTGGCAGCCAGGATGATGACGCCGGTATTCTCCTCGAAGCCGTCCATTTCGGTAAGCAGCTGGTTCAGTGTCTGCTCCCGTTCATCATTGCCGCCCATGCCGCCGGAATGGCGCTTCTGGCCAATGGCGTCGATCTCGTCGATAAAGACGATACAGGGAGATTTTTCCTTGGCCTGTTTAAACAGGTCGCGTACCTTAGAGGCGCCCATGCCTACAAACATTTCCACAAACTCGGAACCGGAGATGGAGAAGAAGGGAACGCCTGCCTCTCCGGCAACAGCCTTTGCCAGCATGGTCTTTCCGGTTCCGGGAGGCCCCACAAGAAGGATGCCCTTGGGCATGGAAGCGCCGGCCTCGGTGTACTTCTGCGGATTGTGCAGATAGTCAACGATCTCAGCCAGGCTTTCCTTGGCTTCGTCCTCCCCGGCTACGTCGCTGAAATGGATGCCCTGGGTGGACTGGACATAAACCTTGGCATTGCTTTTTCCCATACCGAAGGCCATGGAATTCTTTCCGCCGGCCTGTTCCATCAGCTTTTTGCCCAGATACTGGCCCAGACCGATAAAGATCAGGATCGGCAGGATCGTGGTGAGGAAGATGCTCAGGATAGGGGACATGGGCTCTTCCACCACCTTTTCAAATTTTGCGCCGGCATCATGGAGACGCTCTGTCAGGGTAGGGTCGTCCATTGCCCCAGTCTCATAAATTTTTGTTTCTTCCTTATCGGTGAAGAGGATCTGGCTGTCCTCAATCTGGACAAGCCCGATATCCTTGTCGTCGATCATATCCATAAAAGTGCCGTAATCCACCTCTGCCACCTCTCGCCGGGTGAGCATGGGAGTGATCACCAGATTAAACAGGAATATGATCAGCAAAACGATACCATAATAATAGATCAATGGTTTTTTCGGTGATTTAACTTCTTTCATATAGTATTCCCTTCTTGCTGCTGTATTATTTACGTTTTGTCTGTCTTCGGAGAAAAAAGCCGGATCGGCTGACGGAAGGACAGACTTCAATTGTATTATAAGGAAATAAAAATGGTTTCTCAATTATCAGATCGCGGGAAATGTAAAGACAAAAAAGCCGAAGTGTAAAAAATTTTTACACTTCAGCGGAAATGACAAACAGATCGGCACAGGCTGTAAACTGCTCTTATTTTTCGGTCGTTTTTAAAATATCCTGCCAGGCCTCTTCATCGATTTCCTCCTGGCGGAAGAGAAGTCTTTTATCTGCATCTGTGATCCTGCGGAGGACCTTGCAGGGATTTCCTGCGGCGAGGCTCCAGTCCGGGATATCTTTGGTCACGACGCTTCCCGCGCCAATGACTACATTGTCGCCGATATGCACGCCGGGGCAGATCACTACATTGCCGCCGATCCAGCAGTTGTCCCCGATGGTGACTTCCTTTCCATATTCATAGGCAGTGTTTCTGGTGGCCGGATGAATGGGATGGCCGGCGGTGTAGATGGCCACATTGGGAGCCATCTGACAGTTGTCCCCGATCTTTACCTTTGCCACATCCAGGATCGTACAGTTGTAGTTGGCAAAGAAGTTTTTTCCTACTTCGATGTGGCTGCCGTAATCACAGTAAAAGGGCGGATTGACCATGGCGTTTTCCGATTTTCCGAACAGTTCCTTTACAACCTGGGCAATTCCGGCAAAATCGGAGCGGTCCATAAAATTCAGCTTCTGCAGGAGCTTCCGTGTTTCCGCCTGTTCCTTCATTACACTTTCATCAGAGATGTAGGCAAGACCTGCGTCTCTTCGTTCTTTCATATTCATGGGCTGTTTTCCTTTCTTTTTTGCTCCATTCTGATTTCATTGACTATCATAGCCACAGTCTTATTACTGGTATCAATTTTAATGGTGTTGAGAGCTTGATATAGCGGTATTCTTGCGGCGCTTCTTTCAATAACATCCCCAGTACGAATACCTCTTTTAATATCATTTGACAATCTATCCCGCAGGCTCTTTTCGTTTGCGATGAGAGAGATACAATTCACAGAACAATTCTCTGTATCTAACTTTTCGATAATAGAATTGATAATACCCTGCTCATGCATAACCCAACAGAAAATAACATTTTCATATACGGAACATTTTAGAAAGTTGTTTAACAAATAGCA
>DXBU01000173.1 GCA_019116385.1 Candidatus Blautia faecigallinarum | reverse complement strand
TTGTATTACGATTAAATACTCTCTTAATCGTTGTGTTCATCATATTCTCTTTCATTTCCCCAGTCAACACATCCGGAGCATATCCTTCCGTTTGGGCAAACAGTTCTGCTGATCGGGCAAAATCATCAGGACTATTCAAAGGAACAGGCTGTGACAATGGGCTCACGGTTCTTGTACAGATCTGATCAAATTCATCAGAAAATCGGAAAAATGCTTCTGTCCAGAGGTACTCCTGCCAGTTTCGCAATCCGATCCAGGCCGATGGCCGCAATGGTAACCACGCTTTCCCCATGGATAAAATCTGTGGCGCTGGCATCAAACAGGACATTTCCCTGGGCAGGAAATTCATCGTCCCCGTCCCAGAAAAGGAAACGCACAGGAATACACGCAAAAGCTTCCAGTTCATAACCGGCATCAGACCAGGGCAGCTTCTTTCCTCCCAGCTTCTCACAGGCCTGGGACAGTTCTTTTATATGGCCGCTGAACATTCTGGAAAATGGTTCGATCACCCCTTCCTGAAAGGCTTTTGCAAACGGCGAGGTATCCTTCAGCCGGTCAAACCGCACCCAGTCATCTTTGTAATGGGCCAGGGGGGATACATAGCCAAACAAGGTATACACATTCAGCCTTTCATAGCAGGTCACCGGATCGTGATCCTCCATGGCAAGGATCTTTCCGTTTTCTTTATGAACCCCCAGCCTTCTTCCAAAATGACAGAGCGTCAGCCACTCTTCTTCTTCCTTCAGCTCCGGCAGCCTTTTTTTCAGTTCTTCCTGGTCCATTTTCAGGAATTTTTCTCTCCACTGCTCGCACCATTTTTCATAATTATTGGTTTCCTCCATCTGAAATCCTTCCATCGTTTTCCTTCTCTCCCATCTTATCCATTCTTTTTCCATCTACCCGCTCTTTCGCCAGCCCATGTAGGATTTCCGCCAAATCCCCATCCAGACCATAAGACTTATCCCGGATCTCATCCGGGATAAAAATCTCACCCAGATTCACTGTCACATAAACGGCCTGAGATTCTCTGGCTGCCAGACGCATAAGGGGCGCTTTGATCAGCTTGTTTCTCCACCCTATACCCAACTCCAGGATCACCAGTTTCTTTCCATGGTATTGTTCCAGAAAAGCCTCCAGGCGCTTCCGGCTCTCAGTCTCCGGAATAAAATTCCTGTCCATCTCCATATGGACCTGCATAGGGCCGCCGCAGACCGGACAACGGGGTATCAGTTCTGAGGGGATTTTCCCTTCCCGCTCTGTTTCCGCCATCTTCTCTGCCAGATCTGCCCAGGGATAGACCTTCTCATGGCAGCGGACAGCGCACTGTATGGTTAGCCAGCTTCCCTCCACTTCATAGATCTTCTCCGGTGCAAATCCGCACATCTCAAAATGACATTCCCCGTTGGAGGTGATGATAAAGTAATCCTTTTTGCTGATAAGTTTTTTCAGATCCGCCATCACCTGGGTTTCCCGGTATTCCCCGCAGTAGTGATGGATCAGGCGGCTCCAGAATCCCCATTTTTCCTCCTCGGAAGGCCACCTGGCTCCCATTCCCTGAAGGATACAACGAATTCCATACTTTTGCTTCAGATCTCCGAATAATTCCTCAAAAGCCCGGTTATCCGCAAACAGGTGGAGACCCTCTGTAATAGACAGGCCATTGCTGGCGCCAACCAGAACCCCATCCGCTTCTTCTATCTTCTTTACGATTTCCTTGTTATGATCCATTGCTGTTTCCCCCTTCTGTCACTACGACCTTAAATCCCATATTATTTGACACTCTTTGCAGCGTCTTTCAGCACCTTTTCAATATCTCCCTTAATGACCATTCCCTTCTCCTCTATATCCTTGGGCAGAAAAGCATACTGGTTATTCACCGCGATATATCGGGCTTTTGGAAAGCTCAGGGTCAGGTTCCAGAAGGGTTCCTGAATAAACATTGGGGTCAGACGCCCAACACCAAGCTCCAGGAACAGGATTTTCTTATCCTTATGTTCCAGTACATAGCGTGAGACTTTTTCATACTGCTCCTCATACTTTTTCCCCTGCAGGAAATTCCCATATCCCCGTACCCAGGGAAAGGCTTCCTCACCGCAGTAGGGACACCGGGGGATCAATTCTGTGGGAACAGAAGTTTCCTCTCCCATGGCTTGTATCATTTCCTCCACCGGCTTTACCGCATCCCAGGTTTCATCTGTACAGCACCTGGCACACTGGAAAAAACGGTGATCCCCCTGGATCTCCGCCACCTTTTCATCCGGATAGAGTTTCACGAACTGGGTATCCTGATTAGTAGTAAGGATAAAAAAATCTTTTCCCTGCAAAAGGGCGTCCAGATCCCGGTAAGGTTCCCGAATCCCGGCAGTCTGGGTAGTGTGAAGAAAAGTTGCCAGATACCCCCAGAATTCTTCCCGATCCTCCCATTGGCGCATCATACCGTCAAAGGCTCCTTTGAAATGGTATTTCTTCGCATATTTTCCGAAATATTTTCTGTAAGAAGCGTTATCTTCATAGTAGAAATCCCCGCCTCCTGCTGCCGACAGTCCGGATGCTCCCCCTACCAGGACGCATTCAGCTTCCCTGATTTCTTTCACCAGCCGCTCAATCTGTTCTTCATAGGAAAGTGCCGGTTTCTCCGACAGCGCATAGGGTGTTTTGCCCGCCGCATACAGGCTGTAATATCTGGAATAATTCATCTGTGTCTGCATGACAAGATTTTCATAAAAACTCATGGATATTTCTCCTCACGTGATTGTTGTAAATATTATTTTAACATCATTAGTCTAACACGGGGTTGCAGGGCTGTCAATATGCTGTTATAATTAAATTAACATTAGTAAGGAGGAAATCATTTATGAAATATTCCACAAAAGTCAGCGACGCCGTTCATATCCTGGCTTTTATCCAGCTAAATCCTGTGGATTCCCTGTCCAGCAGCCGTATTGCAGAAAGCATACGCACAAATCCCGGCTGTGTCCGGCAACTCATGTCCGCCCTGCGGAAGGCCGGGCTTCTATCCAGTGTCAAAGGCCATCCCCGCCCGGCGCTGGCAAAAGAACCCTCTGCAATTACCTTACTGGATGTCTATAAGGCTGTGGAGGGTGATAAGGCTCTGCTCCATCTGGATACCCATACCAATCCGGAATGCGGCGTAGGCATTTATATCCAATTGTCCCTTCAGGACTATTTTGACCAGGTGCAGAAAACTGCGGAAGAAGAAATGAAGCATATCACACTGCAGGATATCCTGGACCGTTATCAGGAAAAGATATTCAATTTGAGCGAAAAAAGGAGGATTTCATTATGAAGTTAGGAATTATACGATGCATGCAGACAGAAGATTACTGTCCCGGTACCACGGATTTTAAGGCAATCCGGGAGAAAACGGGGGCTTTTGAAGGGACGGAGGAGGAAATTGAGCTGATCGGTTTTACCAACTGCGGCGGATGCCCGGGAAAAAAGGTTCCACTTCACATAAGAGAACTGCTTAGAAGAGGTGCGGACACCATTGCCTTTGCTTCCTGTATTCAAAAAGGGACGCCCATCGGCTACTCCTGTCCGTTCGCAAAGCGGATGAAAGATCTGGCAGAAAAAGAAGTCGATGAAAAGGAGGTACAGATTCTGGATTTTACCCATTGAGGTCTCCTGCCGAAACGACAGAAGAAAGGAGTATGCTTCCTATGGAACAGGAACCATTTTTGTATATAGATAAAAATCTTCAGGATGTTCCGAATGGTACCCTTATCGTGGAACATCATTTCGATAAACACAGGGAAGTGAATCTCTTTGCGGCGTCTTTTCAATCCAATACTGATGGAAAGGGTAAAATGTCAGCCTATCAGATATTTCCCGGTATCCAGCTTTCTCTCAATTACTATCATGCGGGGCAGGCCAGCTTCCAGCACGATTCCCATGCACATATTCTGGAAATTAATCATTGCCGTCTGGGCAGGATCGGCTGGGATTTTCATAATGGGACTTCTATTTACCTTGGTCCCGGCGACCTTGCCCTGCACAGCATGGAATGCTGCGCAGATTCCGCAATGATGTTCCCCCTGGGCTACTGTGAAGGTATTTCCATTTCCATAGATCTGGCAGAACTGGAAACACGCTCTCTTCCAATCCTAAAGGAGACGCCTATAGACATTGAACAGATAAACCGTACCTTCTGCAGGGCAGACAAATCCATTGCCCTGCCTTCCTCTCCGGTAATTGACAGTATTTTTTCGCCTATGTATACGGTTCCGGAAGACATACGTCTGCCCTATTTTAAATTAAAGGTACAGGAGCTGCTTTTATATCTCGGATATCTGAACCCCCTACCTGCGGGTCTGACCCGGTACTGTTCCAGACAGACGGCAACGATCAAAGAGATCCACGCTTTTTTAACGGAACACTTGGATCGACGATATACCATTGAGGAGCTTTCAAAAAAGTATCTGATCAATACCTCCTCGCTGAAGGAAATATTTAAGGGCGTTTATGGACTCCCTGTCGCGACTTATATGAAAGAATACCGGATCCGTAAAGGAATGGAACTGCTGAGGCAGACAGATGACAGTATCGCCCAAATCGCTGCAAAGGTCGGATATGAAACCCAGGGAAAATTTACGAAAGCATTTAAAGATATCGTAAAGACAACGCCCACGGCTTTTAGAAAAAACATAAACATATAAAGCCCAGAAGAATTAACTCTTCTGGACTTTATATGGACTGACTCTCTAAACATAATTTAACTGTTATGGATTATGACGCCCTGCCAAGCATGTCATAGATATATGCCTGTAGTCCATCTTCCGTATCTATGCCGTAATTCCGGTTTATCAGGATATAATACTTCATGATCCTCTCTTTCGGCAGCAGCTCACTGGAGGGAATGCTGTCGCCATATCCTTTTCTCGCTTCCATCCAAGGAGTCTCATTATGCGTGATTCTCTCCAATACCTTCCCGCCATACATTCCGAATGTGTTCACAACAAGATCAATCACCCTCTTCTCGTCATCCGTCAGAGCATCCCTCGTTCCTTCCAAAAGTGCGAACCGCGCGTCATCGATCGGATTATATTTGAAATCCCGGAACAGTTCATAAACTTCCGGATAGACCGGACCATGAACCCACGCCCTGCAATCCTCCTCAAAGATTGGTCTTTCATACAATGCGGAGTATACGCCCTGTATGAAAGACAGGAACTTGTGTCAGTCAGGTTTTCAAGAACTCTGCCGGTGCCGTAAGCTCCGGAACTATAGCGCCGGGCTCTAGCAGGATATCCGCGATCCGCCTGCTGGCCTGCCCGTCGCCATAGGGACTGGCAGCATTACTCATATCGCGATAGAAATCCGGGCTATCCAGCAGCATCTGTAAACTGTGATAAATTGTTTCTTCTTTCGTTCCTGTCAGCCGCAATGTCCCTGCTGCGACTCCTTCCGGACGTTCCGTTGTATCCCGTGCCACCAGTACAGGCTTTCCCAGAAAGGACGCTTCCTCCTGGATTCCCCCGGAATCTGTCAAAATACAATAACATCGAGCCATAAAATTATGAAAGGCCAAAACATCCAACGGTTCCATCATATGGATCTGCGGAACATTTCCTAAAATCTCAGCCGCGGTTTCCCGTATAGACGGATTCTTATGGATTGGATATATCACTTTGACATCCGGATGTTCTCTGCAGGCACGGCGGACAGCCCGGAATATTTGCCTCATAGGTTCTCCAAGATTTTCACGGCGGTGTACGGTCATGAGAAGCAAACGGCTGTCCTTCGCCCATTCCAGCTCCGGATGCGTATATGCTGTTCGTATTGTTGTCCTAAGAGCATCAATCACTGTATTTCCAGTCACAAATATCCGCGAATCCTCTTTTCCTTCTTGAAGGAGATTTTCCCGCGCCGCAGCAGTTGGAGCAAAGTCGTACCGGCTGATGATCCCTATCACCTTCCGGTTGAATTTTTCCGGAAAAGGTGCATATAGGTTGTGTGTCCGAAGCCCTGCTTCCACATGCCCTACCGGGATACCCAGATAAAAGCAGGCCAGAGCAGACGCAAAGGCTGTGGAGGTATCTCCATGTACAAGCACCACATCCGGTCTCTCCTTTTCCAGTACCTTTTGCATTCTCAAGAGAACTTTTTCGGTAATATCAAAAAGTGTCTGTTTCTCCTGCATAATAGAGAGATCATAGTCCGGCAGTACCGAAAATACTTCCAATACCTGATCCAGCATCTGACGGTGCTGTCCGGTAACACACACGACCGTCTGAATTCCGGCACGGGCTTTCAGTTCCCTGACCAGGGGACACATTTTAACCGCCTCAGGCCGAGTGCCAAAAATCACCATGATTTTCTGCAATTTCTTTACTCCTTTCCCGTAAAGGCACGCCTTCCGATATGGCAAAATATTTTTTCAAGGCTTCCGGACATTCTCGATCAGAGCAATTTCCCGCCTTTTCCCTCTGTCACATTTATTCCTTCGAATTCTCTGTAACCGTCTTTCGAATATGGATACATACGCATAACATCGCAGATTTTCCCGCTTTCACGGTAGCTTGTCACACGTTTATGCACAAACATATTTCGGTAAAGGGCATCGTAAGAAGGATAATGATTTGTCAGCACCAGTACATCCGAACGGGCAAGAAAACAGGTATGATCTATAAGTTCGGTCTCGCCGCCAATGATCACATCCTTGACAACGGCCTTGCCCGGGCCTTTTGGGCGGAAAGCAAGTTCCACACTCTCTGTTCCCTTTGGCAGGGTCAATAGCTCCCGCCGGTTCAGTTTTGGATACAACGGATCCAGTCTCTTTCCTTGTTTATCATAACAGATCACCGCACAGACCAGATCCAGCGAGCCCGCGCCTCTGAACTGAACCGGCAGTTTTCCCTTTGTAAGCCAGGATGCTGTTTCAATTTTAAGGTCGCGGTGATAAATATATTCATGCCGTCCCTCCGGCAAAGAGCTTTCTATGACCAGAGCCGGTCCATTGGCAGAATAAGTGACCGGTATTTTGGCCGACGGCCTGTTCTGAGACAATCTGCTTCCCGGGATCCGCAGGATATCTCCCCGTTCTTCCGGAATTTTTATCTCTTCTGCACAGGAAAGGATTTTATGCAGCGGCAGGCCCTGATCCGCTAAACGCAGATCTTCTGCAGCGGGACAGCTTTCCCGGCTCCATTCCTGACAATACTGAAAGGCATCCGTTCCCATCAAACGTTCCCCAGTGATAGACGTTTCACCAGACAGCTCAAAAAGCCGCTTTCCATCCAGTGCTTCCAAAGAGAAAACAGAACGGCGCAGCTTTAAGGAAGAAGCCGGACGATAGGCAGTTTCTATATCTGTCAGCCGTGCGTCCTCTCCCAGGAAATAAGCGGTCTTTCCCGCACCCCTGAAATTGCCGTAATTCCATGTAAGGACCAGATCCAAAAGATAATTTGGGCCATACCAGTCTGTTCCTTCCCACCAGGCGAACAAGCCATCGCAGCACAAATCCCGGCAGGTCATTTTTTTCTGTTCATCCTTTGCTATATAAGTGTATTTCTTATTACCGCTATATTCTCCCAGAAAAACAAGTTCTGCATTCGGAATAGTCTGTTCCTGGAACATTTTTTCCAAACGGATGGCCTGCTGCCTGCTGTGGGCATACGCCAAT
>DXBU01000172.1 GCA_019116385.1 Candidatus Blautia faecigallinarum | reverse complement strand
TTCCGAGCGGAAAGATGAAACGAATCCTCTATACAAAAAGAAATGGATATCCAAGAAAGAGGACAAGCCGAAACGAGGGAGTATATTTACAGCAGATCTCAAATGGGACTATGTCTGCCAGGTAATAGCGGCTGTTCAGATCGGGGCTTTTATGCTATATGGTATTTATAGCGCTGCTCATGAGTTTAGACGTTTTGAGACGGTGGAAAATATCTTATCAATTTGGGGGCTTATTCTTTTGATTTTTACCATGTTGATGAGATTTTACTATAATCTCATATTTGATGTGTCTTATATAAGAACGCCCGTAGGGAAATGGGAACCATTTCTTTTTACCGGAGACCGGAGATTCTCACCTTGGTGGACAGATACAGATTATTTAGAATTTAAAGAATTGAAGGATAAGATCTTTAGTTCCTGCCAGGACAGGGGATACACCCTAGTACAGAAAAAAAAGATAGCAGAGGAGAAAAAAATCTGGCTTTTTGCCAAAAAAGAAGGAAAAAACCTGAAGCTTGTTGAGCTTATAAGGCTGCATTCTTTAGAGAGGGAAGACATACTATTATTAAATGAAGCATTTCAGGAGTTTTATGAGCGTATTCCCAAAAAAGACAGGAAAAAAATAAGGATATACTTTACGTTCCTTTTCTGTGCGGACGAAGAGACAAGGACATTCCGAAATATCATAAACAGGTCTGTGATCCCGGGGATACGCAGATATCGTTTGCCGGCAGGGATCACACTGGATAATGGACGTATACAGATAGCAGCAGGAAATTGGCGTTATGGAGATATATCCTACAAAAAAATGAGGCAGGAATTTTTTAACATTTTGGGAATAAGAGATCCAATATATTAATATATTAACCTTTAAAGGTGAATATTAGGGAGCGGCTCAAGCCGGCCGCTCCTTTTTATACTCTTTTTTACGAGAAGGTGAACACCATGAACTATAAAATAATCACTGCCATCGGCCTTGCCGGGAGTGCCCTGGCCTCCCTGTTCGGCGGATGGGATAAGTTTTTGCAGACCTTGCTGCTCTTTATGGCAGTGGACTGGTTTACAGGGGGGGGATCCTCCTCCCGGCGGTCTTTGGGAAAAGCCCGAAATCGGAGAAGGGGACCCTGGAGAGCCGGGCAGGGTGGAAAGGGCTGTGCCGGAAGGCGATGACGCTCTTCTATGTGCTGATCGCGGCAAGGCTAGATGCTCTGATGGGAACAGACTACCTGAGGGACAGACGCCCCGGTATATCGTCATCCATAACACAGATAATTGTAATGCCGGCGCGGATGCCAGAGCCCACGCAAAGGCCCAGCATGACGGGAGCTTTGACGGCATGTCCGCCCATGTGTACGTGGATGACAAGGAGGCATACCAGGCGCTGCCCTTTTTCCGGGGAGCCTGGCATGTAGGCGTGGATTACGGAGGGAAACTGTTCGGGACAGTAAACAACAGGAACTCCGTAGGGATCGAAATGTGTGTACAGAAGGGATACGATTATGAAAAGGCCTTCCGGAACACGGCGGAGGTCTGCCGCCAGATTATGAAGGAACTGTCCATCCCGGCGGAACGGGTCGTGCAGCATTATGATGTGTGCGCTAAGGACTGCCCCTCCGCGATCCGCACCAGGGGAGACTGGGAGAGATTTAAAAACATGATCAGAAGTGCGAGCTCCGGGGAAGAGGAGACAAGGGAGCAAAAAGCAGGGCTGACAGAGGAGGTGACGGTACGTTTCCCTGAGATATCCAGAGGATGTACGGGTGTGGCGGTATGTATGCTGCAGGCGATGCTGGAAGTGAACGTGGACGGGATTTTTGGGGAAGAAACAGAAGCGTCTTTCCGTGTATTCCAGAAAAACACCGGGCAGGCTCAGGATGGGATCTGCGGGAAAAACGGGTGGAAGGCTGCTGTGGAGCATATGAAGGCGAATACCTTTTGCTGACAGTTCCGGCATCTCCTGTATCCGGTCTCAAAACAGGATCTGTTAAAGAACGTTTAGTGCTCTCATATTGTGTGGATCTACTTTGCGACATTGTGTCGTAAAGTTTGTATATGTGGACAGACAGTAACTCCAGGAATAAAATCATAAAATCGGCTGGAATTCCGGATCAGATTATGATAATATAATTGTGGACAAAATCAGTGATTACTCTGGCTGTATATTCGGATTTCCGTAATAAACAGATAAGGAGTGGCACTATGAATCGAATTACTGACCAGATTTATAAGGTCGCCATTTACCTGCGTTTATCGAAGGATGATGGCGACCTTTCTGTTTCTGAAAGCGGAAAAACAGAAAGCAACAGCATCCATAACCATGATGTAATGTATAGAGGGTGGAATACACCAAAAAACATTACATCATGACTGGCGGCTCATTTGTGGCGAATGAAAAGACAGTTATGATAAAGGAGGAATGCCCTCAAACCTACCGTAACTGTCAACCACATTCCCACGAAAGGAGCCTTGTATGGAACTGACTTACACCAAATACGGCGACTATCTCATTCCCGACCTTGTGTTATCGGATACCAAGGAGTACAATATCGGGAAATATGGCCGGTTGCGCCGTGCCTACTTAAAAGAACACCGGCCCATTCTGTATACCGATCTTATTGTCACTGAAAAGCTGTTTCCCCATTTGGAGGAAATCGACACCGCCTGCTGGGAGCGGCTGGAAATTATCGAAAAAGCCATGATGCAGCAAGAGGGCGTCACAGAAGCCCTAAAAGCTGCCGACCAGATGGCATGGGTGCGCTCCATGAACTCCATCCACAACAGAGCCGAGGAAATCGTCCTGGCGGAGCTGGTCTACTGTTGAGGGAGGGAACGCTATGATTTTGGAAGCCATGTATAACGGAGAGTTTTATCCCTGTGAAACGGTAGTGCCCACGTCCTCGGAATACCGCAAGGCGGTCCAAACCTGTGCGGCGCTGATGGAGCAGCTATCCCAGCTGCTCAGCAAAGAGGACTATGCACTGGTGGAAGAACTCCGGGCGCAGAACGCTATCGCCCAGTGTGAGGAAAGTGAGAGCCATTTCAAGTATGGCTTTTCGGCTGGGCTGATCGTCCAGCAGGAGGCCTATGAGCAGATGCACCACAAGAAAGAAAAATAGCTAAGCGAACCCGCCTGATCAGAGAGAAACTGTTCAGGCGGGTTCGTTGTTTGGTGGTGGAT
>DXBU01000171.1 GCA_019116385.1 Candidatus Blautia faecigallinarum | reverse complement strand
GCCCAGAAGCAGGCGAAAGAGCTGGAAGCATTAGGCTTCGGCAACTGCCCGATCTGTGTAGCCAAGACCCAGTACAGCCTGACCGACGACCAGACCAAGCTTGGCGCGCCCACAGACTTCGAAGTAACCGTACGCAACCTGAAGATCTCCGCAGGAGCCGGCTTCATCGTAGCCCTTACCGGCGAGATCATGACCATGCCTGGCCTTCCGAAAGTACCTGCAGCTGAGAAGATCGATGTAGATGAAAACGGAAAGATCACCGGTTTGTTCTAAACAAGGTCACTCATAGACACTCTTATATATAACCCAAAATGGGGCGCATCACACCAGGGATAAAAATCCAAGGTGTGATGCGCCCCATCTTTTTGCAGAATTAAAAATCCAGATATGAATTTTATCTTCTCCTATTCTTCCCAGCGCAAAACCTATCTCTTTCTGCGGATCCATCAGGAATTTTTCATGATCACGCTTTCCACTGTATCTGCCACATGCTCACAGGCATCCGCACATTTTTCCATATAGTGGTAGATTTCTCTCCAGGCAATGATCGCCAGAGGATTCTTCTCCTTTTCGTGAAGTTCTCTCATGATCGACATAAAAAGTCTGTCCGCTTCTTCTTCCAATTCGTTGATACGGATAATATGGTTTTTTAAAGTCTTGGAACGTCTGAAATCTGCAAAATCCTTCAGCAGCGCTTTTACTTCTTCACAGCACTTGATGACAACTTCCATGAGAGGGATGGCTTCCTGGCGGATCTCCGTTACATAGTTCATGTACAAGCGGATCAGTACATCCTCCAGACGGTCTGTAACCTCATCAATGTTATCACTTAAAAGCACAATATCTTCACGCTCTATCGGCACAATAAAAGCTTTTGAGAGCCTGTCGATCACCTCATGCTTCTTCTCATCGGCTGCATGTTCTACCTTGTGCATATCTTCCATTTTTTCGTTAATGGTATCTTGGCTGAAATCCAGCAGGGTCTCCTTTAAAAGCCTTGCCGCACTGCAGGCCGCTTCCGCACATTCGATAAAACTTTGAAAATAAAATTCATCCTGTTTTTTAGACATTCACTCTTCCTCCTCTTAAAAGATAAACATAAAAAGTTTTGCCATCACAAAGCTGATCAGTCCGCAGCCTGGGAATGTAAAGATCCAGGTCAGCATCATATCCTTCACAACAGAAAAATTGATGGCGGAAATCCGTCTCACGGCTCCAACACCCATGATCGCGCTTGTCTTTGTATGGGTAGTGGATACAGGAATTCCAAATAAGCTGGAAAGGAGCAGACAAAAGGCTCCCGCCAGGTCTGCAGAGAATCCCTGATATTTTTCCAGCTTCACCATATCCATTCCCACGGATTTGATGATTTTTTCTCCTCCCACACTGGTTCCCAAAGCCATTACGATACTACATAAGAGCATCAGCCATACCGGGATCGCCATTCCCGACACCTGATTCTGTCCATTGGAAAAGGCCAGTCCCAGGAATAAAACACCGATAAACTTCTGTCCGTCCTGGGCTCCATGCATGAAGCTCATGGCTGCAGCACCTACGATCTGGGCAAACCGGAAAAATCCGTTTGCCTTCCTCCGTTCCACATTCTGGCAAAGGATCGTCAGCAATTTGCAGATGATCCATCCGGAAAAGAATCCCAGTGCAAGGCTGAGTACAAGGCCGTACAGGACTTTTACCCATTCTGACATATTAATTCCGCCGATGCCCTGCTGGATGGCAATGGCTGCGCCTGTGATACCGGCGATCAGGCTATGGCTTTCACTGGTGGGAATTCCCAAAAAGGAAGCCCCTACGCTGTAAACAACAATGGAAAACAACGCTGCACAAAGGGCGATCATGGCTCCCTGGGTATCGTTTCCAAAATCTGCCATGTTGCTGATCGTGGATGCCACAGAACTGTTGATCTGGGTCATTACAAATACGCCTAAAAAGTTGAACGCGGCACTCATCCATATTGCGGTACGTGCTCTAAGGCACCTTGTAGTCACACAGGTAGCGATCGCATTCGGCGCATCTGTCCATCCATTTACAAAAATTACTCCCAGAGTCAGCAATGTGGTGATAAGCAGTGCAGGATTTGATGTCAGCTGCTGGGCAAAACTAATAATTGATATGTCCATCTTTTTTCCCCTTGTATTTTACATATTTTCTTCAAAGCGGTCTATATTGTTTACTTTTCCGATAACTACGATCACATCTTCTTTTTCCAAACGGTACTGAGGAGACACTTCTATATTTGTGTTTCTTTCATTTTCAATAGCAATGATATTCAAGCCGTATTCTTTTCGGATATCCAGTTCCTGCACCAGATGGCCAACTAAGCTGTCCGGTACTTTTATCTGGCGGATCTCTACGCTGTTGTCCAGGGATATATAATCCAGGAAATTGTTGGATACCAGCTTTTTGCCTAAAAGCAGCGCCATGTCTCTTTCCGGATATACAACCTCCGCCCCCAGCTTTTCCAAGACAGCACCTACTTCCGGGCTGATCGCTTTGGCGATCACTCGGGGTACTCCCATTTCCACAACACGCATAGTGGTCAGAATGCAGATATCTATTTTTTCACCAATACAAACAACTACTACATCGCAGTTCTGGATCCCGCTTTCCTGAAGTGTTTCCATATTCAGATCGGGTACTACAAAAGCGTAATCTGTATACTGACGTATTTCTCTTACTTTGCTTTCATTTATGTCTATGACTACTACCTCTTTGCCGGCCTGAGTCAAGGATATAGCCAGCGCCATGCCAAAACGGCCAAGTCCGATAATTCCAAAGGACTGCGCGCATTTCTTTTTCTTCATATCTTTTTCTCCCTGTAAATAATCAAATTTTGTTTCACTTTTTCATACTTTATCCGATGGTGATCGTTTCTTCCGTAAAATGTACACTTGGTTCCGGATGATCGATCCACATG
>DXBU01000170.1 GCA_019116385.1 Candidatus Blautia faecigallinarum | reverse complement strand
GCCCAGAAGCAGGCGAAAGAGCTGGAAGCATTAGGCTTCGGCAACTGCCCGATCTGTGTAGCCAAGACCCAGTACAGCCTGACCGACGACCAGACCAAGCTTGGCGCGCCCACAGACTTCGAAGTAACCGTGCGCAACCTGAAGATCTCCGCAGGAGCCGGCTTCATCGTAGCCCTCACCGGCGAGATCATGACCATGCCCGGCCTTCCGAAAGTACCTGCAGCCGAGAAGATCGATGTAGACGAGACTGGAAAGATCACGGGGCTGTTTTAAAAAAACATAGGAAAACCGTGAGGGGGACCATCTCAGAGTTGCGAAGCCCGAAGGTCCCCCTCACACACCCCCTTCTTGGGCACGCCCACGGTCTGAATGTGGGGGTGCCGGTTTGAAGAGAGAGCCACTGGGGCAGCTTGGCTGAGAAGGCGGGCTTTGCCCGGGAGACTGCGCGTAGGCGCAGTCGAATTGCACAACCTTGCTTCCTCGTTAAACGTTCCACCAACCAGCTCATTCCCCAAATTACGTTCCACATTCCACAACGTATCTCGTGGGCGTGCCCAAGAAGGGGGAGCGCGAGGGGGACCTTCGGGCTTCGCAACTCTGAGATGGATCCCCTCGCATTTCCGGCTTAGAAAAGCGAAAAATTAATACATAAAAAGAAAAAGGGAGGAAAATACCAAATGGGATTTTCAACTTCATCTTGCACTGAGTTTGTGGAGGTGCTTGCTTCTAAGGCTCCGGTGCCTGGCGGCGGCGGTGCTTCTGCATTGGTAGCGGCAGTGGGAACTGCCTTGGGAAACATGGTAGGAAGTCTTACGGTTGGTAAGAAGAAATATGCAGACGTGGAAGAAGAGATGTGGCAGCTGAAGGCAAAATGCGATCAGCTGCAGAAGGATTTTCTTCGTCTGATCGAAAGGGATGCGGAGGTTTTTGAGCCCCTTTCTAAGGCTTATGGTATGCCAAGGGAAACGGAAGAAGAGAAGGCAGAGAAGGCACGGGTTATGGAGATCGTGCTGAAGGATGCCTGCTCGGTTCCCATGGAGATCATGGAGAAATGCTGCGAAGCCATCGAGCTGATCGTAGAGTTTGGAGCAAAGGGTTCTGCTCTTGCTATCAGTGACGCAGGTGTGGGAGCGGCATTTTGTAAGGCAGCCTTAAAGGGCGCCAGCCTGAATGTGTACATCAATACCAAGTCTATGGCAGACAGAGAGTATGCGGAGGAATTGAATAGAAAGGCAGACGCTATGCTGGAGAAATATACCAAGATGGCGGACGAGACCTTTGACAGCGTACTTGGAAGACTGAAAAAATAATTAAGGCGGCGGTTTATTCGTCCGTCTGAAAGAGCGTTTTCGGAGGAAAAAAGAAATGGCAAAACAGTTATTAGGTAAAGAAGTTACCGCAGCATTAAACGAGAGGATCAAAGGCAATGTGGCTGCCCTTAAGGAAAAAGGGATCGACCCTACCCTGTGCATTATCCGCGTGGGAGAGAATCCAAGCGATATTTCCTATGAAAAAGGCGCTACCAAAAGATGCGAGACTCTCGGCGTAGCATGTGAAAAGATCCTTCTTCCGGGAGATGTATCCCAGGAAGAACTCCTTGCAGTGATCGATAAGGTAAATAAGGACGACCATATCCATGGCGTGCTTCTGTTCCGTCCTCTGCCGAAACATCTGGATCAGGCAGTGATCGAGAATGCCCTGGCAGCAGAGAAGGATGTGGACTGTATGACCGATCTTTCCATGTCCGGTGTATTTACAGGAAAGAAGATCGGCTTCCCGCCCTGTACGCCACAGGCATGTATGGAGATCCTGGATCATTATGGAATTGACTGCACCGGCAAAAAGGCTGTTGTCATCGGCAGAAGCCTTGTTGTAGGAAAACCGGCTGCTATGATGCTGGTAAAGAAGAACGCTACCGTTACTATCTGCCATACGAAGACTGTGGATATGCCGTCTGTGGCAAAAGAGGCGGATATCGTGATCGTTGCGGCAGGACGTGCCGGCGTAGTTGGAGCAGACTATGTAAGAGAAGGCCAGACCATCATTGATGTAGGCATCAACGTAAATGCAGAAGGAAAACTTTGCGGCGATGTGGACTTTGGAGCAGTAGAGCCCATCGTAGACGCCATCACACCAGTACCTGGCGGTGTGGGCAGCGTTACCACTTCTGTCCTGGTGGGACATGTAGTGGAAGCCGCTATGAGAAAAGCAAACGCATGAGTATACGAAAAGAAAAGAACCTCCTTAGAAGATTAGGGATCGGGTTTTTGACGGGTGTCCTGGTGATCGGGGCACCCCTTTCTGTAACTGCTTCTGCTGATACGGCCGGGGAGAATACGGATCTTTCCAACGAAGGGCAGATCCATAAGCCCGCCTATCTGGAAGAGCAGGAGGAGAGCATCTTGTCCGAAGAGGATCCCACCAACAACAGCTATGGCTACTATACCATCGTGGGCGGCTCTACGGTCACCGTGGAGGATATGACGTCCTACTACAATCAGCAGAACGTAGAATATCCTTCCGCTGCCCTGGGAGCCGGAGGCGCCGGGACCATTGAGGAATTCTGTACCATTCTTTATGAGGAAGCGGAAGCAGAAGAGATCCGGGCGGAGGTGGTCTTTGTGCAGTCTATGCTGGAGACCGGCTGGCTGCAGTTCCAGGGCGTCTGCCGGGTGGAACAGTACAACTTTGCAGGGATCGGTGCAACCGGCGGAGACGAGGAGGGCAACAGCTTTGCAGACGTCCGTACCGGACTTCGGGCACAGGTGCAGCATCTGAAAGCCTACGCCAGCAGCCAGGAGCTGGTGAATGCCTGTGTGGATCCCAGATTTGATCTGGTGGTGCGGGAGTCCGCACCCTATGTGGAATGGCTGGGGATCCAGGAAAACCCCTATGGAGGAGGATGGGCCGGAGGAGACGATTACGGCTATAAGCTTCGGGAACTGATCGCCGGGCTTAAAGGCACGGAATATGTAAGCCCTACTCCGGTGCCTGCTTCACAGCAACCATAAAAAATCCTGCCTTTTGCTGTATCCTGAATGGATCTTTTTCCTTCAGGGTGCTGCATCAGGCAGGATTTTTCTTTTTCCGGTTTAGCCTTTCTTATGGAAAAACAAATTATTTAACAGGAGATCACTCCAGCTGGATATCCTGCAGTTCCTTTGGCGGGATCTTCCGGCTGGAGGAATCCAGATATTTTTTCAAAGCCTTGGAGGATTTGGAGAAGGGGGCGTTGGTGCCGGCACCGCCCATACATCCGCCGGGGCAGGCCATGCCTTCGATCATACAGCCTTTGATCTTTCCGGCTTTGGCCAAGGCCAGGACCTTTTTGCAATCCGCCAGGCTTTCTGCATGTTCAATGTGAACGGGAACGTCCGGATAGTATTCCTTCAGGCAGGCTTCGATGGCTCCGGCCACTCCTCCTGCCACGGCATAGCCCCGTCCGGCAGCGGTAGCGTCATGGGGCGCCGCTTCTTCTTCCATCTGCGAGGGAACGATCCCCTTAGCGTCAAACATTCCCCAAAGTTCTTCAAAAGTCACTACAAAATCCACGTCGCTGCGGACCGTGGTACGCATGGCTTCCAACTTTTTGGAAGCGCAGGGCCCTACAAACACCACCTTGGCGTTGGGATAATCCTGTTTGATCTTCCGGGCGGTGGCAACCATAGGCGTCAGCTCCTGGGATATATTGTGGATCATATCCGGGAAATAGATCTTTGCCATTTCCGACCAGGAGGGACAGCAGGATGTGAGCAGGAAGGGCAGATGCCCGGTAGCTACTTCCTTGGCATAATGATGGGCCTCGGAAATGGCGCCTACGTCGGCGCCGAAAGCCACTTCGAACACATTGGAAAAGCCCAGGGCTGTAAGTGCAGCCTTAAATTTCCCGGGGGTGACATCATCCCCGAACTGGGCGATATAGGAAGGAGCGATCTCCGCAATGACCTCGATCCCTTCCCTAAGGGCATGGGCAAGCTGGAAGATCTGGGACTTGTCGGAGATGGCTCCGAAGGGACAGCTTACCATACACATGCCGCAGGACACACATTTATCATCTATAATGGTGGCACGGCCCTGGGTATCGCTGGTGATGGCTTTTACGCCGCAGGCACGCTCACAGGGGCGCTCCTTGTGGGCAATGGCGTCATAAGGGCAGACTGCCTTGCATTTGCCGCATTTGATGCATTTTTCCTGGTCAATATGAGACTTGCCATCCACCATGGAAATGGCCCCTTTGGGACAGGCAAGCATACAGGGATGGGCCACACAGCCTTTGCACATGTTGCTGACTTCGTATTTGTTGGGGGCACAGGCGGCGCAGGCAGATGGGATCACCTGCATAAGAGGCGGCTCATAATATTTTTCATCAATGTTGCTGGCTTCTACGCCTGCGGTAAGATGTACCGCTTTGTTTTCCGGCCGGAGAGAAAGGCCCATAGCAAGGCGGACACGCTCGCTGGCTACCGCTCTTTCCCGGTAGATGCTGTCACGGTATCTGGCACGTTCCTCTACGATCTTATAAGGAATGGCTTCAATATCCTGGATCAGGGATTCGTCTGTTGATTCAAAGCCAAGTCTGGCTACTTCCGTAAAAATTTTCCTACGGATCTGTTTTACCGGTGTATCAAGATTTCGCATATTTTCACTCCTTATATAATAAAATACGTTTTGTCAACTACTAGTATCATATCGGAAATTCCCCGAAAAATCAACGTTTATCCCGCTTGTATCAAAGAAAGGACAAAAAATGCGCATACCCCTAAGGGGAAGGGCATATATTATAACAATACATGGGATGTGTGAGAAAATATGCAAGGGGGCAATATCATGGAAAATTTTCAGGTTTACCGGGACATAGAGGCCCGTACCGGCGGTGATATATACATAGGAGTTGTTGGTCCTGTCCGTACTGGAAAATCTACATTTATACGAAGATTTATGGAGCTGGTGGCCCTTCCGGAGATGCCAAAAGACCGTCAGGGAGAGATCCGGGATCAGCTTCCTTTAAGCGGCGCCGGAAAAATGATCACCACCGTGGAACCCAAATTTATCCCTAAAGAAGCCGTATCGGTCCTGCTGGGAGGGGAACAGAAGGTAAAAGTACGCCTGATCGACAGCGTAGGATTCCTGGTAAAGGACGCCGCCGGCCATGTGGAGGACGGCAAGGAACGAATGGTAAAGACGCCCTGGTTTGAAAAGGCTATCCCCTTTCATGAAGCTGCCCGGATCGGCACCCAGAAGGTGATCCAGGAGCATTCCACCATCGGGCTGGTGATCACCTGTGACGGAAGCTTTGGAGAACTTCCAAGGGAAAATTTCCTGGAGGCAGAGGAGACCACCATCCGGGAATTGAAGAAGCAGGGAAAACCTTTCCTTGTCCTTTTGAACTCCCAGATGCCCTACAAAGAAGAAACCCAAAAGCTGGCCAGGGAACTGGAGGAAAAATATCAAGTGGCCGTTCTTACGGCAAACTGCGAACAGCTGCGCAGGGAGGATGTGTGCCGCATCCTGGAAAAAGTCCTCTACGAATTTCCCGTAAGCGAGATCCAATTTTTTATTCCCAAATGGGTGGAAATGCTTCCCATGGACCATGAGGTAAAAGCCAATATCCTGGGGCAGATCATGGAAATCATGAAAAAGCTTGGCCATATCCGGGATATCAGCCGGGAGTCGGTAAAGCTTTCCGGTCCCTTTGTCCAGGATACCCTTTTGGAGCAGGTAAGCCTTTCTGACGGCATTGTACGGGTGCGGGTACAAGTAAACGATGCCTTCTATTATAAGATGCTCAGCGAAATGAGCGGCATCCCCATGGAAAGCGAATATGAGCTGATCCATACCATGAAGGAACTGGCGGCTATGAAGGAAGAATATACCAAGGTGCAGGCTGCCCTGGCCTCTGTGCGGGGAAGCGGCTACGGCGTGGTAGTCCCGGAGCTCTCAGAGATCCAGATCGAGGAGCCTGCGGTGATCCGCCAGGGAAACAAGTTCGGGGTAAAGATCAAATCCAAGAGTCCGTCCATCCATATGATCAAAGCCAATATCGAAACAGAGATCGCGCCCATTGTAGGAACGGAACAGCAGGCAAAAGATCTGATCGAATATATTGGAGAAAGCGCAAAACGGGGAGAGAGCATCTGGGAGACCAATATATTCGGAAAATCCATTGAGCAGCTGGTCCAGGACGGCATCCGCAGCAAGCTTGCCGCCATCAGCGAAGAAAGCCAGGTGAAGCTACAGGATACCATGCAGAAGATCGTCAACGACAGCAAGGGCGGGCTGGTGTGCATAATTATTTAAAAAAATTTATGATTTTTGCTAACTTTCTCCGTATTACTAGTGAATAAGGTACTAATCGGCCAAAGATAAGTAATAAAATAAAAACTAAATTAGGAAACGAGGAGAAGCATATGAAAGAACAGAAGATAATCGCGGAACGGATCATCAGCCTCTGCAAGGAGAGACATCTATCCTACTACCTACTCTCTTACCGGTCCACAGTCCCCATTACCACCATACTGAATATCGTAAACTGTATTACCAAAAATCCGGGTGTTTTTACATTGATCAAGATCTGTGACGGATTAGGGGTAACGATCCAGGAATTTTTTGACACGGAAGCGTTCCGGAATATCGAAAAAGAAGCGGAATAAACAAGGCACAAAAAGCCGGGGAACGGAAGTTTCTCCGGCTTTTTTGCGGGCCTTTCCCACCAGCTTTCCTAATAGATCCAATAAGGAAAAAATCCTTGTAAAAAACAGGGGAATATTGACCTTTTCTGTATGTTTTAGGGTTAAATGTGATTTTTCACTTGTCCAAATTTTCAAACCGCGCTATAATGAATCGTGTCCAAGAAATGGATAAGAGGGAGGACTATGAAAACATCTTTTTTACAGGGAAAGACGATACGAAGAATCTCATTATTGATCATTGACATCTTAGTGATTCTGGTATCTGAATTTTTATCGTTACTGATCCGGTTTGAGTTTCGCTTTGATTCCATCAGCCCGGAATATCTCCATACTCTGGGTGTCTACACTCCGGTAAACATCGGCGTTACGATCATCCTGTTTATTATTTTTCAACTGTACAGCAGCCTGTGGGCTTATGCCAGCGTACAGGAGATGCTCTGCGTGATCGGAGCCTGCGTGGCCTCCACCGTTTTGCAGATGGGCGGCATCTGGGCTATGGGAATGGAAATCCCCCGTTCCTATCATGTGCTGTATTTTCTGATCCTGACGCCATCCATCGTGTGCAGCAGGTTCTGCTACCGCTTTTTGCGGATGCTCCGGATGCGGATGCAGTTCCATGCAAAAGAAGACGCCATCCCCACCATGGTCATCGGCGCCGGAGAAGCAGGAAACACCATCATCCGCGAGATCATCAACAGCCGCAAGGTGGAGCAGGAGCGGGACGTTGTCTGTGTGATCGATGACGATCCGGCCAAGATCGGCACCAGGATCCGGGGGATCCCGGTGATCGGCGGACGGGAGTGTATTGTGGATGCGGTAGAGAAATACCATGTGAAGTCCATTATTTTCGCCATTCCCACCCTTCCCAGCAAGGAAAAGAAGGAGATCCTGCAGATCTGCAACGAGACAGACGCTACACTTTTGACCCTGCCTGGTATTTACCAGCTGATCAATGGGGAAGTGAGCGTTTCCATGCTGCGCAAGGTAAAGATCGAAGATCTTCTTGGCAGGGAACCGGTGAATGTAAATCTGGATGACATCCTGAATTATGTAAAAGATCAGGTGGTCATGGTCACCGGAGGCGGCGGCTCCATCGGAAGCGAACTCTGCCGGCAGATCGTCTCTCATAAACCAAAACAGCTGATCATCCTGGATATCTATGAAAACAACGCGTACGAGATCCAGCAGGAGCTTTTGTGGAAGTATCCGGATCTGGATCTGGTGGTACATATCTGTTCCGTACGGAACACCCACTGGGTAAACACCCTCTTTGAGCGGTACAAGCCCAACCTGGTATTCCACGCAGCTGCCCACAAGCATGTGCCGCTAATGGAAAACAGCCCCAATGAGGCCATCAAGAACAACGTATTTGGTACCTTGAACGTGGCCCGGGCGGCAGATGCCAACGGCGCCAGGAAGTTTGTCCTGATCTCTACAGACAAGGCGGTAAATCCCACCAACATCATGGGAGCCTCCAAGAGGATCTGCGAGATGATCATCCAGGGAATGGCCCGCCATTCCAAGACCGAATTCGCGGCTGTCCGTTTCGGAAATGTGCTGGGAAGCAATGGAAGCGTGATCCCCTTGTTTAAGAAACAGATTGAAAACGGCGGTCCGGTCACTGTGACCGACGAACGGATCATCCGCTACTTTATGACCATTCCGGAAGCTGTGTCTTTGGTGCTGCAGGCAGGGGCCTTTGCCAAAGGGGGCGAGATCTTCGTCCTGGATATGGGCGAACCGGTAAAGATCGTAGATCTTGCCAAAAATCTGATCCGTCTCTCCGGCCTGAAGCTGGGAGTGGATATAGACATCGAATTTACCGGCCTGCGGCCGGGAGAAAAACTGTTTGAGGAAACGCTGATGGATGAAGAAGGTCTCCGGGAGACGGAGAATAAGCTGATCCACATCGGAAAGCCCTTACAGTTCGACGAAAAGAAGTTCTTCCAGGATCTGGTGATCCTAAAAGAACTGGCATACAGGGATACAGACGAGGCAAGGGCCATGGTAATGAAATTGGTCCCCACCTATCATCCCTCTTCCAATTTGAAAAAAAATGTAGTATAATGCAGCAAGACAATAAATCTATAGTCTTAAATCGTCGCTTTGCCGCGTTTGAGAATGTGGATGGACATATTCTGGACTTGAATTCGCCCGGGCCAGGGCGAAATGGCGAAGCATACCCAAAAATCGGAGGAAAGATCTTATGTGGTATGTTATGCAGGTGCGCACCGGCACCGAAGAGCGGATCCGCCTTCAGTGCGAGCGCGTCATAGAAAAGGCAGTGCTGGAGCGCTGCTTCATTCCCCACTACCAACAGAAGAAACGATTTCAAGGCAAATGGCATATTCAGGAAAAAATCCTTTTTCCCGGATATGTCTTTTTAATTGCCCGAAACGTGGAATTGGTAAGAGAGAAGCTTCAGAAAGTCATCGGGCTTACCAAGCTGATCGGTACAGGGGATGAGATCATCCCCTTAACTGACCAGGAGACTGCCCTTCTGCTCCGGATGGGCGGAGAAGAGCAGGTGGTAGAGATGTCGGTTGGGGTGATCGAGAAAGATAAAGTTAAGATCCAGGAAGGCCCCCTAGTGGGAATGGAAGGCCTGATCAAAAAGATCGACCGGCATAAACGCCAGGCGGTGCTGGAGACGGAGATGTTTGGAAGGAAAGTGGAGATGAAGGTTGGGGTGGAGATTGTGGAGAAGATCTCCTGTGAAGGGTGAATAGAAAATTTATGAATTATTGAAGATAAAAGAAAGTCCCGGAGAGGGGCTTTTTTTCATGGGGAAAAATACGGAAGGGGAGGATGGTGGAAGAGAATGGATAAGGAAAAATATTTGAGAGATCCGAGATTTAAAGGAATAGAACCTTTTGAAAAAAAGATCTTTCGATGATTATATAATAGGGACAACCAGCAAAAACCCAGTATTTACAAGGGTTTCGCTGCTTAGGCCCGAATTCTTTTT
>DXBU01000169.1 GCA_019116385.1 Candidatus Blautia faecigallinarum | reverse complement strand
CCGTTTTTTTTATAATAAAGTTGTAACAATTGTGACCGGACAGATAGATAAGATCAGTCAGACGAAGCTGGGGAGTGACGTCTGAAGATAAGGGGACATACACAGGATATATCATTTTTTCCACGAAAGGGAAAGAGAGATATGCGGGTATTGTCCTTTTTTAATTGCTTAAAAAGAACATCTGTTTTTTTACCATGAAAAACGCCCAAAAAATGGCAGAAAAACAAAAATTTACTTGACATATCTACCTTTATTAAATATAATTTTCCTATACATTACAAAAATGTTACAAAACAAAAAACAAAAGAAAAAGAAACATAATAAAGATGCAAGGAATGAAAGGTATGAGAGTTAAGAAAACATCATCACAGAAAAAGAAGAACACAAAAAAGAGAGAGAACAGGGCTAGTTCTCTGCGTGGCTTAGGCTTGGTGATTTTGTGTACTGCTTTCGCGATCATCTTTACTTTTACCGACAAAGGTACAATGGAAAGCGGAAATCAAAACCGGGTCTATGCTGCTGCCGGCCAGGAAGAACATGAGAATATTTCTGCTGACGCGGAAATAGATTCTGACGAACTCCCAACCGGAATTGCAGGCGTTGTGACTGGCGTAAGCCAAACCAACCTGCCAGGCACCCAGGTGAACCGGATCGGTTCTTCCTGTGAAAACGTTATGGTAGGACAGAGAGTACAGACCGTAGATGACAGTGTGGCGGAACTGGATGTAAGCGCATCCATGGAGTCCACCATTGATAATCTGGATTCCAAGGTTATGGCCATGGCAGCCACTCCCACGATCATGTCCGATCAGGACTACGACAACCTGCTGCGTATCGTAGAAGCGGAAGCGGGCACCGAAGACTTGAAAGGCAGGATCCTGGTAGCCAATGTGATCATAAACCGTGTAAAAAGCGATCTGTTCCCGGATACCGTTACAGAAGTCGTTTGGGCGGACGACGGCGGTGTTCCCCAGTTTTCTCCTACATACGATGGCCGTATCTATCAGGTAACGGTCACCGACACCACAAGAGAAGCGGTCAAACAAGCACTGGAAGGTGTGGATTATTCAGAAGGCGCACTGTTCTTTATGTCCAGGGAGGCTTCTGAGGCACACAACGTAACCTGGTTCGAAGAAGATCTAAAGAGGCTCTTCAAATACGGCGAACACGAATTCTTTACCTTCCCGGATGAAGAGGACGAGACAGAAGAAGCTGCATCCGATGAGGACGGGGAAAAAGAGGAAGATTCCGAAGAAGAGCTGGTATCTATGGAATCAGAAGAAGCATAAAGAAAAATACGAAAAGCTGTACGGGATTTCCTGTACAGCTTTTTTCGCGGTTAAGGATAGTATTTTACAAAGGTTCGTGATATAATACCACCAAAATGTTTGAAACCAGAAAGGCAGGAACGATAAATGCAGGTATTATACAAAAGTACCAGAGGAAAAGAAGAACTTGTAACTGCTTCTGAGGCTATTTTGAAGGGCCTCTCAGAAGATGGAGGATTATTTGTGCCGGAGTTTATCCCCAAGCTGGATGTTCCCATGGAGCGCCTCGCACAGATGGATTATCAGGAAACGGCCTATGAGGTGATGAGCCGTTTCCTTACTGATTATACAGAAGAGGAACTGAAAGACTGTATCCGCAAGGCCTATGACTCCAAATTTGACACCAGCGCCATCGCACCCCTTCACGAAGCAGGCGGGGTGTATTTTCTGGAATTGTTCCACGGCGCTACCATTGCTTTTAAGGATATGGCGCTTTCCATCCTTCCTCATCTGATGACCACTGCGGCCAAAAAAAATCAGGTAAAAAACGAGATCGTGATCCTTACCGCCACTTCCGGAGATACGGGAAAGGCCGCAATGGCAGGCTTCGCTGATGTTCCCGGCACGAAGATCATCGTTTTTTATCCTAAGCATGGGGTAAGCCCCATCCAGGAAAAACAGATGGTCACCCAAAAAGGGGCAAATACTTATGTAGTAGGGATCACCGGAAACTTCGATGACGCCCAGACCGCTGTGAAAAAAATGTTTAATGATAAGGAACTGGCGGCAGAACTGGATCAGGCAGGCTATCAGTTTTCCTCTGCCAATTCCATCAATATCGGCCGCTTGGTGCCCCAGATCGTATATTATGTATATGCCTACGCTTCTCTTGTGCGGGAAGGGAAGATCAAGGCAGGAGATACGATCAATGTTGTGGTTCCTACGGGAAATTTCGGAAACATCCTGGCTGCCTATTATGCAAAACAGATGGGGCTTCCGGTGGGACGCCTGATCTGCGCATCCAATGAAAATAAGGTATTGTACGACTTTTTCCGTACCGGCGTCTACGACAGAAAGAGAGAGTTTATCCTTACTTCTTCTCCCTCTATGGACATCCTTATTTCCAGCAATCTGGAGCGGCTGATCTATCGCCTTACCGGAGAGGACGCCGGAAAGTGCGCACAGCTGATGCAGTCCTTAGCATCCGGGGGAGAATATACCATCACCGATGAGATGAAAGAAAAACTGGGAGATTTTTACGGCGGCTATTTAAGTGAAGGCGAAACCCGGGAAGCGATCAGCGCCACCTATTATGGAAACAATTATGTGATCGATCCCCACACCGCGGTTGCTGCCGGAGTTTATCAGAAATATGTAAGAGAGACCGAAGACAGCCGCACGCCTACGGTGATCGCTTCCACAGCCAGCCCCTACAAATTTACCAGAAGCGTTATGGACGCTATTTCCGACAGGTATGCAGGACTGGACGACTTTGCCCTGGCAGACGCTCTGGAAAAGCTTTCCGGTGTTAAGATCCCAAAGGCAGTTGAAGAGATCCGCACAGCGCCGGTCCTTCATGACAGAGTCGTAGATGCGGAAAAGATGCCTGGGGCGGTTAAGGAAATCCTGGGAATTTCAAAATGAAGATGGAATGGAACAGGCTCCTTTCCCCTATGAGGATCGGGACATACGGAAAAGCTGCCGGCAGCCGTACCGGGGATCTGCGCAGCGAATTTGAAAAAGATTACCACCGGATCATAGGCAGTTCTTCTTTCCGCAGGCTCCAGGACAAGACCCAGGTTTTTGCCTTGGACAAAAGCGACTTTATACGCACCAGGCTGACCCATTCCCTGGAGGTATCCTCTTTTGCAAAATCTCTGGGACAGAACATTGCCCAGTATTTATTGGAGAATAAGAAGGATGCTTCTTTTACCCTCCAGACAAAGGCGGATATCTGCGATATCCTTCAGTGCGCAGGACTGATCCACGACCTGGGCAATCCGCCCTTTGGACATTTTGGGGAAGAAGCCATCCGGGATTGGTTCGTGCGCAATATGAAAAACCTGAAATATAAGGGAAAACCGGTTACGGAAATCCTTTCCAATCAAATGCTTCAGGACTTTTACCATTTTGAGGGAAATGCACAGGCCCTCCGGCAGGTGTGCAAGCTGCATTTTCTGGTGAATGAACATGGCATGAACCTGACCTACGCTTTGTTAAATACCATTGTAAAATACCCGATTCCTTCGGATAAGATCCGCCCTGCCAGCGGGAACATCAAGGACAAAAAGATGGGATTTTTCTATGCCGAACAGCCCTTATACGAGAAAATCGCCAGGGAAATGGACACCCTGGGAAAGCGGCATCCCCTGACCTTTATCCTGGAGGCGGCAGATGATATCGCCTACAAGACCGCAGACATAGAGGATGCGTTCAAAAAAGGCTTCCTTTCCTACGAAAATCTAAAGGAAGAACTGGAAAAGGCTCAGATCCGCGCCAAAACAGATCTTGACCGGCTGGATCCTGTGGGAATGCTGGCTCACCAGTATAACAATGCACGAAGCCGGGGAGTGGAAGATGTCCGTCTCTATGCAGTCCAGAACTTTTTGGTGCGCCTCCAGAGCTCCCTCCTTTTTTGTGCCACCTACGGTTTTACTTCGAACTATGATCAGATCATGGAGGGTACTTACGGCCGGGATCTATTTTCTAATACCTATGGGGAATGGGTGATGGATATCCTGGGAGACATTGCCTACCGGTATGCATTTATTTCCAGGCCGATCCTGCAGATGGAGGCTGCGGCGGGCACGATCCTGAATTTTCTGCTGGATCGTTTCGTCCCGGCGGTTTTGTACTATGATACAGATGTGCCGCTCCAGATGATGGAGAAGAAGCTGGTGGCCCTGATCTCCGAAAATTACCGCCAGACCTATCATAATTCTGCAAAAAAAGCGGCAGATGAACGGGAACGGCTGTATCTGCGCCTCCTTCTGGTGACGGATTTTGTAAGCGGAATGACGGACAGCTATGCAAAAGATCTCTATCAAAAGCTGAATGGAATCAGCTGAATTTACATAAATTGAGAAGTGTATTATGTATTTTCTGTTGAAAAAGCACATATACTAGAGTATAATAAAAACAACGAAAAATGTGGAAAAGAAATCCTGGAATGTGCGAGGCCCCTTTTATTTTTGAACCTACATCGACATTAAGGGATTCCAAAATCGCAGGTTGGATGTCAGACCTCTCGTCGTGGCAGGCAGAAGATCTGTTGCGGAAACCCACCTAGCATCTGCTAGGAGTCAAAAAAAAGGGAACGGCATTCCGGGATTTTTTGCAAAAACGAAAGGTACATATGGGAGGATAGAATGAGCATTACAGAGAGAAAATTCGGGGAATTAAAAACAGGTGAGCCGGTGCGGCTTTTTCATCTTGAGAACGCTTCCGGCGCCTATGCAGAGGTTTTGGACTACGGCGCCCTTTTGGTAAAGGTTTGTGTGCCGGATCAGAATGGAAAGCTCCTTGACGTGGTCTTAGGCTACGACGACCTGAAAAGCTACGAAAAAAACGGCTGCTTTTTCGGCGCGGTGATCGGCAGGAGCGGAAACCGGATCGAAGGGGGCAGATTCCAGCTGGATGGCCAGGAATACGTTTTGGCCAAAAATGAAAATGACAACAATCTCCACAGCGGTCCGGACGGATTTGAGAAAAAAATGTGGAAGGTAGAAGAATGCTCGGAAAAGGAAAACAGCATCACCCTTGGCCGTTTAAGCCCGGACGGGGAAAACGGTTTCCCGGGAGATTTCCATATTTCCGTCAAATACGAATTTACAGAGGACAATGAATTAAAGATCACCTATCAGGGAGAAAGTGATAAGACCACCATTGCCAATCTTACCAATCATTCCTACTTCAACCTGTCCGGAGAGGGAAGCGGAGACATACTGGATCATTTCCTGACGATCCACGGAAGCTATTATACCCCTGTCCGGGACAGTGCTTCCATCCCTACCGGCGTCTATGAGGAGGTGGCGGGAACCCCCATGGACTTTACAAAGGCAAAAAGGATCGGAGAGGAGATCGATGCAGATTTCCAGCAGCTTGTCTACACGGGAGGCTACGATCACAATTATGTGACGGACCATTACGCAAAAGGCAATGTGCGCCTGATCGCCAGCGCCTATTCCCCGGTTACAGGCATTGCCATGGATGTGGCTTCTGACTGCCCCTGCGTCCAGTTTTATGCCGGAAATTTCGTTCACGATGAAAAAGGAAAGAACGGACATATTTATGGGAAACGGGACGGCTTTTGCCTGGAAACCCAGGTGGAACCAAACGCGGTGAACACAGCAGACTTTCATTCCCCTGTTCTGAGAGCGGGAGAGACCTACCGTTCGGTTACGTCCTACCGTTTCTATATTAAGAAATAAAAGCATTTTTTCTGGTTTTCTTCATATAGTATGATATGAGGAAAACCAGATTTTTTTATGGGAAAAGGATTTTTTTATTTCTCTGCCTGGTATGGCTGGCCCTTCTGAATGAGGCGGCCTATTTAAATATAAGGCAGAAGGAAAATACAGGACCGGCGCCAAAGGAGGAAAGAGAGAAGAAAGAAAAGGGGGAGAATAACATCCGGGTACTGCTTACAGACAGCGATTTTTCCACCTATTATCACCCGTTTGTCCGTCTGCTCTATAAAGGGAATACCTTTACCTATACGCCGGAGAGCCCGGGGCTTTCAAAACAGCCGCTGATCCTTTCTGATCCCGAGGAGGGGATCACGGTAGTCTCCATTACCAGACAGGAAGGCAGCCCCACTTATCAGGGCAGCCTGAAAATAGAGAAGAGGGACGAGGGCCTGCTTTTGATCAATGAACTTTCTGTGGAAGACTATCTGAAAGCAGTGGTGCCAAGCGAAATGCCTTCCTCTTATGGGATGGAAGCGCTGAAGGCCCAGGCCGTATGTGCCAGGACCTATGCCTACAAGCAGATGGAGGATGCCCGCTTAAAGGAGTATGGGGCGGATGTGGATGACAGTGTGAATTTTCAGGTGTATCGGAATCTTTCCCCCACAGAGCCCACAGATCAGGCAGTGGAATCCACCAGAGGAGAGATCCTCTGCAAAAATGGAGAGCCTATCGAAGCCTATTATTTTTCCACCTCCTCAGGCAGGACCAGCACAGATGAGGTATGGGGCGCCAAAGAGGCGGCTTCCTATCTGAAAAGCGTGGCCTGTACCTATGACGCCCAAAATGCTTACAGCCGCTGGAAGGTGGAGATCCCCTGGGAACAGCTTGAAAAGAGTATAGAGCAAAAGACAGGAAAAGCATATGCGCTAAAAGATATCCAGGTCACCAAGAGAAGCCAGAGCGGAGCAGTCATCGGACTTCTTGCTGTGACAGAAGAGGAAAGTATCGCCATTGAAAATGAGTATGAGGTACGGGAATTTTTAGCTCCCGGAGAATGCAGCGTAACCGGAAAGGACGGCAAAGAGCTTCCCGGGGGAGGGCTTCTTCCCAGCGCCTATTTTTCTTTGGATACAGACCCTGGGGTAAAGATCCTCCTGGAAGGGGGAGGGTACGGACATGGTGTGGGAATGAGCCAGAATGCGGCTGATGAAATGGCAAAGGAAGGCTTTTCCTATCAGGAGATCCTGGATTATTTTTTTAAAGATGTAACGATCCAGAAGGCTGGCAAAAGAGAGGAACTTGCCAGGGATGGGCGTTCCGTGTTATGATACGGATAAGAATGCTGCTTAAGGGTGGAATACCCCAGAGAGGTACATAGCGGCAGAACAGACAGGAGCCGGATATGTTGATAAAAAAGATTGGCGAAGCCTCTGCAGTGCGGATGGCCAGGGGCTTTCTGAACCGCATAAAAGAAGACCATGTGGGCGCTTATGCCGCCCAGACGGCGTATTTTTTAATTATGTCTTTTATACCGCTGGTGCTGTTTCTGGCCACGACCGTACGCTATACCCCCATCACTTACACGCTGATCCGTCAGGTGATCATGGGAATGGTGCCGGAAACGCTGCAGTCTTTTGTCCTTAAGATCGTAGCGGATATTTTTACCCAAAGTTCCGCGATCCTGCCGATCACCGGCCTCGTGGCTCTTTGGTCCGCCGGAAAGGGCATGCAGGCTTTGGTAAACGGCCTGAACACGATCTATCACGTGCACGAAACCCGAAACTGGTTTGTAAAACGGATCTACTCGGTTTTATATACCCTGCTGTTTATTGTTGCCCTCCTGGTGAGCCTTCTGGCTTTGGTGCTGGGCAACCGGATCCAGGAACTGGCGGCGGGATACGTTCCCTGGCTGGGCCGGGTGATGGGGCGGATCCTGGGAGCGAGGGCCTTTTTGGTGTTTTTTGTCCTCCTGATGATCTTTGCCATACTATATAAAATGCTCCCCAACAGAAAGGCTTCCATTAAAAGCCAGCTTCCCGGGGCGCTGATCACGGCAGTGGCCTGGTCCCTTTTTTCCTATTTCTTTTCTATTTATTTTGAATTGTCCTCAAGCTTTACCCATACCTACGGGAACCTGGCCGCCGTGTTGATGGTTATGCTCTGGCTTTATGTGTGTATGAACCTTCTTCTTTACGGCGCAGAGATCAATGCGTATTTTGAAAAACAGTTCCGCCAGGCAAGGGAATCGGTGCGGGAACTGCTTTCAAGAGAGCGGGAGGAAGAAGAGGAAACAAAGGAAGAACCCTGAATCTATTCTTGACAGAATGGTTTTCCTGTGTCATAGTATGGAAAGCAAAAAAAGACAGAGAATCGAGTTGAGATACCAATGAAGTTTTATATTGTCCGTCATGGCGTTACCCAGTGGAACGCCTTAAAAAAGGTCCAGGGAGCAGCAGATATCCCCCTGGCAGAGGCAGGGGTGCGCCTGGCAGAAGCCACCGGGAAGGCACTGAAAGACGTCCCCTTTGACATTTGTTTTACAAGCCCCCTTAAGCGGGCCAGGCAGACTGCGGAGCTGATACTGGGAGAGCGGAAGGTTCCTGTGATCCCGGATAAAAGGATCCAGGAGATCGATTTCGGCGTTTTGGAGGGAACCCGCTTCCGGGATGGGGACGGGAAATTTATCAGCAGAGAAATGGAGATCTTTTTTCAAGATCCCCGCCATTTTATAAGGCCGAAAGATGGAGAAAACATCGAAGATATCTGCAGAAGGACCCGGGATTTCTGGGAAGAAAAGATAACGGATCCAGATCTGGCCGGAAAAACCATCCTGCTTGCGTCCCATGGCTGTGCGGTGCGGGCGATCCTGCAGAATGTCTACGAAGACAAGCGGGATTTCTGGCATGGATGTGTACCGCCTAACTGCTGTGTCAACGTGGTGGAGGTCAAAGACGGAAAAGCCGTATTATTGGAAGAAGATAAGGTATATGCCTAAAAAAGAGCAGGACGTGCACCTGCTCTTTTCTTTTTTTTCGGAAAGGGGAAAGGAAACACTACA
>DXBU01000168.1 GCA_019116385.1 Candidatus Blautia faecigallinarum | reverse complement strand
AGATCATCAAAGTCGAAGACTAATGAAAAAGGATCTAATAGGAAAAGCTCTATGGGAATGAGAAGATCATTTCTGTGGAGCTTTTTTTAACTTTAACTAGAATTTCCAAATTGAATCATTGCTTTCCACCGGAAAGTTGCGTATAATAGAAACAGAGGATAGTCTAGTTTGAAAAAGTGTATTTGTGAAAGGGAGGTGCTGTTATGGCTACATCAAGTATTTTAACCAATGTTGTAATCCGTGATTCGAAGAAAGCGGAAGTCTTTGCGGATGCGCTGGAAGCGTCCAGCCGTGATCCGAAACGTAAGCCTTCTGCACCAACAATTCCAATCTTATGTGATGCAGATGCGATTCGGAGTTTTTTAGTGAAGAAGGGGCAGAAACAGTGAACAACTATGCGGTTTTAAATATTTTAGACTTTATGGATGTAACTGGAGAGGACAGCTTACGAGCTGCCCTCTCCGAATTTTCCTGTCCGAAAAATCCAGAGATTGAGGAATTTATGCAGAAAAATGCAATAGAATTCGCAAAGAGAAAAATTTCTATTACATATCTGTTAATCGATACGGAGGGTAGAATCCTGGGCATTTTTGCGTTGGCACATAAGGCAGTGCGGGTTATGGGCAGAGATCTGTCCGGAACTGTTAAGAAAAAGATCCAAAGGTATGCTCAGATGGATGAAAAGACAGGAGAGATGACACTGTCTGCATTTTTAATTGGGCAATTTGGGAAAAATTATCAATATCCGGAAAGCCTTCCTGTCAGCGGGAATCAATTGATGGATGCAGCATTTAGTATTTTGGAACATGTTCAGCATGAAATCGGCGGAGGGGTTGTCTATCTTGAATGTGAGGAAAAGCCGAAGCTGCTGGAATTTTATCAAAGCGAAAAGAATCGGTTTCGGATTTTTGGGGAGCGGTACTCTGAAGGTGACGGAATAAAATATATTCAGCTTTTGAAGATGTTTTGAAATATGGAGATAGAATTAGGCAAGGATGCATTAATAGAAATATATTTGGGGACAGATAATAGAAAGTGACAATCGCGGAGCTGTGTATCTATGAGTACTGATCATAGATACACAGCTCCGTTTTTTTTACAGCGTAGTCAAAAAATTCAGCGACCCGGCCGGATTCTCCGTCCCTTTTTCCAGCAGGGCGATCAGGCCGCGGATGGTCTCCTCGATCTCTTCCGGGGAGGAGGGGATAAGGGTATTGTCCAGCTTTACGGTAAGGACGATCAGCACGATCTCGGCCAGGGCGGAAGGATAAGGAAAATGGATCTGTCCGCTTTCGATACCCTGGCGGATGATCTCTGTAAGCACTGGCTTCAGCTCTGTGATCAGGTGGGTCAGGAATTTCTGATGGATAAAAGAACTTTCTACCGTATTCAGATGAGCCGTGTGGCTGTTTTTTTCTAAAAATTCTGAGGAGGAATTCCGGCAGGCCTGAAAGATCATGGCCATTCTCGTAAAAGGAGAAACGTCGGTCTGTGTGGACAGATTCTGGGCAATTTCTAAAGGCTTTTCATAATTCCGCTCTACAAGGGCCTCCCATATGGCTTCTTTGGAGGGGAAATAATAATAAATGCTTCCTTTGCCGACTCCGGCGGTAAGGGCGATCTCGCTGACGGTTATAGTCTGTATATTCTTATCTTCCATAAGTTCCTGCAATGCATCCAGGATTTTGTTATATTTTGTACTGTCTGACATTTCTATCGCCTTTCTTCATGCAGTAAGTTCCTGTTTTTTCAGTATAACACAAGAAAGAGAAGGGATACAATCACAAATATTCACAGAAATGAGAAAGGAATCTCCATAAAATTTGTAATCCAAAATAGTTGACCGACGGTCGAATAAATGATATTGTAAAGGAAATGATGAACCGACCGACGGTCGAAAAATGGAAATGGAGGTCATATTATGACATACGCAGATTTGTTTTCAGAGATCAAGACACAGTTTATGAACGCAGATGTAAGCGATATAACCGAACATCTGGCTTTTCAGTTTAATATTGTAGGCGAAGCAGAAGGAATCTTCTATGTAGAAGTAAAAGACGGAAAGCTTTATGTAGAGCCTTATGAATATTTTGACAGGGACGCCATGTTTACCTGCAAAGCAGAGACTCTTTTAAAGATCGCTTCCGGAAAGACGGATCCGATCCTTGCGGTTACGCTTCAGAAACTGAAAGTGGAAGGGAATATCGAAAAAGCTCTCAGGCTGAAGGAACTGATCGAGCACAAGGGAAAAGGAAAAAAAGCATAAAAGAAATGGAGTATTTATGAAAAAATTACTTGGAGGCGCCGCGGCGCTTTTGGGACTTCTGGCTGTTTCTGAAGCCGGAGGTACGGCTTATTTTTACCGCAGGACGATGAAACGGAACAAGGTAAAGGTGGAGCGCACGATGAAAATGTCCGGCACAGACTGGACCCAGTATATGCCGAAAATGGAAAAGAACAAGGAATATATGATGGCACAGCCCCATAAGGATGTGTACATTAAATCCTTTGATGCTCTGAAGCTGCACGCCACACATTTTCCCGGACCGGGAAAGAAAATCGTGATCTGTTTCCACGGGTACACCAGCCAGGGAATGAGCGATTATATCGGACTTTCCGGATACTACCTGAAGCATGGCTTCGGCATGCTGCTCCCGGACGCCAGGGCTCACGGGCAGAGCGAGGGAGAGTATGTAGGCTTTGGCTGCCTGGACCGCTGGGACGCCATGGGCTGGATCAAGTGGGTCATCAAGGAGTATGGAGAGGATGTGGAGATCCTGCTTCACGGGACCTCCATGGGAGGAGCCACCGTCCTGATGGCCAGCGGGCTGGATCTGCCGCCCCAGGTAAAAGGGATCATTTCCGACTGCGGCTTTACATCTGCCAAAGAGGTATTTACCCATGTACTGCGCACCATGTATCACCTTCCCGCGTTTCCCATGATCCAGATCTCGGACCGTGTGAACCGGAAAAAGGCGGGATACGGCCTGGACGAGTGCAACTCAGCCAGGGAAGTACAGAAGGCGAAGGTGCCGATCCTTCTGATCCACGGCGATAAGGACTTTTTTGTTCCCTGTCCTATGTGTGAGGAAATCTATGAGAACTGTGCTTCACCGGTGAAAAAACTCATCGTAGAAGGGGCCAGCCACGCAGAGAGTTATTATAAAGATACAGAAGCCTACGAAAAGGCTTTGGATGATTTTATCGGAGGTATCATAAAATGATGAGAAAGAGAAAGGGATATCCAGTATATCCGCTGACCGTTGCCCAGAAATTCCATTTCTTCTATTTAAAATACTGTCCCAGAAAAGAAGTTTTAAACATCGGGACCAGCCTTACCATCGGTGTGGAACTGGACTGGGAGGTATTGAAGCAGTCCATCTATAAAGCCTACGAACGCTGCGACTCCATGCGCCTTCGTTTTGCCCAGGATAAAGAGGGCAACTGGTATCAGTATGTTGTGGACAAGGAAGAAAGAGACATTGAGTTTGTAGATTTTACCGGAAAGACTATGGAAGAAGCGGAAAAGATCATGCGCGGGTGGACTCAGGTTCCTTTTAAGCGTGAGGATTCCCCTATGAACCGTATTGTGATGATCCGTACGCCGGACGGGTTTGACGGTGTTTACCTGCTGGTAGACCATACCACCATGGATGCCCAGTCCCTGATCTGCTTTATGAGTGATGTGATCCAGATCTACTGCAACGCCAAGTACGAAGGGGTTCCATTTCCTTCGGATATGGCCTCCTATATCGAACAGCTTCAGAAGGACCTTGCCTATGAGGCGGGGTGTAAGGCAAAAGACAGGGATACGGAGTTCTTCCACAAGCTTATCGAAGCGTCCGAGCCGATCTACAATGGCATCGATGGGCCGAGGCTTCTGGAAGAAGAGAGAAAGAGAAGCGGAAACCCCAATGCCAGGGCAGCCATCAACATGTCGGATTCTGTGGACTCCGAGCTGGATATTTTCCATCTGGAGGCAGAGCCCACCAAACGCCTTATGGACTTCTGCGAAAAGTACCATGTGTCTCTGGCCACCCTTCTGCTGATGGGACTGCGCACCTATTTCCAGAAGATGAACGGAAACGACGATGTTTCTATTAATTCCGCCATTGCAAGAAGGGCCACTTTGAAGGAAAAGAAATCCGGCGGCACCAGGATCCATTCCTTCCCCTTCCGTACCATTATTTCCAGGGATAAAACCTTCCTGGAGGGAATCTATATGGTCCGTGACGGACAGAATGAACTGTTCCGCCACGCAAACTTTGACCCGGTAGAATATTTTGCTTACCGCAGCAGGCTGTACCCCAATCCTATGGGCCAGACCTACGAGCCTATGGCGCTGACCTACCAGCCCATGACCCTGAAGGAAAAGAGCCGTCTGGACGATCTGGGGGATATAAAATACAAGACCAAATGGTACCCCAACGGCGCCACCGCCCAGGCCATGTATCTTACCGTAATGCACCGCCCGGACGACAACGGGCTGGATTTCAACTTTGAACACCAGATCAAAGCGGTGAGCAGGGAGCAATTGGAATATCTCTACTATTATCTGTGCAAGATCATGTTCAAGGGCGTGGAAAATCCCGACCTTACCATTGATGAGATCATTAAATTAGTATAATAACAAGAGGAGAGAAGAAGATGTTTGAAAAACTGGCGGAAATCATCAGTAATTATGTAGAGGTGGCTCCGGAGAATATCCATCCGGAATCCCGTTTTATGGAGGACCTTGGGTTTACCTCCTTCGATTTTATGAGCATGCTGGGAGAGCTGGAGGACGAGTTTGATGTGGAGATCGATCAGAATGAAGTGGCTGATATCCGCACTGTGCAGGAAGCGGTAGATTACCTGGAAAAACTCCGGAAATAATAATGGATGGTGAAAAGATTATGATTTGCAGTACGATCCGTGAAATTTTAGTCAATGCAGAACAAAAATACGGTAAGGAAGACGCGGTCCGGTATAAACTGAGCAAGGACCAGATCCAGTCAAAAACCTACTCCCAGTGGAAACAGGACAGCGAAAGCTTTTCCCGGGCGCTGGTCGCTCTTGACCAGCAGGGAAAGCACATCGCGGTGATCGGAATGACCTCCTACCCGTGGCTGGTTTCCTATCTGGGAATCGTAAACGGCGGCAGCGTGGCGGTCCCGCTGGATGTTTCCCTTCCGGCAGAAGAAGTCTGCGAGCTTATCGCCAGGGCGGATGTGACCACCCTGGTGCTGGACGAGGTGCGCAAGGATGTGGCCGCGATTGTAAAAGAGAGATGCCCCGGCCTTCAGTATGTGATCTCTATGCAGAAGACGGAAAGTGACGGGGACAGTCTGTCCTTCTGGCAGCTGCTGAAGGAGAACCAGGGAAGCTGCGATTTCCTTCCCCGGCCGGAGGATCTGTGCACCATTATGTTTACCTCCGGAACTACCGGAAAAAGCAAAGGGGTGATGCTCACCCAGCGGAATCTGGCAGAAAATGCCACTTGTCTGGACATGAAGATCCCGGAGAGGACCGTGATCCTTTCGGTGCTTCCCATCCATCATGCCTATTGCCTCAGTATGGATATCCTCAAGGGAATGTCTCTGGGAAGCGTGATCTGCATCAACGATTCTCTGCTCCGTGTGGCAAAGAACATCAAGCTGTTTAAGCCGGAAATGATCCTTATGGTCCCGCTGATGATCGAGACCATGGCGAAAAAGCTGGAGGACGCAAAAGGTATCCCGGAAGAGATCGTAAAGAAAGAGGTTTTCGGAGAGCAGTTCCATACCATCTGCAGCGGCGGCGCTTATCTGAATCCGGCCTATATCGATCTGTTTAACCGTTATGGGATCACGATCCTTCAGGGCTACGGCATGACCGAGTGTTCTCCGGTGATCAGCACCACCGTAAGCTGGAATATCCGCAAAGAAGCGGTGGGACAGCTCCTTCCCAACTGCGAAGGAAAATCCGTAGAGGGAGAACTGTGGGTACGGGGCAGCAGCGTGATGCAGGGCTACTACAAGATGCCGGAAGAGACAAAGGAAACACTCTGTGACGGATGGCTTAAGACAGGTGACCTTGGCTATGTGGACGAGGACGGCTTCGTACACCTTACCGGAAGAAAGAAAAACCTGATCATCACCAAAAACGGAGAAAACGTATCTCCCGAAGAACTGGAAAACAAGATCGGAGAAAACCGCCTTGTCCAGGAGATCCTGGTGCGGGAAAACAACGGCGTGATCGAAGCGGAGATCTTCCCGGACTATGAATATGCCGGGAAGACCGGGATCGGAGACATCCCTGGCGCCCTGCAGCAGATCATCGATGAATACAATAAAAATACACCGCCTCACAAAAAGGTCTACAGCCTGAAGGTGCGTGAAACAGAATTTGAAAAAACACCATCTAAAAAAATAAAAAGATACTAGGATCCCGGAATCCGGAACGGCAATGTCTGTTCCGGATTTTTTCCGTGATTTTCTGAAAAGAATCCTGCAACCAGATGGACAAGAGCGGGTATGTCTGTTAAAATACATAGGTTAAGAACAACTTCATTAAAATAAAGAAAAGACAAAAGAGAAAGGACGGGAATTTCGTGAAGTCGCAGAGCAGAAAGGCGGGAAATCAGTTTACAGAAGGAGTGATCTGGAAACAGCTTCTTCTTTTTTTCTTTCCGATCGTGTTCGGTACTTTTTTTCAGCAGATCTACAACACTGCGGATACGGTAGTGGTGGGAAGATTTGTAGGAAAAGAAGCTCTGGCGGCGGTAGGGGGATCCACCAGCCAGATCGTAAACCTTGTGGTAGGCTTTTTTGTGGGGCTTTCCTCCGGCGCGTCCGTTGTAGTGGCCCAGTTCTTTGGCGCCAGGGATGAAAAGAACCTGAAAAAGACATTGCATACCGCCTTTGCCTTTGCCATAGCGGCCGGCATCCTCATAGGAGCGGCGGGGATCTGTCTTGCAGAGCCGGTGCTCCGTGCCATGAACACACCGGCGGAGATCGTTAAGGATTCCATGACGTATCTTCACATTTATTTCGGCGGCCTTGTCTTTAACCTGATCTACAATATCGGAGCAGGGATCTTAAGAGCAGTGGGAGATTCCAAACGTCCGCTGTATGTGCTGATGGTCACCTGCCTTATGAACATTGTCCTGGATGTGGCTTTTGTCCTTTTGTTCCATATGGGAGTGGCGGGTGTGGCCATCGCCACTGTGATCTCCCAGGCCATCAGCGCTGTCCTTGTGACCTGGATGCTGATCCGGTCCGGAGAGATCTACCGGCTTTCTCCTTTAAAAATACGTTTCCACAAAAGGCAGATGCTTTCTGTCCTTCGGATCGGCTGTCCGGCCGGGCTGGAATCAGTGATGTACAGCATTTCCAATGTAGCCATGCAGATCTTTATCAACGCCTTGGGCACCGATACGGTGGCCGCCTGGACTACAGTGGGCAAGATCGACGCCTTTTACTGGATGGTGATCAACGCCTTTGAAATATCCGTGATGACCTTTGTGGGACAGAATTACGGGGCGGGGAAATGGGACCGGATGCAGAAGAGCGTACGGGTCTGTATGACCATGGCTCTTGTGACCGCTGTGGGGATCAGCGGGACCATGTTCCTGTTCAGAGATCCCATCTTCCGGATCTTTACCACCGATCTGTCGGTCATCTCCATCGGAACGGGAATGCTCCACTTCCTTCTGCCTTCCTATCCCATGTATGTGATCATAGGGATCCTTTCCGGTTCTTTAAGAGGCAGGGGAAAGGTACTGGTGCCTATGCTTTTCACCTGCGGCGGCGTGTGCATGCTTCGGATCCTGTGGCTTTTGACAGCGGTGCCTGCATATCCGGGCGCGAAGACGATCATGGCCAGCTATCCCATATCCTGGGGGATCACAGGGGTGCTGTTTGTGATCTATTATTTCAAAAAATTCAAGTCCGGCCTGCCGGAAGGGACAAATTAGAGAAAAGAGAAAGAATGGATCCTGGAAAAGGAGTGTTTTTATGATACGAAGAGCAAAAGAAGAGGAACTGGATGAAATCATGGAGATTTATGCCGGCGCCCGTAAATTTATGGCGAAAAACGGAAATCCGCACCAATGGGCAGACGGATATCCCCGAAGAGAACTGATCCAGGAAGACCTTAATAAAGAACAGCTTTATGTTTTTGACACAGAAGAAGGGCTGGGCGGGGTGTTTGTGTTTTTTATAGGAGAGGAGCCGAATTACGAACGGATCTATGAAGGACAGTGGCTCAATGACAGACCTTACGGAACCCTTCACCGGATCGCGGTTGCCCGGCAGGGACAGGGGATCGCCTCCCAATGCCTTCAGTGGTGCTTTGACCGGTGCGGCAATATGCGGGGAGATACCCATGAAAAAAATAAAAGTATGCAGCGGCTGTTTGAAAAGAACGGGTTTACACCCTGCGGAAAAGTGTTGATCGAAGACGGTACAGAGAGGATCGCTTATCAGAAATGCAGCACGGGGACCGGAAAATAAAGGGAAAGGGACAACCATGAATCTATTAAATATTGAACATATCAGTAAACTATACGGAGACAAGGTCATTTTTGACGATGTTTCCTACGGGATCCAGGAAGGAGAAAAGATTGGCGTTATCGGCATCAATGGTACGGGAAAGACCACCCTTCTGCGGATCATTGCCGGACTTTCCCTTCCGGATGAAGGCCAGGTGGTCACACAGAACGGCCTGCGCGTCACCTATCTCCCTCAGAATCCGGAATTTCCGCCCGGTTCTACGATCCTTTCCTATGTGACGGAAGGTGTCGCAAACCAGGACTGGAATCCTGAGACCGAGGCCAGGCGGGTATTAAACCGTCTGGGGATCGAAAACCACGAGGAAGAGATCTGCCACCTTTCCGGAGGGCAGAAAAAGAGGGTGGCCCTGGCAAAGACCCTGGTCAACCCTGCAGACCTTCTGATCCTGGACGAGCCCACCAACCATCTGGACAATGAAATGGCAGGATGGCTGGAGGAGTATTTAAGAGGATTTAAGGGAGCGGTGATCATGGTGACCCACGACCGGTATTTTCTGGACCGGGTGACCAGCAAGATCCTGGAGATCAGCCATGGAAAGCTTTACGCCTATGAGGCAAATTATTCGGAATTCCTGGAAATGAAAGCCCAGAGGGAAGAGATGGAGCTGGCCAGCGAGCGGAAGCGGCAGAGCATCCTGCGCATGGAGCTGGAATGGGCCAAAAGGGGCTGCCGGGCCAGAAGCACCAAGCAGAGGGCACGCCTTGAGCGTCTGGAAGCCCTGAAAAACGGAAAGGCCCCCCTTCGGGACCAGGAGGTGGAGATCGATTCCCTGGAAAGCCGTATGGGCAAAAAGACCATCCTGCTCCATCACATTTCTAAAAGCTATGGAAATAAGGTCTGTGTGCAGGACTTTAACTATATCGTACGGAAGAATGAACGCCTTGGGATCATCGGCCCCAACGGCTGCGGAAAGTCCACCCTTTTAAAGATCATTGCCGGACTGATCCCCCCGGATGAGGGCGAGGTGGAGCTGGGAGAGACCATAAAGATCGGATACTTTGCCCAGGAGATCGAAGAGATGGACAGCCGTGAGCGGGTGATCGACTATATCAAAAACGTAGCCGAGTTTATCTCCACCAGGGAAGGTTCCATCAGCGCTTCCAAGCTTCTGGAACGCTTTCTTTTTGATGCGTCCATGCAGTATGCGCCCATTTCCAAGCTTTCCGGCGGGGAAAAGAAGCGCCTGTATCTTTTAAAGATCCTTGCCGGCGCGCCGAATGTGCTCCTTCTGGACGAGATCACCAACGACATCGACATCCCTACCCTGACGATCCTGGAGGATTACCTGGACGCCTTTTCCGGCATCGTGATCGCCGTGTCCCACGACCGGTATTTTCTGGACAACATGGCGGACCGGATCTTTGCCTTTGAAGGAGACGGCCATTTAAAACAGTATGAAGGAAATTATACCGATTACCTCAATGCCAGGGGCAGTCTTTTGGCGGAGCCGGAAGAGCAGGCAAACGAGCCCGCCCGGGAAAAAAATAAGGAATCGGCAAAAGGCTGGAAGGACCAGCGGCAGGCAAAGCTGAAATTTTCTTATAAAGAACAAAGAGAATACGAGACCATTGACGGGGAGATCGCGGCTCTGGAAGAGAAGCTGGCCCGTCTTGACGAGGAAATGATGAAAAACGCCACTAATTCCGGACGGCTTAATGAGCTTACGAAAGAGAAGGCTGAAGCCGAGGCGGCTCTGGAGGAAAAAATGGACCGCTGGGTGTATCTGAACGATCTGGCAGAGCAGATCCAGACACAGAAGGAACAGAAAGGGTGAAGAACAAAATGAAAAAAAGTCCCATGACCACCTTGTGTTACATTGAAAAGGATGATTCCTATCTGATGCTGCACAGGGTTTCCAAGAAAAATGATGTGAACAAAGATAAATGGATCGGGATCGGCGGCCATTTTGAAGAGGGCGAGAGCCCGGAGGAATGCCTTCTGCGGGAGGCGCTGGAGGAAACGGGGCTGACCCTTACCTCTTACCGGTTCCGGGGCCTGGTGACCTTTTCCCAGGAAGGATACGGAACGGAATATATGTGCCTTTTTACGGCAGACGGCTTTACAGGGACCATGAAGGACTGTGATGAGGGCGTGCTGGAATGGGTGCCGAAAAAGGATCTCTTTAAGCTGAATTTATGGGAGGGAGACGCAGTCTTTCTGGAACTTCTCGCAGGAGACGCACCGTTTTTTTCTTTGAAACTGAGCTACCGGGGCGACAGGCTTGTGGAGGCCTGCCTGGACGGAAAGCCCATAGCGCTTCCCCTGGCCCGGTAATTTGCACCATTGTATTGACTTTTTTGCATGATGTTTAGTATGATAAGCTCTGGAACATATTGACAACCGAAGATTTATGAGGAAGCGGCCCCTTGGGGCGCGGCTTCAGGAGGAATAGAAAATGGCAGATTTCGTAAAAGTAGTAGTTGACGCCATGGGCGGCGACAACGCCCCTGTGGAACCAGTAAAAGGCGCGGTGGAGGCTGTGAAGGAACGCCAGGATATCCACATTATCCTTACAGGAGACCAGGCTGTGATCAATAAGGAACTGGCAAAATATCCGGACTGCCCCAAAGACAGGATCCAGATCGTCCACACCACAGAGGTGATCGAGACGGCGGAACCGCCGGTAGCGGCCATCCGGGGAAAAAAAGATTCATCTATCGTGGTCGGATTGAATATGGTTAAGAAACAGGAGGCAGACGCCTTCGTTTCCTCGGGAAGCACCGGCGCGGTCCTGGTAGGCGGACAGGTGCTGGTGGGAAGGAGCAAGGGTGTGGAGAGACCGCCGCTGGCGCCCCTCATCCCTACGAAAAAAGGGGTGTCCCTTCTGATCGACTGCGGAGCCAACGTAGACGCCAGACCTTCTCATCTCGTGCAGTTCGCAAAGATGGGAGCGATTTACATGGAGCATGTGGTGGGCATTAAAAATCCAAAGGTGGCCATTGTCAATAACGGCGCGGAGGAAGAAAAGGGAAATGCCCTGGTAAAAGAAACCTTCCCTCTCCTTAAAGCCTGTAAAGGGATCAACTTTATCGGCAGCATCGAAGCCCGGGATATTCCGGCCGGCTATGCGGACGTAGTGGTCTGCGAGGCTTTCGTAGGAAATGTGATCCTGAAGCTGTACGAAGGAGTGGGAGCCACCCTGATCGAAAAGATCAAAGAAAGTATGATGTCCAGCCTCAGGAGCAAGATCGGCGCACTTCTTGTGAAGCCTGCCCTTAAGGCGACCCTTAAGACATTTGACGCCAGCGAGCACGGCGGAGCTCCTCTTCTGGGACTGAAAGGACTTGTGGTGAAAACACACGGAAGCGCTGTGGCGGTGGAGATCCGGAATGCGATCTTCCAGTGCGTGCAGTTTAAGCAGCAGAAGATCAATGAAAAGATCGCCGAGCGGATCAACGAGGGAGAATGAAACCGTTGAAAAGGATAGGAGGTTGTGGATGTGGAACTGGAAAAGCTGAAGAAGATCATAGCAGATGTTTTAAATATAGAAGCAGATAAGATCACAGAAGATACCACATTTGTGGATGACCTTGGTGCAGATTCCCTGGATGTGTTTCAGATCATCATGGGTGTTGAAGAAGAATATGATATCGAATTGGACAACGATACAGTAGAACAGATACAAACAGTAAAAGACGCAGCAGAAGCAGTCCGCAGGATGACCGAATAGAAACGGGATCCGGGCTGCGGCTGCCCTGCCGGTAAGGAGGAAAAATGAATAAACAGTTGGAAAAGCTGGAGGAGATCATTGGATATACCTTTAAAAATAAGCAGCTTCTTACGCAGGCACTTACCCACAGTTCTTATGCAAATGAAAAAAAACTGGGGAAACTGCGCTGCAACGAGCGGCTGGAATTTTTGGGAGACGCGGTGCTGGAACTGATCAGCAGCCATTATCTTTACGAAAAATTCCCCCAGCTTCCGGAGGGAGAGTTAACGAAAAAGAGGGCCAGCCTTGTATGTGAGCCAAGCCTGGCCTACTGCGCCAGAGAGTTTTCCCTTCCCGATTTCCTTTTTTTGGGAAAGGGAGAAGAGATGACCGGGGGAAGAAACCGGGATTCTATTGTGTCCGATGCCACAGAGGCACTTTTGGGTGCAGTTTATCTGGACGGTGGTTTTGCTAATGCAAAGGAGTTTGTGCTGAGATTTATCTTAAATGATCTGGAACATAAGCAGCTCTTTTTTGATAGCAAGACCATCCTGCAGGAGATGGTACAGGAGATGGGCGGACAGCCGGTGGAATATCAGCTGATAAAAGAGGAAGGACCGGATCACAACAAAAAATTCACCGTAAATGCCCTGGTAAACGGCTCGCCTATGGGGGCGGGAGAAGGCCACACAAAAAAAGCCGCGGAACAGGCAGCTGCCTACCAGGCGATCCGAAAGATCCGGCCGTCATTGACATAAGGTGGAGCAAAGGAAAGTATGTATTTAAAAAATATCGAGGTATATGGGTTTAAATCTTTTGCCCAGAAGATCAATTTTGAATTTCATAACGGGATCACCGGCATTGTTGGACCAAACGGAAGCGGAAAAAGCAACGTAGGCGATGCGGTGCGCTGGGTTTTGGGAGAGCAGAGCGCGAAACAGCTGCGCGGCGGAAATATGCAGGACGTTATTTTTTCCGGAACAGAATCCAGAAAGCCTTTAAGCTACGCTTCTGTAGCGATCACTCTGGATAATAGCGACCACAAACTCCCTGTGGATTTTAATGAAGTCACTGTGACCAGGCGGCTGTACCGGTCCGGAGAAAGCGAATATCTCATCAATGGAAGTGCCTGCAGGCTGAAAGACATCAATGAGATGTTTTATGATACCGGTATCGGAAAAGAAGGGTATTCTATTATCGGGCAGGGCCAGATCGACAGGATCTTAAGCGGAAAGCCGGAAGAACGAAGAGAACTTTTTGATGAAGCCGCCGGTATCGTGAAATTTAAAAGAAGAAAAAACACGACCATAAAAAAACTGGAAGAAGAACGGCAGAATCTGGTACGTGTGACAGATATTTTAAGTGAGCTGACCAAACAGCTGGGCCCATTGGAAAAACAGTCGGAGACAGCAAAAATCTATCTCTCCAAAAGGGACCGGCTGCGGGAATTGGACGTAAATCTTTTTTTGCTGGAACATGCCCATACGGGAGAACTTTTAAAAGAGCTCCGGGATAAATCTGACAGTGCTGCCGAACAGCTTACAGAAAATCAAGGGGCCTATGAGCGGACGAAAACGGAATACGACCAGCTGGAACAGGAATTGGAAGAACTGAATGAAAAAATGGATCAGCTCCGCCAGGAATCTTCCGAAAATGCTGTAAAAAAACAGCAGCTGGAAGGAAGCATCAACGTTCTTCTTGAGCAGATCTCAGCAGCCAGGCAAAACGAAGACCATTATCAGTCCAGGCTGAACGTGATCAAGGAAGACCTGAAAAAACGGGAAGGTTCCTGTCAGGAATTCCGGGAAGAACAGGCCGATATCCAGGATGCATTAAAGCTTATCCGTGAAAAACAGAAAAAAAGCCAGGCACGTCTGGAAGTGATCCTCTCCAACAGTCAGGAATGCGCCAAAGCGGTGGAAGACGGAAAAAATGAGATCATTGAGCTTTTGAACAGCCGGGCTACCACCAGAGGAAAGGCCCAGCGCTACGATACGATGATGGAGCAGCTGGATATCCGCAAGGCCGAGATCAGCCAGCAGATCCTGCACCTGAAAAGCGAGGAAGAGGAACAGGAAAACATCCGTAAAAAAGCCCGGGCAGAATACGATGCCATCACCGCCCTGATCCAGTCTATGAATGAGGAATGCGTCCGTCTGGATCAGTCTGTAGATGAGATTTCAAAGGAATTGAAAAAGCAGAATGCACAGATGGAGATTGGGCAGACAGCCTATCACAGAGAGGAATCCAGACTGTTTTCCCTGAAAAATATCACAGAGCGCTATGACGGCTACGGAAACAGCATACGCCGGGTGATGGAACAAAGAGATAAGATGCCCGGGATCAAAGGCGTGGTGGCGGACATTATCCAGGTGCAGAAGAACTATGAGATCGCCATAGAGACCGCCCTTGGGGGGAGCATTCAGAATATTGTCACTGACAACGAGAAGACCGCCAAGGAAATGATCGGCTTTCTGAAAAAGAACCGTTACGGAAGGGCAACTTTCCTTCCTTTGAGCAATATGACGGGAAAAAGCGGTTTCCCCCAAAAAGAGGCCTTGTCGGAACCGGGGGTGATCGGGGTGGCAAGCGATCTGGTGACGGTAGAACCGGAGTATGAAGGCCTTTGCCGATATCTTTTGGGCAGGGTACTGGTTGTGGATACCATTGACCATGCCATTGTTATTGGGAAAAAATACCGGCATAGTCTGCGCATGGTCACCATAGAAGGGGAACTTTTAAGCCCTGGGGGCTCTATGACAGGCGGTGCCTTTAAAAACAGCAGCAATCTTCTTGGAAGAAGAAGGGAAATAGAGGAACTGGAGCGAAGCGTGGCTGCCCTGAAACACGATATGGAGAACATGCAGAAGTCCATTGACGAGAACCGCAGCAAAAGAAATGTGATCCGGGACGCGATCGCAGAGTTTCAGGAAAAACTGCGTAAGCAGTATGTGGCACAAAATACCGCTAAAATGAACCTCCTTAAGATCGAGGAAAAGATCAAAGAAATCCAGGGAGGATACGATAAGATCAACCGGGACCAGGCTGAACTGAAGCGTCAGGCTGGAGACATCAAGGAAGAGCACAGCCAGATCGAAGAGGAACTGAAAGCTTCAAAGCAGGATGAAAAAGAACTGGAAGCCTTCATTGAGACCCGACAGAAAGAACTGGAAGAATGGAAAAACGAGGAAGCAGAAAAGACCAAAGAACTGGAGGATATCCGTCTGGAAGCCTCCTCTCTGGAACAAAAGGAAACTTTTGCAAAAGAGAATCTTTCCCGCCTTGGCCAGGAGATCCGGACTTTAGCGCAGGAACAGCAGGAAATCCATGAAATCCTTTCCCAAGGAAAGGAGGAAATGAAAAAGAAAGAAGAAGAGATCCGTCTCAGGAAAGAAAACATAGCCCTGTGCCAGGAAAAAGAAGAAACTTCCAGGAAACAAATGCAAAGTTTTCAGGAAGAAAAAGACAAAAAAAATAACCGGCACAAGGAAATGTTTACAAAACGGGACGAGCTTTCCAACCGGATCGGACTTTTGGATAAAGAGTGTTTCCGTCTGAAAAGCCAGATAGAGAAGATCGAGGAAAACCAGGAAAGCCAGATCTCCTATCTGTGGGAGGAATACGAGATCACACCCAACAACGCGGCTCAGTACCGGAACGACGAGCTTTCCGACCGCCAGGAAATGAAAAAAGAAATCGGCCGGATGAAGGAAGATATCCGAAAGCTGGGTCCGGTCAACGTAAACGCGATCGCAGATTACAAGGAGCTTTTGGAACGCCATTCCTTCCTTCAGGGACAGTATGAGGATATTGTAAAGGCAGAACAGACTCTGGAAGGGATCATAAAGGAACTGGATGAAGGTATGCGCAGGCAGTTTACTGAAAAGTTCCAGGATATTCAGAGAGAATTTGATAAGGCTTTTAAAGAACTTTTCGGCGGAGGAAAGGGTACCCTGGAGCTTTCAGAAGACGAAGACATCCTGGAAGCCGGGATCCGGATCATATCCCAGCCGCCAGGAAAGAAGCTTCAGAATATGATGCAGCTTTCCGGCGGAGAAAAGGCGCTGACGGCCATTGCCCTTCTTTTTGCCATTCAGAATCTTAAGCCATCGCCCTTCTGTCTTCTGGACGAGATCGAGGCGGCTTTGGATGATTCCAATGTGGGCCGTTTCGCCGGATATCTGCAAAAGTTGACGAAGAACACGCAATTTATTATAATAACACATAGACGCGGCACCATGAATGCTGCAGACAGGCTCTATGGTATTACCATGCAGGAAAAAGGGGTATCTACCCTGGTATCTGTTGACTTGGTAGAAAATCAGTTGAGCAAATAATGAGGGAGGGACAGGTTTTGGCAGAGGAGAAGAAAGGTTTTTTTAAACGGCTGGTGAGCGGACTTGCAAAGACAAGGGACAATATCGTGGCCGGCTTCGATTCTATATTCAGCGGCTATTCCAGTATTGACGAGGATTTTTATGAGGAACTGGAAGAAATTCTGATCATGGGCGATATTGGGATCAACGCGACAACGTCCATCCTGGAAAATTTAAAGCAGCAGGTGGCGGAAAAACACATCAAAGAACCCATGGAATGCAAGCAGCTCTTGATCGACAGCATCAAAGAGCAGATGTATGTGGACAGTACCGAGTACGAATTTGAAAATCGCAGATCTGTGATCCTTGTCATTGGTGTAAACGGAGTGGGAAAAACCACTTCCGTAGGAAAGCTTGCTGGAAAACTGAAAGATCAGGGGAAGAAAGTGATCCTGGCAGCTGCGGATACTTTCCGGGCAGCAGCAGGAGAACAGCTTACCCAGTGGGCAAACCGGGCAGGTGTGGAGATCATCGGCGGACAGCCAGGCGCGGATCCTGCATCGGTGGTCTATGATGCGGTCTCCGCGGCAAAAGCAAGAAACGCAGATGTGCTTTTGTGTGATACGGCAGGAAGACTGCATAACAAAAAGAATTTGATGGAAGAACTGCGGAAGATCTATCGTATCCTGGAACGGGAATACCCGGAGGCTTACCTGGAAACTCTGGTGGTCCTTGACGGAACCACCGGCCAGAATGCCCTGGTCCAGGCAAAACAGTTCTCTGAAGTGGCCGACGTAAACGGCATTATCTTGACAAAGCTGGACGGCACAGCCAAAGGAGGCATTGCGGTAGCGATCCAGTCAGAGCTTGACATCCCCGTCAAATATATCGGTGTAGGAGAAAGCATTGACGATCTGCAGAAATTCGATGCGGATGCGTTTGTAGATGCGCTGTTTGATATCAGCAAATAGGAGGTTCAGTTACAAATAGACAGAGACAGGAGGAACATATGCTTACATTAGAAAGCTTCGAAGAAGCATCGGAAATCGTAAAAAAAGTCACTCAGGAGACAAAGCTTATAAAGAGCAGTTATTTTTCAGAACTTACGGGAAATAAAGTATACTTTAAACCGGAAAACATGCAGCGGACCGGAGCCTATAAGGTTCGGGGCGCTTATTATAAGATCAGCACCCTGTCCCAGGAGGAGCGGGAAAAAGGACTGATCACCGCCTCCGCCGGAAACCATGCCCAGGGCGTGGCTTACGCAGCCAGCAAGTTCGGCGCGAAGGCTGTGATCGTGATGCCTACCACAACCCCTCTTATTAAAGTGGAGCGTACGAAAAATTATGGGGCGGAGGTTATCCTTAAAGGGGATGTCTATGATGAGGCCTGTGAATATGCTTTAAAACTCGCAGAAGAGCAGGGATACACCTTTATCCATCCCTTTGACGATCCGGCGGTGGCGACCGGACAGGGGACGATCGCCATGGAGATCATCCAGGAGCTTCCCCTTGTGGACTATATCCTGGTGCCTGTGGGCGGCGGCGGACTTGCCACAGGGGTATCGACACTAGCAAAGCTTCTGAACCCTCATATCAAGGTTATCGGCGTGGAACCTGCAGGAGCGGCCTGCCTTCGTGCGTCCTTAAGAAAAGGAGAGATCGTTACCCTTCCTGAGGTAAACACCATTGCAGACGGTACTGCTGTGCAGACTCCGGGAGAGAAGATTTTTCCGTATCTTCAGGAAAACCTGGACTCCATCATCACCGTGGAGGATGATGAACTGATCGTGGCATTTTTGGATATGGTAGAGAATCATAAGATGATCGTGGAGAATTCCGGACTTCTTACTGTAGCGGCCCTCCGCCATCTGGATTTTGAAAATAAAAAAGTGGTTTCCATTTTGAGCGGCGGAAATATGGACGTGATCACCATGTCTTCTGTTGTGCAGCACGGCCTGATCCAGAGAGACCGTATCTTTACAGTTTCTGTGCTGATCCCGGATAAGCCCGGCGAGCTGGTCCGCGTGGCAACGATCATTGCACAGGAACAGGGAAATGTCATCAAGCTGGATCACAACCAGTTTGTGAGCACCAACCGAAACGCGGCTGTGGAGCTGAAGATCACGATGGAAGCATTTGGAACAGAGCATAAAAATAAGATCGTTCGGGCACTGGAAGAGGCGGGATGCCGTCCGAAGGTGATCCGGGCAAGCTTGTGATCCTATATATTGGCAGATATAAAAAACCATGGTCCGGATAGTTTTCTATCCTTTCCATGGTTTTTCTGTGCTTAAATATAGATCGGTTTAAATTGATGATTATTTTACCTCGATCAATTCATACTCATCGGTTCCCAGGCCGATCTTCTTTGCGTGTTCGATGCAGGATTTCCAATTGGTAGTAGGGAATACCGCGCTAAAGTGATCGTGGCCTTCGTGATCTGCTTCAGAGAGACAGGTGTTGGCAATGGCCGGCTGTGCGTTTACCGCATCCGCGCAGGCTTTATCCAGGGCCACAGGATCAAAGGAAGCGAAGAATCCCACGTCCGGAACGATGGCTGCATCGTTTTCCGCATGACAGTCGCAGTAAGGAGACACGTCGATGACCAGGCTGATATGGAAATTCGGCTTGTCCTGGATCACCGCTTTGGTATATTCCGCGATCTTGCAGTTTAAGATGTCGTTGGATTCGTCAGACGCCGCAAGGACTGCATCTTTAGGACAGACGCCGATGCATCTGCCGCAGCCTACGCATTTGTCATGGTCGATGGCTGCTTTTCCGTCTGTGAAGAACGGAGCGTCGTGGGCGCAGATCTTTGCGCAGCGCTTACAGCCGATACACAGGGCCTGGTCCACATGGGGCTTTCCAGCACTGTGCATTTCCATTTTTCCTGCTCTGGAACCGCATCCCATGCCGATGTTCTTCAGCGTGCCGCCGAAGCCGGTGGCTTCATGCCCTTTGAAATGAGTAAGGGAGATAAATACGTCAGCGTCCATGACGGCCCGTCCGATCTTGGCCTCTTTTACGTATTCTCCCCCTTCAACGGGAACATATTCTTCATCGGTGCCCTTTAAGCCGTCGGCGATCAGGATATGGCATCCGGTAGAGAAGGGAGAAAAGCCGTTGGTATAGGCGCTTTCCAGATGGTCCAGAGCGTTTTTTCGGCCGCCTACATATAAAGTATTGCAGTCGGTAAGGAAAGGCTTGCCGCCCAGTTCTTTCACGATGTCCGCCACGACCTTTGCATAATTAGGACGGAGAAAGGCGAGGTTGCCGGGCTCTCCGAAATGGATCTTGATGGCGGTGTACTTGTCTTTGAAATCAATGCTGCCAATCCCGGCTTTTTTGATCAGACGCGCCAGTTTATTTAAAAGTCCGTCGTCAAAACCTGTCCGCATGTTGGTGTAATAGACTTTAGCTTTTTCCATAAGAATCTCCATTCCGCCGCCTTTCAGTTGGCGGCACAAATAGTAATGAAAGTTTCGACTTCCTCTACTTTTTGCTCTATACTGAAAGCGAGAAGCTACACTACAAAGCACGGGAGGAGGAGTCGTAAAAACTCTCTCGTTTTAGACAGCATAAGAATCAGTGTAAGTTCCACCTTTCAAGCACAAATAAGTGGCTCTCTTAGACCGTACACTAAGAATTGTTTTAACTCTTGTTAAATATGTGGTGGTTCAGTCAATGGCTTCTCTCTATTTTTCAGAAAGGAGCTTTGCCTGTGAAAGTCATTTATCAAACCTGCTGTGGCGTCGATGTCCACAAATCTTTTCTCGTCGCCACCATCATCAAAACCATTTCCGGAGTTCAGCCTTCTTATCACAAGAAACGCTTCTCCACCTTCAACAATTCCATCCTTGAGTTTAAGCAATGGCTGTTGGACAATTCCTGTCGTGATGTCTGTATGGAATCTACTGGTAAATATTGGGTCCCCGTATTTAACCTTTTAGAAGACGAGTTAAACGTCACCATCGCCAACCCCAAATGGGTAAAGGCTGTCAAAGGGAACAAGGATGATACCAAGGATTCCAAGTGGATTGGAGATCTGTTCAGATTGGGGCTTGTGCCGGGAAGCTATATACCGTGCAAACCAATCCGTATCCTCAGAGAGTTTACGAGATACCGGTATAAGCTGACTTCCTGCAGAAGCAGTGAGAAAAATCGGTTTCAGAATGCGCTTACCGTCTGCAATGTCGCATTAGATTCGGTCGTTTCCGATATTTTTGGAAAATCAGCCACCTCTGTGATCGATTACCTTCTCAAACAGTCCGACAATTCCATCAACCACGAAGAAATATCTTCCAGACTGCTTCGTTCGCTCAAGAAGAAGTCTGAGAGTGTCATTGAGTCTATCGAGGGTTATCAGATGACTGACGCCCAAAAATATCGCATGCGTCTCGTCCACGCACATATGGATTATATCACATCTACGATCTCAGATATAGACTCGATGATTGATTCGTTGGTGGAACCTTATGAAAATGCTGTCCAGTTACTGTGTACCATCCCCGGAGTAGACCGCAGCAGTGCGATCACGATTATCTCTGAGATTGGTACGGATATGACACAGTTTTCTAATTCCAAACGTTTATGCTGCTGGGCTGGCCTGACTCCCGGTAATAATGAGTCAGCCGGTAAGAAGAAATCTGTCCGGATCACACGTGCCGGTGTCTACCTCAAACCTGCATTGGTGCAAGTTGCCCATGCAGCCGTGAAATCCAACAAATCCCCTTATTACAAAGCCAAATATGAACGCATCATGAAACGCCGTGGTAAGAAACGTGCCATCATTGCGGTCGCCCGGATGATCCTCACCGCTGCCTACCATATGCTGTCTACGGGAGAAGCCTGGAATCCAACCGACCTTTACAAGATTGATATGCCTGAACCTTTGAAAAACAAGCAAAAGGAAAAGGCTGTCAAGCAGGCTATGAAACTTTTAATTGACGAAGGACTTATAAAAGAGTCCCCGCTTACTTCTTAGCGTATCTCAACAAAATCAACCCTGTTTCAAATGGCTATTTTTCAATAGCTTGTTTCAGTGCGCCATTTTTCGGCTGGCCTCTACTTTCTTTCACACTAACCCTCCTTATATGGTAATATATCATTAATTATAATCTATAGCTTTTTAATGTGCAATAGAAGAACGAAACGTTTTGGCTTCGGATCAGACAAAATCTTTAAAAAAAGTTTGTAAAGAAAACCTGCCAAAAACTGCGTAGAATATTGTATTTCAGATCTGCATATGCTATAATGCCAGTAGGCAAAGTGAAGTGAAGAATCCATGTGGTTCGACTAAACAAAAACCCCGGTGTTGCAGCACTGGGGTTTTTTATTCCCTATTGTCGGCAGGGCTTAGGGCCGAGGCTGGTTACCGACTATTTACCGCTGTCCAACCATTTGCAGATAAGATGGCAAATCACACCCGCCGCAACAGCGATAATAAGTGAAGCGAAGAACTCCATGTAGTTCACCTCCTCTCTGTCACCAGTATCGGAGGCGGTAACAGGAAAATTATACCATAACCATCACCCTTCTACCAGATAAAAACACATAAACATTTACCTAAACATAATTTCGTCAAGAAAAAATACTTGACACCTGACGGGAAATCATGTATGATAGCCAAGGTGATGCAGATGGAAAAGTTTGTAGAGCAGACGCTTTTGTATGATTTTTATGGAGAGCTGCTGACCAGGCGCCAGCAGCAGGTATATGAAAGTGTGGTCCTTGAGGATTATTCCCTCAGCGAGGTGGCGGAAGACCTGGGCATCAGCCGGCAGGGCGTACACGACATGATCCGCCGGGTCAATAAGACCCTGGAAGAATATGAGGGAAAGCTGCACCTGGTAGAAAAATTTCTGAACATCCGCACCCAGGTCCGCCGGATCCGTGAACTGGCCGGCGAACATCAGGTGAAAGAGATCGCAGCCATATCCAATGAAATATTAGAGGAGTTATAACGAATGGCATTTGAAAGTCTGACAGAAAAACTGCAGAATGTATTTAAAAAGCTGCGGGGCAAGGGACGTCTCACTGAGGAAGACGTCAAGATCGCCTTAAAGGAAGTAAAAATGGCTCTTCTGGAAGCGGACGTAAACTTTAAAGTAGTAAAGCAGTTTATCAAGTCTGTTCAGGAGCGCGCCGTGGGACAGGACGTAATGAATGGTCTGAACCCTGGCCAGATGGTCATCAAGATCGTTAACGAAGAACTTGTAAATCTGATGGGAAGCGAGACGACGGAGCTTCCGCTGAAACCGGGAAGCGAGATCACCGTCCTTATGATGGCTGGTCTCCAGGGCGCCGGTAAGACCACCACGGTGGCCAAACTTGCGGGAAAACTGAAATCCAAAGGAAAACGCCCCCTTCTGGTGGCCTGTGATGTTTACCGTCCGGCAGCGATCACCCAGCTTCAGGTAAACGGGGAAAAGCAGGGCGTGGAAGTATTTTCCATGGGAGATAAGCAGAACCCTGTGGATATCGCGAAAGCCGCGCTGGAGTATGCCAGATCCCATCAGCAGAACGTAGTCCTTATCGACACGGCAGGACGTCTTCATATAGATGAAAAAATGATGCAGGAGCTTTCCGACATCAAGGAAAATGTTTCCGTAGACGCCACCGTCCTGGTGGTGGACGCCATGACCGGACAGGATGCGGTAAACGTAGCCAAGACCTTCTCCGAGAAGGTCGGGATCGACGGTGTCATCCTCACCAAGATGGACGGTGATACCCGGGGCGGAGCCGCACTTTCCATAAAGGCGGTCACCGGAAAGCCGATCCTGTACGTTGGTATGGGAGAGAAGCTTTCGGATCTGGAGCAGTTTTATCCGGAGCGGATGGCTTCCAGGATCCTGGGGATGGGCGATGTGATGAGCCTCATCGAAAAGGCCGAGGCGGCCATGGATCAGGAACAGGCCCAGGAAATGCAGAAAAAGTTAAAGAAAATGGACTTTGACTTTAACGATTATCTCACCAGCATGGAACAGATGAACAAGATGGGCGGGCTGGGCAGCATCTTAAATATGCTTCCGGGGTTCGGCAGCAAGATGAAGGACATCGAAGGGATGATCGATGAAAAAGCTCTGGACCGGACCAAATCCATTATCCTGTCCATGACGCCGAAGGAGCGGAGCAATCCGGGGATCTTAAATATTTCCAGGAAAAACCGCATTGCAAAAGGCGCGGGTGTGGACATTTCTGAGGTCAACCGTCTGGTGAAGCAGTTTGAACAGAGCAAAAAGATGATGAAGCAGATGCCCGGTCTTATGGGCGGCAAAGCAGGTAAAAGAGGCGGCTTTAAGCTACCTTTTTAATAAAAGATCAAGAAAAAAGAAAGATAAACGGAGGAATTAAAAAATGGCAGTAAAGATCAGATTAAGAAGAATGGGACAGAAGAAGGCACCTTTTTATAGAATCGTTGTTGCAGATTCCCGCTGCAAACGTGACGGAAAGTGCATCGAAGAGATCGGCACCTACGATCCGAACCTTGAGCCAAGCGCTTACAAAGTAGACGAAGAAGCTGCAAGAAAGTGGCTGGCAGCAGGCGCTCAGCCTACTGAAACAGTTGCAAAGATCTTAAAGCTGGCCGGAATCGAGAAATAAGAGAATACCAAGGACAAGCTATTTCCATAACGTCCTATTACGGACGGGTCAGGGAGGTATGTAATGAAAGAATTAGTAGAAGTAATTGCAAAATCTCTTGTTGAAAATCCGGATGAAGTAGTCGTTACCGAAACTGAAAAAGAAGATGCCGTTGTCATCGAGCTGAAGGTGGGACCTTCCGACATGGGCAAGGTCATCGGACGCCAGGGCAGGATCGCCAAGGCTATCCGCACGGTAGTGAAAGCGGCTTCTTCTAAGAGCAGCAAAAAAGTGATTGTAGATATTCTGCAATGAAAATAAGAGAAGACGGTATCCGTCTTACAGATCAGGAGCTGTGGCGACATGGCTCCTGATTTTATGAAACAGGACATCATCACTTAGTTTAGGAGATCATAAAGATGGAAGATTTGTTAAAGGTGGGGGTGATCACCACCACCCACGGCGTCAGGGGCGAGGTGAAGGTATTTCCCACCACGGACAGCGCAGACCGTTTTTTGGAGCTTTCCCATGTACTGCTTGACACCGGGAGAGAGCTTAAGGACCTGGAGATCGAAAATGTAAAGTTCTTTAAGAATCTTGCGATCCTGAAGTTTAAAGGGATCGACAATATAAACGATATTGAAATGTATAAAGGAAAAGATTTATGGATCCCCAGAGAGGAAGGACAGGAGCTTGCCGAGGACGAGTATTATATCGCTGATCTTCTGGGACTTTCCGTGATCCTGGAGGACGGCAGCCATTTCGGAACCTTAAAAGATGTCCTTGAGACCGGAGCCAACGACGTTTATGTGGTCACCACCGATGAGGGGAAGGAAGTGCTCCTTCCGGCTATTAAGGAATGTATCTTGGATATCGATCTTGAAAAGAACCAGATGACCGTACATTTAATGAAAGGGCTTATATAGATGAATTTTCATGTACTGACACTGTTTCCGGAAATGATCCTTCAGGGGATGAACACCAGCATCACCGGAAGGGCCATCGCAAAGGGCCTGCTAAGCCTGGAAGCGGTGAATATCCGGGATTTTGCCTTCAATAAGCATCAGAAGGTAGACGATTATCCCTACGGCGGCGGAGCCGGGATGCTCATGCAGGCGGAGCCGGTGTATCTGGCCTATGCCTCTATCGCAGAGCGGATCGGCAAAAAGCCCCGGGTGGTTTATCTTACCCCTCAGGGGAAGGTGTTTAATCAGGAAATGGCCCGGGAGCTGGCCCTGGAAGAGGATCTTGTCTTTTTGTGCGGGCATTATGAAGGGATCGATGAGCGGGTGCTGGAGGAGATCGTCACAGACCAGGTTTCCATCGGGGACTATGTGCTCACCGGAGGGGAGCTTCCGGCTATGGTCATGATGGACTCGATCTCCCGTATGGTCCCGGGAGTGCTGAATAACCAGGAATCCGGGGAGACGGAGTCCTTTGCGGGCAATCTTCTGGAATATCCCCAGTACAGCCGGCCGGAGGAATGGCATGGGAAAAAGGTACCGGAGGTGCTTCTGTCCGGACATCATGAGAACGTTGCAAAATGGAGACGGGAGCAGTCGATCCTGCGGACCCTTAAGAACCGGCCGGATCTGCTGAAAAAGGCGGATCTGACCAATAAAGAATGGAATTACGTCCGCCAGCTAAAAAAGCAGTGGAAGGAAGAGGAGGAATCTCTATGAAAACGTCGGATTTTTATTATGATCTGCCCAAAGAGCTCATTGCCCAAAGCCCTCTCGCGGACAGAAGCGCCTCAAGGCTGATGCATTTATCCTTAAAGGACGGAAGTGTCGAACACCGGCATTTTACCGATATACTGGATTATTTAAAAGCAGGGGACTGCCTGGTCATCAATGACACCAAGGTGATCCCGGCCAGGCTTTACGGCCATAAGGAGGATACGGGAGCCGTGATCGAGATCCTTCTTTTAAAAAGAAAAGAAGGCGACGTCTGGGAGTGCCTGGTAAAGCCGGGGAAGAAAGCAAGACCGGGAGCAAAGATCCTTTTTGGAGACGGGATCCTGAAGGGAGAGATCATAGATGTGGTAGAGGAAGGAAACCGGCTGATCCGGTTTTCCTATGAAGGGATCTTTGAGGAGATCCTGGACCGTCTGGGAGAAATGCCGCTGCCGCCGTATATCACCAAAAAACTGGAGGATAAGAACCGTTACCAGACAGTCTATGCAAGACACGAGGGTTCTGCCGCAGCGCCTACGGCCGGCCTCCACTTTACAAAAGAGCTTTTAGAGAAGGTGCAGGAACAGGGGATCCGGATCGCCCATGTGACCCTTCATGTGGGACTGGGAACCTTCCGGCCGGTGAAGGTGGAAGATGTGACGGAGCATCATATGCATTCGGAATTTTACGTGGTAGAGCCTGAGCAGGCAGAACTGATCAACCAGACGAAAAAGAACGGCGGACGTGTGATCTCTGTGGGGACCACAAGCTGCCGTACTCTGGAGTCCGCCACGGGAGAAGACGGAATCTTAAAGGCCGGAAGCGGCTGGACCGATATTTTCATTTATCCTGGCTATCGCTTTAAGATGATCGACGGCCTGATCACTAATTTTCATCTCCCGGAATCCACCCTCCTTATGTTAGTCTCTGCCCTGGCAGGGAAGGAGAACATCATGCGTGCCTATGAAGAGGCGGTGAAGGAAAAATACAGGTTCTTTTCCTTTGGGGATGCCATGATGATCGAGTAAAGAATAGGATTCTTATTTCTGAACAGCAGTAATCGCTGGGGTCAGGAATAAGAATCCTCTTTTTTTAAATATAATCATTTATCCCTATAATGTGATCCACATATCCTGCTTAGTCCAATACTCAAAATCTTCCCATGCTTCATCTGTCCAAGCTTTGATCATCAAAATCCACCTCGTGTATGATACCTCCGGTTTGCTCCATTTGTGCAATGGATTTCCTCAATCTTGCCATATTTTCATCGGAATAGAACGGGTCAACAGACACTTCAAAAGGAATCCTTTTTTCTCGTGTCATCTTTTTGGCAAGCATGGTTATGGCTGTTGTCATGGATAAACCTAATTCGTTGCATACATTATCAAAATCCTTTTTTAATCTATCATCCATACGTACACTTATTGTTGTTTGTGCCATAATAATCTCCTCCTTTTTCTCTATATTAATACGATGTACATACAATATCAATACTGTTAAAAACATTTATTATAGCTATAATATTTCTGCATAATAATAATTATGCTTGCGTATCCGTATATTCCTGTGGTATTCTGTAGCAAATATACAGAAATGCGGATTTTGTCAGAAATCAGCGGATCTTTGCATCAATGAAAAGGCACAAGGAGGATGACGTATGAAATTTGTGATCGAACATCTGGCAAAGAATTTCGGCAAGAAAGAAGTGCTGAAAGATATCACCTTTACCTTTGAAAGCGGAAATATCTACGGCCTTTTGGGACGGAACGGGGCCGGAAAGACCACCCTGTTCAACTGTCTGAATAAAGATATCAAGACCGACAGCGGCAGTTTTTTTCTGGAAGAGGAAGGCTCCGGACGCCGCCTTGGGGCAGAGGATATCGGCTATGTGCTGTCCACGCCTACGGTGCCGGAATTCCTTACCGGCAGGGAGTTCCTGAAGTTTTTTCTGGACATTAACGAGAAAAGCATTCCGGATCCCAGGACGCCGGATGAATATTTTGACTATATCAGTATCGATCCCGAAGACCGGGATAAGCTTTTAAAAGATTATTCCCATGGAATGAAGAACAAGATGCAGATGCTCATCAATATCATCGCCCAGCCGAATATCCTTCTGCTGGACGAGCCGCTCACCTCTCTGGACGTGGTGGTGGCGGAAGAGATGAAGCAGCTGCTCCGTTCATTAAAGGAGGGAAGGATCATTATCTTTTCTACCCATATCATGGATCTCGCCCTGGATCTCTGTGATAAGATCGTTCTTTTAAATCACGGAGAGCTGGAGCTGGTGGACAAGGAGGATCTGAACAGCCAGGAATTCAAAGAAAAGATCATCGCGGCACTTAAGGAGGAAGAGCATGAAAAAGACGCTTAAGATTTCCTTTTCCCTAAGAAATGCCTACCATGTTAACGGCATCCTGTTTGCTCTGAAGCAGATCCCTCTGCTAAAAAAGCTTCTTCCGGAGAAAATCTACGGAGTGTGGGGCTTAAAGGTATTCGCCAATGTCCTTTCTGTGATATGGGAGATCGTCACCATATTTCTGGGAAAATTTTTATATTTCCTGCTGATGCTGAACCTGATGTGCTCCCTTTACCAGGACGTGCCAAAGGACCGGGTATATCTGCATATCCTGCTGATCCTGACGGTGATCGGCGCTTACGGCAGGACGATCCTTTTTCATCCTTCCCGGGATAAATACTATGCCATGATCCTGCTGCGCATGGACGCCAGAGAATATACACTGGTCAATTATGCCTATCAGATGCTGAAGGACATCGTGGGATTCCTTCCTTTCTCTATCCTGTTCGGCATGGGAAACGGCGTTCCTTTGTGGCTGTGTATCCTTTTTCCGTTTTCCACCGTAGGGGGAAAGATCCTGTTTGCCGCTTATTCTCTCGGGAATTATGAGAAGAACGGATACGTCTATAATGAGGACAAGGGAGGAAAGGTCTACTGGATCGTCCTTGGGCTGCTCCTTCTGGCCGCCTACCTTTTGCCGGCTGTAAAGATCCTGCTGCCGGCGTGGGCATTTACTGTGTGTATGCTGGTGTTTCTGGCAGGAGGGATCCTGTCCGTCAAAAAACTGCTTACCTTTCCCTACTACCGTGAGGTAAACCAGCAGCTTCTGGCCAGCCTGCAGAATCAGATGGATACGCCCACCCTCGCCCAGACGGCAAAGGCACAGAACGAGAAGATCATCAGTACCGATAAGAGCATCACCAGCAAACGCAGGGGCTTTGAGTATCTGAACGAACTGTTCATCCGCAGGCATCAGAAGATCCTCTGGAAAGCCTCTGTGAAGCTGACTGCGGTTTTTGCGGCTGCTGTTTTCCTGGCCGGACTGGCCCTTTTCCTGGTGCCAAAGGCCAGGGAGCCGGTCAACCGTCTGATCCTGAATTACCTGCCTTACTTTGTGTTTATCATGTATTCCATAAACCGGGGGACAGGATTTACCAGGACCTTATTCATGAACTGTGACCACAGCCTCCTGACCTATTCCTTTTTTAAACAGCCGGGGATGGTGCTGAAGCTGTTCCGGATCCGTCTGCGGGAGATCATAAAGATCAATCTTCCTCCTGCGCTGGTCATCGGAGGCGGTCTTTCCCTGCTGCTTTACGTGTCCGGAGGAACGGAAAATCCCGTGAATTACGGGGTGATCTTTGTATCGATCCTTTGTCAGAGTATGTTTTTCTCTGTTCACTATCTGACCATTTATTATCTTCTCCAGCCCTACAATCAGGGGACTGAGATGAAAAGCGGGACGTACAGCCTGGTGACGTCGGCCACTTATTTTATCTGCTTTTTTATGATGCAGGTGAAGATGCCGACTCTTCTGTTCGGAGGGGTCTGCATTGCCTTCTGTATCCTTTATATGATCGTGGCCTGTGTTCTGGTCTACCGTTTTGCTCCGGAGACATTCCGTATCCGAAGCTGAAAAATAAGGCGAGGAGCCGGCAGACTGCCGTTAAATTCCTTGCTACCGGGCGGAAACTCGGTTATAATGGGTACAGCAGAACTGATTTACAGATGCTGCGTAGGAGGATCCTGAGCAAATGATGAACGATACAGAACTTTATTTTACCCAGAATACGATCTTGATCGTGGACGATGACGAGATAAACAGGGGGATCCTGGACAATCTTTTTTCCGCCTTTTACGAGGTGGAGGAAGCGGAAAACGGAGAGATCGGACTTTCGATGATCCAGGAGAACCAGGAAAAATACTGTGCGGTCCTTCTGGACGTGGTCATGCCGGTCATGGACGGCCTGGAGGTGCTGCGCCGCCTGAAGGCCCGGGGGCTTCTGGAGAAGATCCCTGTCTTCCTGATCACAGCGGAAGCCAGCGACAGCACCATGAAGGAAGCATACCGGCTGGGTGTGATGGACGTGATCAGCAAACCGGTGATCCCCTACATCGTGATCCGCCGGATCAATTCTGTTGTAGAGCTGTTCCGGGCGAGAAAACGTCTGGGAAATGTGGTGGAGCAGCAGCAGTCAAAGCTTCTGGCCCAGGCAGAGAAGATCATCTCTCTGAACCAGGGCATGATCGAATCCCTTTCCACCGCCATTGAGTTCCGCAGCGGAGAATCGGGAGAGCATGTACGGCGGATCCGTGAGATCACAGAATATATCCTGAAACATACAGAATTCGGAGAAGGACTGAACGAAGAGCAGATCCGGCAGATCGGACTGGGAGCGATCATGCACGACGTGGGTAAGATCGCCATTCCGGACGCCATACTAAATAAGCCGGGACGGCTGACAGCAGAGGAATTTGAGGTCATGAAGACCCATACGCTCCAGGGCGCGGCCCTTCTGGAAAAGATCCCCCAGCTCCGGGAGCAGGAGGCCTATATCTATGCCTACGACATTGCGCGCCATCACCATGAGCGCTTTGACGGCCGGGGGTATCCGGACGGCCTGAAAGGAGAAGAGATCACTCCCTGGGCCCAGGTGGTTTCCATCGCGGATGTATACGACGCCTTAAGCTGTAAGCGTGTATATAAAGACGCCTTTTCCAGAGAGACGGTTGTGGAGATGATCAGGGACGGCCAGTGCGGCACCTTTAACCCGAGGCTTTTGGACTGCTTCTTCTCCGTGGAAGAGCAGTTGTATCAGTTGTATGAAAAGAAAGAAAAGTAAAGGAGAAGAGGACATATGGAACCTGCCAGAAAAAGCCGTCTCGAGGAGATCGGGATCGATGTGGACAGTGTGCTGGACCGCTTTATGGGAAATGAGGGGATCCTGACGCGCTTTTTGAAAAAATTCTTAGACGACGCCAACTATGAGAAGCTGAAAGACGCGGTGGAAAAGGGAGACGCAGAGGCCGCCCTTACCGCTTCCCACACTTTGAAGGGCGTCAGCGGAAATCTTTCCATGAACAGGCTCTACGAGCTTACCACCCGCCAGGTACAGCTTTTCCGGGAGGGAAAGGAAGCAGAGGCGAGAGGAATGATGGACGAGATCACCGAGACCTATCAGGGCCTGATCCAGGGGATCAAAGAGATCCTTGGGGACTAAAATGCGATTAAAAAAACCGCCGGTAAGGCGGTTTTTTTATGTATGCTATTGGGAAATGGCCCCGGCTGCCTCTGCTGTTTCGGAAGCTTCTGAGGCGGGCTGGATATAGGAACTGCGCTCTTCGATCTTCTGAAGGATCCGGTCTGCTTCGGTACCTTCTGCCGGGGTGGGCTGGTAATTGTTGTAGCCATATGCGGAAGAAATAGAGCAGGGGATGATATTGGTCACATTATCCGCCTGAACGCCATTTTCGCCAATGGTAAAGGTCTGCTGGAAGATCATGGAATCGGTATCGCTGGGGGCTGAATTCCCTCCGAAACAGAAATTTCCCAAGCTGTATACAATATTTTTTCCCTTATAGGTTTCAATACCTTGAAGCACATGGGGATGGTGGCCGCAGACCAGGTCCGCGCCTTCGTCGATGGCAAGCCTTCCCAAAGTGGTCTGATTGGAATCCGGGACCTCCTGCTTTTCGTTGCCCCAATGGAAGATAACGATCACAAGCTGTGCGCCCTCTTCTTTAACCTTAGCGATATTGTCTTTTAACTGCTGTTCTCTGCCAAGATGGTCATTCAGCTCGTAAATGCCCACCAGGCCCACCTTGACTCCTTTAATATCCATAACAGCGGTTTCGTCATAACCGAAATGCACAATGCCTTCCTGGTCCAAAGCGGCTAAAGTATCGGTATAGCTTTGTTCGCCATAATCTTTGCTGTGATTGTTGGCCATATTTACTGCTTCCACAGAGCCGCTGGAAAGAATGCCGGCGTATTCCGGCGGAGCTTTAAAAGCAAACTGTTTGGCCTCTCTGGTTTCCAGAGTAGTAAGGGTGCCTTCCATATTCGCAATGGTCAGGTCATCTTTTTGAAAAATGTCTCTTACATTCTGAAAGAAATAATCTTTTCCATTGACATCATAGTACGCATTGAGACTGGTGGAGTAATTAAAGGAGACGTCCGTCCCCAGGGTACAGTCTCCTACCACGCTTACTGTCAAAGAGACCGGTTCTGCCGCCTTTTCTTTTAACGCTTCTTCTTCAGCTGAAGACATGGACACCAGAGTGCCGTCCGTTTCAGCTGCCTCCAAGACCGCGTTTTCTTCTTTACCAGAATGGCTTTTTACGCAGCCTCTAATAGAAAAGATCAAAACCAGGAGCAAAAGAAAAGCTGCAGCTCCGGCAATGAGGAAAAACCGCTGCCGCCTTCTGCGGTAATACCGTGATCTTTTATAGCGCGTACGGGAACGGCGGTTAGGGGAAGGAGTCCCTGTCCGCGAACGGGTCCTCCCTCTGCTCTGGACAGGTGAGGTCGTTTTAGAAGTTGTATGTCTTTGCTTATCCTTTGGTGACGGCATGATCGTGCTCCTTTTCCTTTATTATTGCTGCTAAATGGAAAAATGCAGAATTTTGTCATTTAAAAGTATAGATAGATTTCACAGTTTCGTCAATAACTATCTCTTTTCAGGGAGATATTTTTTTGATATAATGCATCAGGTACAAGAGGAGCAAAAATATAGATTACAAAAGAAAGGGAACCATATGTTATATATAGGAAATCATACCTCTTCCTCTAAGGGGTATGAGGCAATGGCGAAACAGATGATAAAAAACGGTGGAAATACCTTTGCTTTTTTTACCCGAAATCCCCGGGGAGGAAAAGCCAAGGACATAGATCCGGCGGATGTAGAGAAATTCCGCATTCTGATCCGGGAGCAGGGATTCGGAAAACTGGTGGCCCATGCGCCGTATACCTTAAATGCCTGTGCAGCCAAAGAAAATCTTAGAGTGTTTGCCAAAGAGACCATGGCAGAGGATCTAAACCGCATGGAGCTTATTCCCGGAAATTATTATAACTTTCATCCAGGAAGCCACGTAGGCCAGGGTACCCAGATCGGGATAGAAAAGATCGCAGATGTATTGAACACGGTCCTTACGAATGAGCAGAGTACAACCGTACTTTTGGAGACCATGGCAGGGAAGGGCTCTGAGGTAGGCGGAACCTTCGAAGAAATAAAGGAAATCCTGGATCTGGTAGAAAAAAAGGACAAAATGGGAGTTTGTCTGGATACCTGTCATGTCTGGGACGGAGGCTACGACATCGCAGATCATTTGGATGAAGTGCTGGAAGAATTTGACCGGGTCATTGGCCTTAAACGGCTTAAGGCAATCCATCTAAATGACAGCCAGAACGAGATGGGAAGCCATAAGGACCGCCATGCAAGGATCGGGGAAGGAAAGATCGGCCTTAAGGCGCTGGCAAGGGTAGTATGCCATCCGGCTCTTGAAGGAATTCCCTTTATTTTGGAGACGCCCAATGATGACGATGGCTGGACAGCGGAGATCGCTCTTTTAAAAGACCAGTATGCCGCTGGGCTGGAAAAGAGGAACTTATGAAAACATTGATCTTAAACGGTTCTCCCAGGATGAAGGGTGAGACCATGAAACTTATTGACGCCTTCACCCAGGAAATGGACCAGGAAGAAATCCGGATCGTCCACGCCTATACAGCGGGGATCCGCCCCTGCATCGACTGCCGCTGGTGCTTTAAAAACAAAGGCTGCGCCATACAAGACGGCATGCAGGAGATTTATGATTATCTGGAGGAATGCGACCATATTGTGATCGCCTCTCCGGTATATTTCGAAGAGCTTACCGGCATGCTCCTGGCTCTTTTAAGCCGTCTGCAGACCTATTTCAGCGCTAAGTACATGCGCAGAGAAACCATTCTTCCCCGTAAGAAAACCGGTGCCGTATTTCTCTGTGCCGGAAGCATCGGGCCAAGAGAAAAGGCAGAGAGTACAGCCAGGATGCTCCTGGAACTGGTCAACTGCCAATGTTTGGGAACCGTCTATGCAGGAAAAACCGACAAAATCCCCGTAGAGGAACAGCCGGATGTATTAAAAGAGGTTAAGGCTCTGGCAGCAGAAATGAAAAAACACGGAGAAAACAGTTAAACCCTGGAACAGCAAAGGAGTGAAACAGGATTATGAAAAAAATGAAAGTATTTGCCCTGGCAGGTATCATGACAATGGGGCTGGCTCTGGCCGGCTGCGGAGATACAAAAGATGCAGAAGAGCAGGAAGCCCAGGCAGCAGAGGAGGATGCCTTTGCAGAGGAACTTACCCCTTTGACAGAAGAGGAAATTGAAGAGATGGAAGGCGCCGATTATTCTGCTGACGATGAAATGACGGTAATGAGCGAAAGCGAGATGGACGCCCTGGGCGATATCCAGGAAGAAGAGGAGACAGATGAGGAAGCGGAAGGCGTAACGGTAGATGAGGACGGCACCTATACCAGTATGGAAGAGGTGGCGGTCTATCTTCATACTTACGGACATCTTCCATCTAACTATATTACCACAGAAGAGGCAAAGAAACTGGGCTATGACGAAAGCCAGGTGAATCTGGGACAGGTTGCCCCGGGCAAGAGTATCGGCGGAGACGTCTATGAGAATGAGGAGGGCATGATCCCGGTAGAAGAGGGATTGTCCTACTACCAGTGCGATATCGGTTCAGAAGAGGGCGAACGCACGGATCAGCGTCTTGTATACTCCAATGAAGGAGACATCTATTACACGCCGGATCTCTTCGAAACCTTCCAGCTGATCTATTAATAAAAGAACGGTTAAAAAAGAAACCGCCGGGAAACATGATCGAAAATCATGGCTCCCGGCGGGATTTTTTTAGGAAAATACTTCGTTCTTAAGTTCCTCTCCATTCATGTAGGCCTTTGCGTTATCCAGCGTAGTTTCCGCGATATTGGTCAAAGCTTCTACAGTGAAGAACCCTTGATGAGAAGTCATGGTCACGTTAGGGAAGGACAAAAGTCTCTGTATGGTGGAGGTGGGAAGGATGCGTTCGGACATGTCCTCATAGACAAAATCCGTTTCTTCCTCATATACATCCAGGCCCACGGCAAAGAATTTGTGATCCCGGATGCCGGCGATCAGATCCTCTGTTTTGATCAGCCCGCCTCTGGAAGTGTTTACCAGGATCACGCCGTCCTTCATTTTGGCGATAGACTCCTCGTTGATCAGATGCCGTGTATCATCTGTGAGAGGGCAGTGAAGGCTGATCAGATCACTTTCTCTGAGCAGCTGGTCAAGGGATACATATTCCAGAAAATCCAGGCTTTTGTTGGGAAACAGGTCGAAGGCGATCACCTTCATGCCGAAGCCCCGGCAGATTTTTGCCATAGCCTGTCCGATCTTTCCGGTTCCGATGATGCCGGCAGTTTTCTGATAAAAGTTTACGCCCATCAGTCCGTTTAAAGCAAAATTGTTTTCCCGGCATTTAATATAAGCCTTGTGGGTATGGCGGTTTGCCGTGAGGGCGAGAGCCATGGCATGCTCCGCCACTGCCTCGGGCGAATAGCCGGGCACACGCAGGATCTTGATCCCGTATTTATGGGCTGTGGGAAGATCGATATTGTTATAGCCGGCACAGCGCATGAGGATCAGGCCTACCCCCTGCTGGTGCAGGACTTCTATTACAGAAGTTCCAAGGTCTGCGTTTACAAAGGCACAGATGGCGTCATAGCCTTTGGCAAGAGCGGCGGTTTCCTCGTGGATATTTGCTTCGATAAATTTGATCTCAATCCCAGGATAGGATGGAAGCAGCTTGGTAAAGAATTCCTCATCATAATTTTTGGTGCCATAAAATAAGATTTTCATAAAATGCTCCTTTCTTTTTCTTACCTTTTGGTAGTGGAAAGTCATCTATGGATAACATGCCCGGCAGAGGCAAATATATACCAGATTCTTAAAACCCTGGACATGACTTTTTTTGAACCTATTTTAGCGTTCTTTTAAGCTGTACAGATCACGATAAAAATCCGGATAAGAAATATTTACACATTCACCATCCAAAATAGACAGCGTTCCCTCACAGATCAAGCCAGCCACCGCAAAGGACATGGCTACCCGGTGATCCAGACGGGGATGGATGCATGCCCCGTGAAGAGACGGACCGCCATGGATGATCATGCCGTCTTCTGTTTCCTGGATATCCGCACCCATAAGTGCCAGGTTTTCGCACATGACCTGAATGCGGTCGGATTCTTTGACGCGCAGTTCCTGGGCATTCCGAATGATGGTGGTGCCATTGGCAAATGCAGCCATAACAGCCAAAATAGGAAGCTCATCGATCAAAGACGGAATGATCTCCCCTTCAATGATGGTGCCATGGAGACTGCTGGAGCGGATGAGGAGATCCGCAGTGGGTTCTCCCTCCTGGCATTCGTTTAAGAGGGTGATATCGGCTCCCATGTCCCGGCAGACTTTAAGCATTCCGCTTCTGGTGGGGTTGATGCCCACATTTTTTAAAAGTATTTCACTGTTGGGCACCAGAAGACCTGCAGCAATAAAATAGGCTGCGGAGGAAATGTCTCCCGGCACCAGGATATCTCTTGCCTGCAGAGAGGGCTCCGGCTCTATGGAACTAGTTGTGCCATCTGCAGTTACATGGGCACCCAGATAGTTCAGCATGATTTCCGTATGATTTCTGGAAAGCACCGGTTCGGTGACCCTTGTAATACCGTCCGCATACATTCCGGCCAGAAGAATGCAGGATTTTACCTGGGCAGAAGCCACAGGAGAAGTATAGTGCAAAGCCCGAAGCGGCTGTCCCTGAATGAGAAGAGGGGCGCACCCGTTTTCTTTTTGGCTTTTTATATCTGCTCCCATCTGGGAAAGGGGAGTGATAATGCGGTTCATAGGACGGCTCTGGATGGAGGCGTCTCCGTTGAGCACGGAAGAAAATTTCTGTCCGGCAAGGATACCGGCAATGAGCCGGGTGGTAGTACCACTGTTCCCCACGTCCAGAACTTCCGACGGAGCACTCAGTCCATGGAGCCCTTTTCCATGGACAAAGACCTCGTCCTCTTTTGTTTCAATGGAGATGCCCATTTTTTGAAAACAGGAGATGGTAGAGAGACAGTCGGCGCCCTTTAAAAAATGGGTGATCCGTGTAGTGCCTTCTGCCAGAGAGCCGAACATCACTGCCCTGTGGGAAATGGATTTGTCTCCCGGCACAGCAAGCTCTCCTTTAAGTGATCGTATTTTTTGGATTTCCATAGGTCCCTCCCTGAAGATCATAATTCTTTCTGTTTATTTGGAACGTTTATAAACGATATAATTTCGTTTTTGTAAAAGACTGTACGCACGCTCCATGGCTTCTTCTTCATAAAATTCTATCTGCAGAACGCCTTCTTCAAATTCCCGGTTGTGGATGATCCCGATGTTTTTGATGCTGATGTTGTCCATAGCAAGGGTAGTGGCGATGGTTGCGATGCCGCCCGCTTCGTCAGCGATATCCAGGTATAATACATAACTTCGGCTTAAAGGTCCACTGGAGACCATGTCAATGGAATCCCGATATTCCTTGGAACTGGCAAACATTTCATAGAGATTTTCTGCCTCTTTATTATCAATGGTACAGCGGATCTGAATAAGCATACGGATAAATTCGTCCAGCACTTCAGAAATATTTTTTTGATTTTCTACGCAGATCTGCTGCCACATCACCGGTGAAGAGGAGGCAATACGGGTGATATCCCGAAAGCCGCCTGCGGCGATGGTCTTCATATATTCCGCATCATTGTCCAGCATGTTTACCAGATTGACAAGGGCGGAGGCAATGATATGAGGCAGATGGCTGACGCCGGCGGTGATAAAATCGTGTTCCGAAGCGGTGAGCACCATGGGAATGGCGCCCAAAGAAGCGATCAGCTGGGTGAATTCTGTAAGCTTGTCTATATGCACTTCTCCGCCTGGAGTCAGGATATAGTAAGCGTTTTCGATCAGACGGTCAGTGGAGTGGGAAAACCCGGATTTTTCTGAACCGGCCATGGGATGTCCCCCGATAAAGCAGTCTTCCATACCAAGAGCCTCTGCCTTCTCATGGATGATCCCTTTTACGCTTCCCACGTCTGTAATTATGCAGCCGGGGGAACGGATGGATTTTAAATACTCCAGATATTGAAGATTGACCTCCACCGGTGCGCACAGGAAGATATAATCACAGGTGCCAAAACGGCTGTCTTTTTCTTCACACACTCCGTCGATGATATTATCTGAAAGGGCAGCGGCAAGATTTTCCCTCACAGCGTCATAAGCGAGGATATGGAAGTCCGGGTGGTACTTCCGAATGGCTTTTGCAATCGAGCCGCCGATCAGTCCAAGACCGATAAAACCAATGGTTTTCATATAAGTGAACATCCTTTCCGGTAAGAATTTCGTTTTTTTGATCATATAGTTGTATTG
>DXBU01000167.1 GCA_019116385.1 Candidatus Blautia faecigallinarum | reverse complement strand
AGAGTGGAGAGAAAAGAGAAATGCTTCGATCAGGGAGGTGCATTTCCCCTTTGCCTACCGGGAAGGGCAGAAAAAGCTGACCGCTGCTGTCTACCGGACGATCGAACAGAAAAAGAAGCTTTTTATCCAGGCGCCGACAGGCGTGGGGAAGACCATTGCCACAGTCTTTCCGTCCATCAAGGCAATGGGAGAAGGACTAGGCGAGAAGCTCTTTTATCTGACTGCCAAAACCATCACCAGGACCGTGGCCTGGCAGGCTTTCGAGACCCTGCGTGACCAGGCGCTCCGGATGAAGGTGATCGTGCTGACGGCAAAGGAAAAGATCTGCTTCTGTGAAGAGACGGAGTGCAACCCGGACGCCTGCCCCTATGCGAAAGGTCATTTCGATCGGGTCAATGATGCCGTCTATGAGCTTCTGACCACCACTGACGCCATCAGCCGGGAAGTGATCGAGGAGCAGGCAGAAAAATGGAAGGTCTGTCCCTTTGAACTGGGGCTGGATATATCGACCTGGGTAGATGCCGTGATCTGTGACTATAATTATGTCTTTGATCCCAATGCGCATCTGAAGAGATTCTTTGGCGAGGGAAACAAAGGCGACTACCTGTTCTTGATCGATGAGGCCCACAACCTGGTAGACCGGGGCCGGGAGATGTACAGCGCCAGGATCTGTAAAGAAGACTTTCTGAAGATTAAGAGGCTGGTGAAGACAGAGGATGTAAAGCTTGGAAAACGGCTGGAGGAATGTAACCGCCAGCTTCTATCCCTGAAGCGGGAGTGAGACGGCTGTCAGGTTCTGAACAGTGCGGGGAACGTCTATTTGAAGCTGGTCTCTTTAATGGGCGAGATGGAGCGTTTCCTGGAGGAATGTGACAGGGAAGAGATCCGGAAAGAAGTTCTGGAATTATATTTTGATGTCCGGACATTTATCGGTGTGTATGAGATGCTGGATGAAAATTATATGATTTATTCGGAAATCGATAAGGAAGGAAAATTCCAGATCCGGCTTTTCTGTGTAAATCCCTCGGTCAATCTTAAGGAATCTCTGGATAAGGGCATCAGCACAGTATTCTTTTCGGCAACCCTTCTGCCAATCCGGTATTATAAAGAACTTTTGAGTACAGAAAAGGACGACTATGCAGTCTACGCCAGGTCGGTTTTTGATAAAAAGAATCGCCTTTTGATGGTAGGAAACGACGTCAGCACCAGATACACGAGGCGGGGGGAGAAAATGTACCGCCGCTATGCCCTTTATCTGAAGGAAATGGCCCTGGCAAAAACAGGGAATTATATGGCGTTCTTCCCCTCTTACCGTTTTATGGAAGAGGTATATGAATGTTTCCTGAATATGGTGGAAGAGGAAAACATCCAACTGGACTGTCTGATCCAGGCTCCCTATATGTCGGAAGAAGCAAGGGAAATCTTTTTAGAAGGATTTGAAGAGGAAAGGGATGTCAGTCTGATGGGATTCTGCGTCATGGGCGGTATTTTTTCAGAAGGAATCGATCTTTCCGAAGACAAGCTTATCGGAGCGGCGATCATAGGAACCGGATTGCCCCAGGTGTGCAGGGAAAGAGAACTTTTGAAGGAATATTTTGATAAAAAAGAAATGCGAGGGTTTGATTACGCCTATGTATATCCGGGTATGAATAAAGTGCAGCAGTCAGCGGGAAGAGTAATACGGACCGAAGAGGACAGGGGGATTATTCTCCTTCTGGACGACCGTTTTCAGGAGAAACGTTACAAAGAAACCTTCCCGCGGGAATGGGAAGGCTATCAGATGTGTAATATAAAAAATGTAAAAGAAAAAATCCGGAAATTCTGGGATCAGACCTCTTCAAAATAATTTAAAAAAGCAGATGCAGCTTTGGACAGGGGAAGGTGCTGACTGTGAACAGCAAGAAGCTCTCTGGATGGAAGGTCCTCCTTTGTCTTAACCACAAAAAGGTCCGGATCATCTGGTGGAATGCAGTAGTCGGGAAGGAAAGCGATTCCCAGACCGATGCGCGCCAGATCGATCAGAAGATCATTGCTGCTAAGCTCTGCTTCCGGCACCAGATCCAGGTGATGCTGCTGGAACAGATTATGGAGAAATTCACTGGTAGTGCTTTTTTTGTCCAGCATAAGGATGGGATATTCCAGCAGTTCCTGAAAGGAAAGCTGGCGTCCCTTCAGTTCTTTGAAAGACTGATTTGCCAGAAAAACATCCTGGAAAATTTTGATCCTTTTTATTTTTGTCACGCTTCCCAGATAGGCATTGGGAGAGTTTACCACAATGAAATCCACCTGGCCGGAGTTTAAAAGTTCCACGCTTTGTATGGAAGTTGCATTTGTGACTTTAATATGGGCACCGGGAAAAGCCTTATGAAACCGTTCGATAAAGGGAACAAGAAAATAGCGGCAGATGGTGTCGCTGGCTCCAATGCGGATCTGTCCCCCTGTAGAGGCGGAATCAAGAAGCTGGGCCTCGCCCCGTTTAATAAGATTCATAGCAGGTTCCACATGGCGAAGGAGTATTTCCCCCTCTGGTGTGAGCTGTACTTTTTTCGTGCTGCGAATGAAAAGCACCTGGTCCAGCTTTCGCTCCAGAGTCTTGATGGACTGGCTGACAGCAGACTGGGAAATGAACAGCTGCTTGGAAGCTTCAGAAAAGCTTAAGGTGGAAGCTACATAATAGAAAACTTTATATAATTCGTAATTAATATCCATGATAAGTCCTCCTAATAAGTTCATAAGTATTATAAGGGAAAAGATAAAAAAATACAATCACAGAATAAAAAACAGCAAAAGAAAGGGAAAAGACATGAAAAAAGTACAGGGCATTACTGCGGTCATAGGAATGTTTCTTCTGATCATCGCGATCTTGATCACAAGCTTTCAGGCAGCAATTTACGGAGATCCGGAATATAAGTTCTATGAAAAAGAGTATGAGAAATATCAGGTTACGGAATCTTTGCAGATGGAGATGGAGGACGTCATGGATGTGACGGAAAAGATGATGGATTATCTTATTGGAAAACGTCCCGAACTTTCCGTAGAGACAACAGTTAACGGGGAAAAGCAGGATTTCTT
>DXBU01000166.1 GCA_019116385.1 Candidatus Blautia faecigallinarum | reverse complement strand
GCAGCTGATTTGTAATCAGCAGGTTATCGGTTCGAGTCCGATCATCGGCTTTTTGGACCTTTAGCTCAGTTGGTTAGAGCAACCGGCTCATAACCGGTCGGTCCTGGGTTCGAGTCCCCGAAGGTCCATTTTTTCTTTATTATTTTGGCCCAGTGGCTCAGTTGGTTAGAGCGCCGCCCTGTCACGGCGGAGGTCGAGAGTTCGAGTCTCTTCTGGGTCGTTTGTATGGGGTCTTAGCTCAGCTGGGAGAGCATCTGCCTTACAAGCAGAGGGTCATAGGTTCGAGCCCTATAGGCCCCATATCTATGCCGCAGTGGCGGAACTGGCAGACGCACAGGACTTAAAATCCTGCGAGGGTAAAACTTCGTACCGGTTCGATTCCGGTCTGCGGCAGTAACTTTTGTGCCTTAAACCCTGATAAATAAAGGGTTTAAGGCACTTTGTTTTTTGCGAAAAAGTTGTACGATCGTTGTACAGCCCGTAAATACGCCATTTATACCAATATTTGTGCCATTTGTGGAGTGTCTCTGGCTGTTACAGGCTGGCTGATATAATGTGTTGCCATGGCAAGTCTGGAATGCCCTAAAAGAGGCTGAATGTCAATGGGCTTTACACCTGCATTGTAGAGCGCTAACATAAAATTCTTTGCGATTGTACGATCACCATCTATATGCTAAAATGATCCATGAACAACCGTGTTACAGGGTGGACAGCCTCCCTAACTTGAAAAAGAAGGGAGGTGATGCGAATGGATACATATGAAGTTTTAAGCCTGATGTTTCTAGGCGGTTCATTTCTGATCGCATTGCTTGCCTATATTGATAGGAATAACAAGCGAAAATAAATAAGCCTACCTTGTACTTAGCGGTCAGGTAGGCTTATTACTTACTCATCGAGGCTAACCACTTTGTGGGCGGTTGTTCCTTGTAATTATAATAACATACCTAGCTTTGGGGTTCAAGTGCCAATTTGACGGTAAATTTATATTGTCAAAAAATATCAATATTGTCTATCCACTTGTTTAAAATCACGCCTAACATTAGCCTCAAAACTCTACGATGATGAATATCTGTTCCCGTTGCTATATCCCACCACACATTGACAGTCTCTGATAGCATTTATACATTTTCACCCGGAATTTTCATCATGGCAGAAAAGATTCAGATAATTTTAAATGTGTCAAAAACGAGGGTTTAAGGCACTTTGTTTTTGACGAAAAGCTGTCTAAATTTCTACAAATTCTGCTTCGTTTCCATGCTCTTTTAATAGCTTCATAAGTTCTTCTGCGGGCAGCCATACAGTTGCGGTGTTCACATTGGGATGGATTCCCATGAGACTGTTTTGAAAATCGGCGTCAATGAATACCTTTACGATCCGCTCTTCGTCATTGAGGATCCCAAAGGGAGTGACCGAACCTCTGGAAAGTTTCAGGATGCGGCCCAGGTCCTCTTCGGAAGCAAAGGTCAGAGGCCGAAGTCCCATACGTTTGCGAAAGACTTTCAGTTCCACGCGTTTTTCCTCCCGGACTACCAGAAGATAATAATTTTTCTTTTTGTCATCTCTTACAAATAAATTTTTTGCAATACATTCCGGATGGGGCAGATTTGCTGCGAGCATTTCTTCGATGGTATATACAGCCTGGTGCTCGGCGATCTCATAAGAAATCCCCCTGGCGTTTATTAGATCCAGGATGATCTGGGCTTGTTCTGTCATGTTTGAATTCCTCCCTATCTGATGTTGTGAATGGCCAGACGATGCATTCTGCCTATATGATATGGGAATTTTAGGGCGAATGCAACGAAAGAGAGAGAAAAAAGAAAAGTTCTTTTCAACGGGGCGCTGTCAGGCTATAATAAAGAGAGAAAAAATTATTCTTACTGTGTGCATGGCCTTTTACGATCAGGAAAGGTATAAGGGATGTGCGGAAAGGAGGAAGACAGTATGAATAAAATTATCACGATAAGCAGAGAATTTGGAAGCGGCGGCCGTGAACTGGGGCGCAGACTTTCAGAAGAACTGGGGATTGCTTATTATGATCAGGAGATCATTACAGAAATTTCCAAGAGGACCTCATTGTCGGAGCAGTATGTTCAGGCGATCGCGGAAAAGAGACCATCTTTTTCCTTCCCGATCCATATACATCACAGCTTTTATCCGGGGATAAACCCGGTTTTTGAACACAGCCTGTCTGTGTATAAAGAACAGACCAACATTATCAAAGAAGCGGCGGAAAAATCCGACTGCGTCATTGTTGGCCGCTGCGCAGACTATATCCTAAAGGAGTATAAGCCGCTGCGCTTTTTCATATATGCCGATATGGACAGCAAGATGAAGCGGTGCCGGGAAAAAGCTCCGGAAGGAGAACATTTTACAGACAGGGAATTAAAACAGCATATCAAAGGGATTGATAAAGGCCGGGCCCAGTATTACGAATTTTATACCGATCATTCCTGGGGGGACAGATTAAATTATGATTTCTGCATCAATACTACCCAGGTGGTCATAAAGGAAATCGTCCCGGTGATCGCGAAACTTTGCTGAATGCAGCAGTTCCTGCGGATAGACCGATTTTTTTAATAAAAACATGCATGCTATAATATCTAGGAGAAGAATATGAAAATCCTGCACCTTGGAAAAAAAGGAAATGTGGAAAAATATCTTCCGCATCAAGAATATTTAAAAGGAATAGAATTGGTGGACCTTCCCATCACCGCGTCTATAGAAGAAATCCTGAATAAGGCTTCGGACGCCCGTTACCTTATCGCAGATGCCATTGCGCCTGTACCCGGAGAGCTGATCCGGAAAATGCCCCAACTTAAGATGATCCATTCAGAAGGAGTGGCTTATAATTTCTTTGATATTGAGGCGGCAAAGGAGTGCGGCGTCTATGTGTGCAACTGCAAGGGAATGAATGCCATGGCCGTGGCTGAGCAGACGGTCCTGCTCATGCTGGGGCTTTTGCGGGATGTAACGCTGGGAGACCAGGCAGTGCGCCAGGGACGCCAGATCGAAGTGAAAGAAGGGTATATGGTACGGGGCGACCTATATGAGCTGGCCGATTTTCCAGTGGGCCTGATCGGATTTGGCGACATTGGGAAATGCGTGGCAGGGCTTATGAGGGCTTTTGGCGCGAAAACCTATTATTACAGCCGCCATAGAGCAGACGAAGAAACGGAAAAGACGCTGGGCGTGTCCTACCTGTCTTTGGAAGAGCTTTGCAGGAAATGCCGGATATTCAGTGTACATGTGCCGGTGACCAGGGAAACCCAAAACATGATCGATAAAAACTTTTTTCAAAAAATTCCCAAAGGCTCTTATTTGATCAACACTGCCAGAGGCGAAGTAGTGGATTCCCAAGCCCTGGTGGAAGCGATTAAAGCAGGCGTCATTAAAAAAGCGGCCTTGGACACCATAGCCGGCGAACCGGTGAAAGGGGATAATGTCCTGGTGGATCAGCCTCCGGAAATTTTGGAGCATCTGCTCTTCAGCCCTCATATCGGAGGAATCACAGCATCCAGCTTCCGAAGGGGATACGAAATGGTCTGGGAAGACATCCGGGCGCTGGAGGAAGGCAGACGGCCGATGCGGGTCGTAAACAACGAAATATAAATTACAAGGAAAAAAGTAAGTGTGCTATAATGAAGGCACCGGATCGGAAAAGGATCCGAAAAAGAAACAGAGAAAATCAGTAGAGTATGGAGGTTGACCGGATATGAGAAAAAGAAATATAATCGGGGCGCTGCTGTGCAGTGTATGTCTGATAGCGGCCAATGGGGTGCCGGCTATGGCGGATGCAGTGAAAGTAGTCACCCTGGGAGCCGATCTGACAGAAGATCAGAAAAATACGATGATGCGCTATTTTCAGGTAGATGCCAATCAGGTGCAGATCCTGACGATCACCAATCAGGATGAAAGAGATCATTTAAGTGCATATGTGCCCCTGGAGCAGATCGGGACCAGGACAGTAAGCTGCGCTTATGTGAAACCTACCTCTTCAGGAGGGATCAAGGTGCGCACTGCAAACTTAAACTGGGTAACCTGCAATATGATCGCCACCACCCTGTCCACCTCAGGAGTGAGCAACTGTGAAGTAGTAGCAGCATGCCCCTTCGAAGTTTCTGGAACAGGCGCCCTGACCGGGATCCTTATGGCATATGAGACTGCCAGCGGTGAGCAGCTGGATGAGACAAAGAAAGAAATCGCCACAGAAGAACTGGTGGTTACGGGAAATCTGGCCCAGGATGTAGGGCAGGATGACGCCACCTATATTGTAAACGAGGCCAAAAAGCAGGTGGTACAGAACAACATCCAAAATGCAGATGAAATTTACAATGTTGTAGTCAACATTGCGGAACAAAACAATATGCAGGTTGATTCCGCGCAGCTGGATAAGATCGTTTCTCTTCTGGAGCAGATCGCCCAGCAGAATTATAATTATGATGATATGAAAGAAACGCTGGAGAATGTAGAGGAAAACGTATCCGGAGAAGCGGAAATCGGAAATGACGGGGCAGAAGAAACAGAAAATACGGAAGAAGAAGCTCCTGCTGAAGACCCGGACAGCATTGTATCTGGTCTGGATGAAAGCATTCTGGGCAGCGATGTGATCGCCAGCTCCACAGAAGATCCTACTCTGGAAGAAGAAACCAGACAGGAAGCAGAAACGGCAGAAGGTACCACGGAAATCCCGGAAGCATCTGCAGACGGAACCCAGGAAGGCACTGAAAACATAGAAGGAACTACAGAGATTCCGGAAGCATCTGCAGACGGAACCCAGGAAGGCACCGAAAACATAGAAGGAACTACAGAGATTCCGGAGGCATCTGCAGACGGAACCCAGGAGGGTGCCGAGGAGATCGTGGAGACTCCGGCCGAGGGAACCGAAGAAGAAACCGTAGACATTACCCTTCTTGATGAAGAAGCAAAGGCTCTTTATGATCAGGCAGCGGTATTCTGCGCCGGAGAATACGAAGGGGACACAGCTTCCCTTCAGACAGCAATGGGTACGGACGCGGTTGCTGCCGTGGTGCTGGATACCGAGACCGGCAGCCAGCTTACAGACAAAGTCCTGAACATTTATGCAGAACTTCTTCTTGAAGGAACGGACTCTTATGTTCCGGCGGATACAGATGTATATCTGACCACAGAGCTGAATATGTTAAGCCCGAAGCTGAAGACCCTTTTCGGCCTGTCAGAGGATGGAACAGAAGCGGACGAGATCCTGGCCAATGTATCTGCAGAGGACAGACAGACACTGTACGAAGATACCATGAAGTTCTTTGAAAAATTATATGGAGAAACCACCGAGACTCTGGACACCCAGGCAGATGCTTCTGGGGAAGGTATGGCTGCCGCGGAAGAAGTTCCTGTGCAGTGACCGCAGGAGTTCCTGGAAGGCTCCCTGAGCAAACTGTCCCTTTAAAAATACTTAAAATTGGCTGTTGTAAAAGTGACACTTTTCCGGTATGATAGCGGCAGGATAGAGAGAGACCTATCTGCACAGCATCTGACAGACTAAGAAAAAGGAAGTGGACAGTATGAACAGACAGAATACAACCGTAGTGAAGCTTGCAGAGACCGCTATTTTGGCAGCTCTTTGTTATGTGGTATTTACATTTTTGCAGATCAAGATCCCGGTTCCGGGAGGAGATGCAACATCGATCCATCTGGGAAATGCCTTTTGCGTGCTGGGCGCCCTGCTTTTGGGCGGCTGGTATGGAGGGATTGCCGGAGCGGTAGGAATGACCATCGCGGATATTATGGATCCGGTATATATTACCGTAGCGCCCAAGACCTTTGTACTTAAGCTGTGTATTGGACTGATCACCGGTCTGGTGGCGCACAGGATCGCAAAGATCAACGAAAGTACAGACCGTAAATACGTGTTTAAATGGAGCATTATCGCATCGGCAGCAGGCCTTGCCTTTAATGTAGTGGCAGACCCCCTGGTAGGTTATTTCTATAAACAGTTTATACTTGGCCAGCCCCAGCAGATGGCGGAGGTTCTGGCAAAGATGAGTGCATTTGCCACTCTTTTCAACGGTGTGATCTCTGTGATCCTGGTAGGATTTTTGTATAACGCGGTGCGGCCGGCCCTGATCAAGATGCAGATTTTGACCATCCGTCCCAGAGAAGCGCATCATGTATAAAAGAGATTTTTCCTTCTGAAAAGAAGATCAAAGCCTTATCCGGCAGCAGATATCTGCCGGATGAGGCTTTGTTTTTGGGACTTTTCCTGTGAACTTTTTGTGTATTTGGGGAATTACTGGAAAAACAAGAGGGATTATGATAGAATGAATAGAAATGTTATTGGAAATGATAAGGAGGAAAATATGAGCCTTGCAGCGGCAGTCTTGAAAAAAGGAGAAGGACGATTATTAAAAGGAGGAGGCCTATGGGTTTTTGGCAACGAGATCGCAAGTATCATGGGCTCCTTTCAAAATGGGGATATCATCCTCGTGAAGGACTTTGACGGCTATCCCATGGGAAAAGGCTTTATTAATACCAATTCCAAGATTGCGGTCCGAATGCTTACCCGGAATGAAAATGTCCGGATCGACAGCGCCTTTATGGAAAAACGCGTGAGAGAAGCATGGGAATATCGAAAAAAAGTCGTGGACACCAGCTCCTGCAGGATCATCTTTGGCGAAGCGGATTTTCTTCCTGGTATTGTAGTGGATAAATTTTCGGATGTGCTGGTGGTTCAGTCTCTGGCCCTTGGTATTGACAGATGGAAAGAATGTATCATCGGTCATCTGAAACAGATCCTGGCCGAGGACGGCATCCGGATCCGGGGCGTTTACGAGCGCAGCGATGCAAAAGTCCGCAGGCAGGAAGGAATGGAACTGTACAAGGGCTTTCTGGGAGAAGAATTCCCCACCCTTGTGGAAATAGAGGAAAATGGTGTAAAATACCAGGTGGACGTGGAAAACGGGCAGAAAACCGGCTTCTTCCTGGATCAGAAGTACAACCGTCTGGCGATCCAGAAATTGTGCAAAGATGCCAGGGTGCTGGACTGCTTTACCCACACGGGTTCCTTTGCTTTAAACGCGGGGATCGCAGGAGCCAAAAGCGTCCTGGGCGTGGATGCGTCGGAGCTTGCGGTAGAACAGGCGGGATACAATGCAAAATTAAACGGCCTGGAAAATAAAGTAAAATTTATCTGTGAAGATGTGTTTGCCCTTCTTCCCAGACTGGAAGAGCAGGGAGAGAAATTTGACGTAGTCATTTTGGATCCTCCGGCATTTACCAAGTCACGCAGTTCAGTAAAAAATGCGGTAAAAGGCTACAGAGAGATCAATCTGCGGGCGATGCGCCTGGTGAAGGATGGCGGTTTTCTTGCCACCTGTTCTTGCTCGCACTTTATGAACTATGAACTTTTTACAAAGACCATTGCCCAGGCGGCAAAGAATGTACATAAGCGGCTCCGGCAGGTGGAATACAGGACCCAGGCTCCGGATCACCCGATTTTGTGGTCTTCAGACGAATCCTATTATCTGAAATTTTATATTTTTCAGGTATGCAGTGAACGATAGAGAAAAAGAAACCTTTTAAGGAGGATGAAGGATCTGAGTTTTAAAGAAGTAAAAGCAGAAGAACTAAACAAAAATCCATTTCAGACCATTGGAAAAGAGTGGCTTTTGATCACCGCAGGAAACGAAGAAAAGTGCAACACCATGACAGCCAGCTGGGGAGCTATGGGTGTGATGTGGGGAAAAAATGCCGTAACGATCTATGTACGTCCCCAGCGCTATACAAAGGAGTTTGTGGACCGGGAAGAATTATTTACCATTTCGGTCCTTCCGGAACAGTACCGGAAAGCCCTGAATTACTGCGGAACTGTTTCTGGAAGAGAGGAAGACAAGATTCAGAAAGCCGGCCTGACCCCATATTATATAGAAGGAACAGCTGCGATCCAGGAAGCAGACCTGATCCTGGTCTGCAGAAAAATGTACCATGATACCATAAAACCGGAATGCTTTGATGAAAAAGAAAATGATGGAAAGTGGTATCCCGAGCAGGACTATCATACGATGTATATCGCAGAGGTTGTAAAGGCTTTGGTAAAAGAGGATTAAAGTGGGGGATAGATATGCGGGATAAATTTATCAGATTTATGCAGGGACGCTACGGCGTAGATCAGTTTTCCAGATTCCTGCTGGGGGTGGCCCTGGTTTCTATCATTATTTCCATGTTTGTCAGAGGATATTTCGGGACGCTTTTAAATACTATCGGACTTTTGGCGATCGTGTATACCTATTTTCGTATTTTTTCCAGGAATATACAGAAACGCTATGGGGAGAATCAAAAGTATTTAAGCGTCACAAGTAAGCTGCGCATGCGCCTTAACAGAGAAAAGAATATAATGGCCCAGAGAAAGACCCATCATATTTATACCTGCCCCGGCTGCGGACAAAAGATCCGGATCCCCAGAGGAAAAGGAAAAATCGAGATCGAATGTCCCAAATGCCATACCAAGTTTATTAAGAATAGTTAAAACAGTGCCAGCGTGCATCAGGAGGAAACATGTTCGGTTATATAGTATTGAACAAACCGGAGATCAAGATAAAAGATTTTGAGGAATACCGATCCTTTTACTGCGGCCTGTGCCGGGAACTGAGGGAAAAATTTGGACTTGCAGGACAGGTGTCGCTTACATATGATATGACATTTGTGATCCTGCTTCTGGATGGGCTGTACGAGCCGGGGATACGCAAAGGCACCACCCGCTGCATCATGCATCCGGTAAGAAAACAGATGGTGCGAAAGAGCGTCGTTACAGAGTACGCGGCGGATATGAACCTTCTGCTTACCTATTACAAATGCATGGATGACTGGAAGGATGAAAGAAAGCTGATCCGGCTGGGCTATGCAAAGATCCTGGAAGGAAAAAACGAAGAAACAGCTCAGGCCTACCAAAAAAAGGCGGAGAAGATCCTTGCCCTTTTGGAACAGCTCTCCCGATGGGAAAGGGCAGGAGAACGAGATATTGACAAAATGGCAGGATGCTTCGGAAAGATCATGGAAGAGGTTTTTGCTTATAAAGAAGATATCTGGGAGAAGTCCCTTAGAAGGATGGGGTTCTACCTGGGAAAGTTTATTTATTTG
>DXBU01000165.1 GCA_019116385.1 Candidatus Blautia faecigallinarum | reverse complement strand
GGTGTCTTCTCTCCTTTAAGGCTGCTGAAATCTACTACCAGAAGAACGATCCCCGTTATCAAGAGTCCGATCCCCGGCATAAGGGCAGAAGAAGCTCCCAGAGGTACCAAACGTCTTGCTGTATAACCAAGAATGGCCGTAGGGATCAGGGAAACCAGAATAAGGACGGTAAATTTTCGGTACGTATTATGTACGATCCTTGCGTAGTGAAGATTATCTCCGGTTCGTTTGTTATGGAGATAGAGATTTGCATTTCCGATAAGATCGGCAGTGATTCCAATAAACTCAAGGCCAAGCTGTTTGATGTCCTTAAAAAAAACGAGGAACAGCCCGGCAAGAGTCCCCATATGGAGCATCACTTCGAACAAAACGCCAGGACTTCTGCCGGCTCCCATAAGCCTTTCCATAATGATCAGATGGCCGAAACTGCTGATCGGAAGAAATTCTGTAATTCCCTGTATGATTCCAAGAATGATTGCTTGTAATACTGTCATATCTATTTTTTAGCCGCGAGCGGCTGTTTCTCCTTTTTTCTTGCTGTATGTAAACAGATGCCTATAAGACAGGCAAAGCCCGCCATCTTCCCTATTATAGCATAGTCCCGGTAAAGTTACAATACTGCCGATTTTTCAAAACTGCACCAACTCCGCTTATAATTATTTCTCATACATTTCTGAAAAAAAGTACCGGCCAGAAAAATCCGGCCGGTACAACAATTTCATTTATTTCGCTTTCGGCAGTCTCTCATCGATCATATTGGTAAGATGATCGGTACATTTCAGCGGAGCCACCAGAGCAGCGTCATCTACAGCGACAAGCTTCGCGCCCTTGCACTCCAGAACGCCGCCATAGATCTCGCCCATAGCGCTTTCACGATAGATCGGAAGCTTCTCATTCATTTCATCAGAGATATCTTCGATGTCGTCATATGGCATTTCTACTTCATATACATGAGCCAGCTCAGCCGCAACCTCCCAGTTGGAGAATACCACGTCTTCCTCGATAGCCTGCTCTACTACCTGGAGCCTGCGCTCGGTATTGGTGTAGGTACCGTAGGTGGAAGCAAAGCCCGTACCCGGGATCACTACATCCGCCATCTTGGCAGTCTCTGTCATATGGGTATCGCATACCATCAGGAATACCAGCTCCTTGAGCGCTTCTGCAGGAACATCCTCGCCGAATACCAGGAGGGCCTTCACGCCTTCCATAGCCTCAGCGCCTGCTGTGATGCCCAGGTCGATGATACCCTGGCTGTTGTTCTTCGCCTTGAGCATCAGGATACCGTCACGTGCTCTTCCGATATGTCCGGAAAGGACTGCAATGTCTCCAAGTAATGCGGCCGCTTCTGTGGTAACCACATTCTGCTGGAATACGATCATTGCTCTCTTGGCATTTGCATAAAGCTCTGCCACAGCCTTGATTTCCTCGCATACCTCAGCGCCTTCTACGGAAGCCTTGAATCCATCAAAGCCTTCTGCTCCTGCGCCCTTGCCCATATCAACGAGAGCCTTTGCAACGCCCTTGAAGAACGCCAGGCTGTTGCTGGTGGTGATGGTCTTATAAGCAAAGCTCATATGATCCTGCTCATAGCCTTCCGGATTTACAAGGATCACTTTCGCGCCGTTTGCCGCAGCCTGTTTCAGTTTCAGGCGGATCACCTGGTTTTCCTTTGCGATGAAGCCTGCGCAGAGGATCACCTCAGCGGAAAGCAGTTCATCGATGGTATTCGGAGATGCATTTACGCCAAGGACCTTTTCAAGGCCGTTCTCACGGTTGTTGAGGCAAAGGGTCTTCGCGCCGATAGAATCTGCGAATTTCTTTATCACATATGCTTCCTCGTTGGTATATCTGTCGGAGATCGCTACTGCAACCGCGTCTTTACCATATTTTGCCGCCAGTGCTTCCGCTTTCTTGGCAACAAGTACAAATGCCTCATGGTAATCAACCTCGGTAAGCTCGCCGTTCTTTCTTGCCATTGGCTCAAGGATCTTTCCGTCCACAACGGAGCAGTCAAATCCGAATTTGCCTCTTCCGCAAAGGAGTCCTTTATTTACCGCGCCCTCTCTGTCCGGAAGCGCCTTGATCAGCATATCGCCGTAGGTCTCCAGATGGATGGAGCAGCCAACAGAACAATGGGAACAGGTGGTATCTGTAGTCTCTGTATCCAGCGGAACGGATTTCTCGATGGAAAGTCTATCCTGGAGTGCTCCGGTCGGGCAAACGCTCACACACTGACCGCAGGAAATACATCCGGTCTCTGCAAGAGGCTGCTCCAGTGCCGGCATAACCACCGTATCGAATCCACGGTGTACCAGGCCGAGAGCGCCCACGCCCATAACCTCGTCACAGGCACGTACGCAAAGTCCGCAGAGGATACACTTATTTGGATCTCTTAAGATGAACGGATGCTCATCTTCATAGTCTACTGCGTTTACATCCCCTGCAAAGCGGTCCGGCTTCACATCGTACATGTTCGCATAGGAGATCAGTTTACATTCAAAGTAATCCTTACATCCGCATTCCAGACAACGGTGCGCTTCTTCCAGAGCCTGCTCTTCATCGTATCCGAATACTACTTCTGTAAAGTTGTCTTTTCTTTCTTCTGCATTTAACTGTTCCATAGTCGGACGGCACATTCTCTCCCTGTCTTCAAAGGTAGCCGCTGTCACGTCCTTCTTGGTCACATAATAATTCGGTTCGTATTTGATCTCTTCCCCGCGCAGGTATGCGTCTACTACCAGACAGCCTTTCTTGGCGTCGCCGATAGACTCTACCGCGATGGAGATCTTGTCGTTTCCGCAGTCACCGCCGGCGAATACGCCAGGGATCGCAGTCATAAAGGTATTGGTATCGTATACGATGCCGCCCTTTCTGGTAAGCTCTACGCCCTCGATGCCGGAAGCGTTGACTTTCTGGCCGATAGCCAGGATCACCGTATCCACATCAATGGTCTTTGTCTCGCCTTCAACAGGTACAGGAGCACGGCGTCCGGAAGCGTCCGGCTCTCCCAGCTTCATCACCTGCAGGACCATCTGACGGCAGTGGCCGTTTTCATCGGAGATGATCTCCAGAGGATTGGTCAGGTTCAGGAAGATCACGCCTTCCTCTTCCGCCTCTTCGATCTCTACCATATCTGCGGGCATTTCGTCCTTTGTTCTTCTGTATACGTTATATACGTTTTCCGCACCCAGACGCACGGCTGTACGGCAGGCATCCATAGCGGTATTGCCGCCGCCTACGATGGCAACGTTTTTGCCAAGAGAGATCGGCTCGTTGCGCACTACCTTGCGCAGGAAATCGATACCGCCGATCACGCCATCGGCATCCTCGCCCTTGCAGCGTACGCCGGTGGAAACCCATGCGCCGATACCGATGCATACAGCGTCAAAATCTCTCCGGATCGTCTCAAAGGAGATATCCTCGCCGATCTTGGTATTGGTCACCATGGTAACGCCCATTCTCTCAATGAGTGAGATCTCTTCGTCCAGGACTTCCTTTGGAAGACGGTACTCAGGGATACCATAGCGGAGCATACCGCCAAGCTTGGGCATTGCTTCGTAGATCGTCACATCATGGCCCATCTGGCGTAAGAAGTACGCCATGGATAAACCGTAAGGTCCGCCGCCGATGATGGCAACGTTCTTTCCGGTATCCGGCTCGCACTCCGGCATGAACGGATCTTCGCCGAACTCGTCGGTATCCGCCGCAAATCTCTTCAGGTTCGCGATGGCGACAGGTTCGTCCACAAGTCCGCGGCGGCAGGCTGTCTCACATGGATGGGGGCAGACACGTCCGATCGCACCGGGAAGAGGGATGTTTTCTCTGATCAGTTTAATGGCTTCTTCATACTGTCCGTTTGCGATCAGGCCCACATAGCCCTGACAGTCTGTACCTGCCGGACAGGCAAGCATACAGGGCGGACGGCAGTCTCCCTTATGGTTGGAAAGAAGAAGTTCCAGGTTGGTCTTTCTGGATTCGATCACACGTGGAGTATTGGTGTGGATCACCATATTCGGCGCGATCTCTGTGGCGCAGGCTTTCCAGAGTTTCGGATTTCCCTCCTGCTCTACCACACATAAACCGCAGGCGCCGTAAATTTCTGTTCTTTCGTCGTAGCAGAGAGTCGGGATGAAGATATCATTCTCTCTGCAAACGTCGAGAATCGTCTGACCGGGAAGTCCGTAGACTTCTTTTCCGTCAATGTTTAATCTGTACTTATTCACAGTCTGCACCTCCTATTACACTCTCTTTACTGCGTCAAACTTACAGGTTTCTTCACACTTGCCGCACTTGATACATACAGCCGGATCGATCTTGTGCATCTGCTTCTTTTCGCCGCTGATCGCACCCACCGGACATTTTCTTGCACAGGCGCCGCAGCCCTTACAGTTATCCGTGATCTCATAGTGGATAAGAGCTTTACAGGATCTCGCAGTACATTTGTGATTGTAAATATGGTCTTCATACTCGTTGCGGAAATATTTCAAAGTGGTAAGGACCGGATTGGGAGCAGTCTGTCCAAGGCCGCACATAGCGCCGTCCTTGATCTTTCCGGCAAGCTCTTCCAGAAGCTCGATGTCTCCGTCTTTTCCTTCGCCTCTGGTGATGCGCTCCAGGATCTCCAGCATCCTCTTGGTACCGATACGGCAGTAGTTACATTTTCCGCAGGACTCTTTTCTGGTGAAATCCAGGAAGAAACGGGCCATATCTACCATACAGGTATCCTCGTCCATGACGATCATACCGCCGGAACCTACAATCGCGCCGGTCTTGTTGATATCTTCATATGTAACAGGAGTGTCAATGAGCTCTGCCGGGATACATCCGCCGGAAGGACCGCCCATCTGGACTGCCTTGAATTTCTTATCGTTCTTGATGCCGCCGCCGATGTTATAGATAACATCCTTCAGAGTCATTCCCATAGGAACTTCCACCAGGCCGCCCTTCTTGATCTTTCCGGCAAGGGCGAATACCTTGGAACCGTTGGACTTCTCGGAACCTCTTTCCGCGAAGGCAGCGCCGCCGTTCTTGATGATCCATGCAACGTTTGCATAGGTCTCTACGTTATTGATATTGGTCGGCAGCTTCCAGTAACCCTTTGCAGCCGGGAACGGAGGCTTCAGACGCGGCATTCCTCTCTCGCCTTCCAGAGACGCGATAAGAGCGGTCTCCTCGCCGCACACGAATGCGCCGGCTCCGGCTTTGATACGGATGTCGAAATTAAAGTCTGTACCGAAAAGGTTCTTTCCTAAGAAGCCTTTTTCCCTTGCCTGGGCCATAGCGATCTCAAGGCGTGCAATGGCCAGAGGATACTCGGCACGGCAGTAAATAACGCCCTCTGTAGCCCCTGCGGCGAATCCGCCGATGATCATGCCTTCCAGTACGGAATGGGGGTCGCCCTCCAATACGGAACGGTCCATGAACGCGCCGGGGTCACCCTCGTCGGCGTTGCATACCATATATTTCTGAGCGCCGCTGTTGGATTTGATGGCGTTCCACTTAAACCAGGTGGGGAATCCTGCGCCGCCTCGTCCGCGGAGACCGGAGATCTTGATCTCTTCGATGACCTCGTCCGGGGTCATGGAGGTCACTACCTTTCTTGCAGCCTCGTAGCCGCCGGTAGCGATATACTCTTCGATCTTCTCCGGATTGATCCGGCCGCAGTTGCGGAGAACGATCCTCTGCTGCTGGGATAAGAATGACTCATCCTCTTTGGCGATCGCATATTTTTCAACAGGCTTTCCGCCTATCAGATGTTCTTCTACGATCTCCTCCACTTTATCTGTGGTACATTTTACATATCTTGCTTCCAGAGCGCCGTCGTCGCTGTACACGTCAACGATAGGCTCCAGATAACAGGTGCCGATACATCCGGTCTTGTCAACTACTACGTTTGACAGATTTTTCTCCGCTACGATTCTCTCAAATTCATTAGAGGTCTTCTTCGCGCCGGTGGCAATGCCGCAGCTGCCCTGTCCTACAACAACTTTCATACTTCTACCTCCTATGCGTTCTGTGCTTTGTAATCGTCAAGAATCTTCTGAACGGATGATTTCGTCAGGTTACCGAACGTTTCCTCGCCGTCCACAGTCTTCACCATCATAACGGGAGCCAGGGAACAGCAGCCAAGACAGGCAACGTTGTTAAGGGTAAACAATCCGTCCTCCGTAGTCTCTCCATCCTTGATGCCAAGGTGCTCACAGACAGCCTCCTCGATCATGTCAGACCCGTTTACATGACAGGCAGTACCCTTGCAGAGCATGATCAGGTATTTGCCGATGGGCTGTAAGCGGAACTGTGCATAGAACGTAGCCACGCCGTAGATCTTTGCAGGCATGATCCCGGTTCTCTCCGCAATATAGTTGATCGCGTCCAGGGAAAGATATCCGTAAATATCCTGCGTCTGCTGAAGGATCGTGATCAGGCTTCCTGGTACCTTCGCATACTTCTCCAGTACAGGAGCCAATTCAGCGAAATCTGCGTTTCCGCCGTTCTGACATCCACACGTATTGCTCATATGATTGTCCCTCCTATATAAATGATTTTAAACATAAATATTCATTCTTTAGCATTATAGCATAAAAAAATATACAATCAAAGAAAAAACTATATTTTTTTACAGGATCTTTACTCAGCATCCTGCGGCAGCTGTCAGTTTTTTTGTCAGCGGCAGCCAGAACTGTACCAGCGGACCGGTAAGAAATACCGCACAAATAGTTCCCGCTCCCACGGTTCCGCCAAGAATAAATCCAAAAACCACAAAAAACAGATCACAGCCTACCCGTACCCAGCGGAACTGGATCTTTTCGATCTTATCCGAAAGGATGATCGCTACCAGATCATTGGGGCCTGTGCCTGCATTGCTATTGATGACCAGAGACATTCCAAGCGCCAGGATCACACAGCCGGCCATCATGCTCAGGATCCTCACGGCCATACCGGAATTTCCATTGATGTAGTCTCCCAGCATCCATGTAAATAGATCAATGATCGGGCCTCCGCAGAATGCGCATACCACAGTTCCCGGTTTTACGTACCCTTTTGTCGTCAAAAGCATAACCACCATAAGGATGCATAAAACGATCACGTGAACGGTGCCTACGGTTAAGCCGAACACCCTGGACAGCCCCTGGATAAATACAGTAAACGTATCCGTACCCAATTCTGAAAGCAGAAAAAGCGTCACTCCAAAGTGCGCGATGGTCAGACCCAAAAGTAGGATCAGCAATGCTTTGATCCAGTCCTTTGCACTCCTGGAAGAGGTGTCTGCCGCAAATTTTGTTTTGTTTTCTTTCATTTTCTCCTACCCCTCTGTAAACATGATGTTTCCTAATCAGTATAGCACGAAAGGGCCGCATTTCAAAGAAATAGGAGAAACTTTTTCGCTATTTTATTTTATTGATCTCTATCATTTCATAAAGCTTTTTTAAAGCTTCCTTCATACCTCCCACCTCATCGATCAGGCCCTCCTCTACAGCCTCTTTTCCTTCCAGCATAGTTCCTACGTCTTTCACCAGCTGTGTGGTGTCCAGCATCAGCTCCTCCAGCCGTTCCTGTGTGGTCCTGGAATGAGTAGAGATGAAGGTTGTGATCCGGTCCTGGATCTTTTCCATATTCCGGTAGGTCTGGGCAACACCGATGAACATGCCGCTGGAGCGTACCGGATGGATGACCATGGTAGCGCTTGGCACCACAAAAGAATAATCTGCGGAAACCGCCATGGGAACACCGATGGAATGGCCTCCTCCAAGGACCAGCGATACCGTAGGCACACTTAAGGAGGCGATCATCTCCGCTATGGCAAGTCCCGCCTCCACATCTCCGCCCACTGTGTTTAAAAGGATCAGCAGTCCGTCTACAGAAGCATCGTCCTCGATCATGGCAAGTTTGGGAAGGACATGTTCGTATTTTGTGGTCTTGCTGTGGGAGGGCGCCGATTCGTGTCCCTCTACCTCCCCGATAATGGTTAAAAGCTCTACCTTATATTTTCTTTCGTTCCCGTCCAGAAGCACCTGGCCCATATCCTTGATCTGCTCATTTTGGCCGGTCTCCTGTTCCAGTTCCTGCTTTTTTCTATCCTCTGACATAAAAACTACCTCCAAGATTTCATCTTGGAGGTAGTATGTGCAGAAATGTTCATATTATATTTGTTTTTGAAGAAATATCCTTTAATGATACGTATCTAATATTTCTAATTTAATCCGATCGCCGCGGAAAAAAACATTAGAATACTCTACCACTTCATCCTTCATCCCAAAAATAGTATCCTCTAAGCAAAGAAGGGGATATCCTTTACTTACGTTTAGGAATTCAGATTTTTCTTTATCTGCGCCGACAATTTACAGGGTTTCAATTATTTTATTAGCAATAATCTGGTAGTTATCCTTTAAAATATCACACAATTGGTCATTCTCGTAATCATATTGATTTTTCATAAGATCCGGGCACATATCCAAAGGGATCCAGGAAATATGAAGGCTGAATGGCAGATCTTTTACAAACCGGAGACGAGCCACTTTAAAAAATTTGCTTTCCTCTGACGAATTAAAAATTTTTGTAATTTTATCGTTTGCATCCTGTTTTTTGATATATAAAAGTTTTGTACTGCTTGAATACCCTTTTCTTTCTAATTGTTCCCGAATGCCCATATAAGATAACGGCCGGCTCAAAATTTTCTTTTCACTGACAAAGGTACCTTTTCCTTGTACACGATATAACATTCCTTCCTGCACCAATCGGGTTATAACGTTTCTTACCGTCATACGGCTCAAACCATACATCCGGCTTAGCTCAT
>DXBU01000164.1 GCA_019116385.1 Candidatus Blautia faecigallinarum | reverse complement strand
ATCAGCGAGGAAATCTATAATGTGGGCAAAGAGGATGGTGTGAAAGAAGGAATCAAGGAAGGCGAGCAGAAACAGGCAATGATTACGGCACGCCGTATGAAGAATAAAGGCTATTCGGATACTGCAATCGCAGATTTGCTGGAAGTAGGAGTGCATGTAGTTGAGCAGTGGATTTATGGGGAAAATAAGGTAAAATCATGATCCGGGCTGATAAGTAAAGTATAAGGATATCTCAGCAAAAATTATTTGGAAAGATTTATTCAAGCGGCTGGGTTCGGCAAAAGCATCGTTAAGGTGGAATTGCTGGACCCGGCCGCTTTTTTGTTTGGATTTTTGGAATAATAAGACTTTAGCGGTTTGTGCTTTGCCTTTGATCCCTTTGCCTTTGATGTAGAACACAATATGTTCATATTTGCTTTTATTATTGACTTATTAGAACATTATATATACTTAAGGTATAAAGGAGGTGCTTAATATGGCTCAGGCGACATTTAGTGTCCGTATGGATGAAAATTTAAAAAAACAATTTGACAGTTTATGTTCCGACTTTGGCATGTCCATGTCTACGGCTATCAATGTGTTTGCGAGAACTGTTGTGCGGGAACGGAGGATCCCCTTTGAAATTGCATCTCCGGAGCCGGAGATTACAAGGGAGAAAGCAATGCAGGCGTTCATGGAATTACGGGAACAGGCAAAAAAAAATAAGGTGCAGGATATGACGCTGGAGGAAATTAATGAAGAAATACGACTGGCCCGGTTGGAGGAGGATGATGAATGATCTGCTATGTGTTTCCCCAGGAAGAATTTATCGTAACTGCACGTCAAATGCTCGGAATTTTAGATGGAACAAAGGATACACAGGAGAAACTGTGATAATATAGCCGCAAATCATGTAAAAATAATTACAAATACATCAAAAAACTGATATATCCCTCCCACAGACCCTGCTAGAATAAAAGAACCAATAAAAAACAGGAGAAAAGCAATTAGAAAGTATAGTGGAACAACCAACAGCAGGGAAACGGAACGGGAAAGAAGAAACCGCAAGACAGCCAGAGAAGCGGCGGCAGAGGGCATGGTGCTTTTGAAAAACGAGGGGATCCTTCCTCTGAAGAAGGGGGAGACCATCGCCTTGTGGGGCGGCGGCGCTGTGGCCACCGTTAAAGGCGGGACCGGCTCCGGGGATGTAAATGAACGGGAAGTGGTAAGTATTTACCGTGGATTAGCAGAGGCTGGTTTTAATTTTTCCAACAAAGAATGGCTGGATGGCTATGCCCGGATCTACCAGGAGGAAAGACTGAGCTGGCGGGATATGCTTCGAAAGAAGCTTGAAGGAGCCATAGGGATCCAGGTCCTGAATATTTACGCAGAGAATACCTTCCAGATGCCGGCGGGAGAAGCTATGAAGCCTGGCGATTTTGAAGGAGCAAAAGCGGCTCTTTACGTAATCAGCCGAAAAGCAGGGGAAGGAGCAGACCGTTTTCAGGAACCGGGGGATTATTATCTCTCTGAACAGGAAAAGGCAGACCTTAGGTATCTTTCCGAACATTGTGAGAATGTGGTCGTGATCATCAATGCAGGCGGCCTGATCGACCTTAATGAAATCCTGGATCTTCCCAATCTAAAAGGGCTTTTGAGCATTGTCCAGCCGGGAATGGAAGGCGGCCATGCCCTGGCGGATTTTTTGACCGGGGAGACCGTTCCAAGCGGGAAGCTTACGGATACCTGGGCCAAAGATTATTTTGACTATCCGGGAGCGGCAGACTATAGCCATATGAACGGAAATATAGATAAAGAGTATTACAACGAAGGGATCTATGTAGGATACCGCTACTTTGACAGCTTTGATAAGGAGGTGGAATACCCCTTTGGATTCGGCCTTTCCTATACACAGTTCTCCATTTATGGAACAAAAGTGGAGCTGCCTGAGAACAACGACAGGCAGGACGTCCGGGTAAGTGCAGTTGTAAAAAATAGGGGAACAGTCTATTCTGGAAAAGAAGTTGTCCAGGTTTATGTAACCTGTCCCCAGACCGGAATGGAAAAAGAGTATAAGCGTCTTTGCGGCTTTGCCAAGACCAGAGTCCTGAAACCGGGAGAGGAGCAGATGCTGGTGATAGATATCGATCCCAGATCCCTTTCCTCATATAGTGAAAAGGATCATGCCTGGATCCTGGAGCCGGGAAAATATGGTATCTGGATCGGAAATTCCTCCAGGGATGTTTCCCTGGAAACGGTCCTGGAAGTAAAGGAGCCGGTGAACCTGGAAAAGACAGAGCATATCTGCCCTCTCAAGGAATCACTCCAGGAACTTAGCTGTCCCGCAGGGCTTCGGACACAGAAGGAGCATGCATGGCTTAAGGAGGCTGAGGAAAAAAAGATCCCGGTGCTCGCTTTTTCTCCGGAACCGGTGAAGAAACAGATCTGGACAGAGAGCGGATATGAAAAGAAAGCCAGAGAACTGGTGCAGAAGCTGACAGATGAGGAACTGACCGCCATGGTGATCGGGGAGATCAGCAAAGGCCAGGGCCAGGCTCTGGGTTCTGCAGGAAGCATGGTGCCGGGATCTGCAGGGGAGACCAGCGGTATACTGAAGGAGAAATATGGGATCCCGGGTGTGGCTATGGCAGACGGACCGGCAGGGCTGAGACTGATCCGAAGCTACGAAGTAGATAAAAAGACGGGAAATATCTATAGTGAAGGGATTCTGGACGCTTTGGAAGGAGGCTTTTTGGCATCTGTGAAGTTCCATTAGAGAACACAAAGCAAATACCCTCATATCCAAAGAGGTAGTGTAAAAAACTTTGTGGCTTTGGTAAAAAATGGCTCCTTTTTGGTAAGAATTATAGATATGACAATTCTTATCGAAAAGGAGTTTATTTATGGCAGTAGCAAAAGACCAAATCCGACAGATTATTACAGAAAACAACATTACCAGTGTGGCTGATGTTTACTC
>DXBU01000163.1 GCA_019116385.1 Candidatus Blautia faecigallinarum | reverse complement strand
ATCAGCGAGGAAATCTATAATGTGGGCAAAGAGGATGGTGTGAAAGAAGGAATCAAGGAAGGCGAGCAGAAACAGGCAATGATTACGGCACGCCGTATGAAGAATAAAGGCTATTCGGATACTGCAATCGCGGATCTGTTGGAAGTAGGAGTGAATGTAGTTGAGCAGTGGCTTTATGGAGTGAATAAGGCAAAATCATGATCCGGGCTGATAAATAAAGCATAAGGATATCTCGGCAAAATTAATTTAGAAGCCTCATTCAAGCGGCTGGGTTTGGCAAAAGCATCGTTTAAGGTGGAAGTGCTGAACCTGGCCGCTTTTTTTGATTGTTTTTTGTAAAGGGATGGCATTAACGGCACTGTGTTCAGATATTGTATTTTGCATTTTGGGTAAAAATAATTATAAATATAGCAAAAAAAAGATATATTCAGCGGACCGGCACTGATAGTATAACCATAAACATTAAAAAAAGAAACGGAAAAGTAAATTTATATAACAGGGAGGACATGACAATGAAATACCAGTTTCCAGAAAATTTTGTATGGGGCGTTGCCACCGCGGCACAGCAGATCGAGGGCGGCGCTTTTGAGGATGGAAGAAGCGCGTCCATCTGGGATGTTTTTGCAAGAATGCCGGGAGCCATTAAACATGGAGAAGTGCCGGATGTATGCTGCGATTCCTACCACAGATATGAAACAGACATTGGACTTTTGAAAAAGCTGGGCGTAAAATCCTACCGTTTTTCCTTCTCCTGGTCCCGGATCATCCCGGACGGAGTGGGCGAGGTAAATCCTGCAGGGATCGCTTATTACAAAAATCTCATAAGAGGCTTGAAAGAGGCAGGGATTATACCGAATGCAACCATCTATCACTGGGATCTGCCCTACGCCCTTCAGGTGCGCGGAGGATTCGGGAACCGTGACATGATAAAATGGTATCTTCATTACGCGGAGGTATTGTTTGACAATTTTGGAGAGGATGTGGATATGTGGGCTACCTTTAACGAGCCTATTGCCGTCTACGTGGGACATGCCCTTGGATGGTTCGCGCCGGGGATCAAGGACGAAGCCTATGCAAGACAGTGCCTGCATCACCTTCTTGTCTGCCACGGGGAGGCAGTGAAGCTGTTCCGCAAAAAGAATTTTTCCAATGCACGTATCGGTATTGTAGTGGATGTGTGGAAGCATTATCCGGCGAGAAAGGGCGATCCGGACGATGAATGGGCCGCTTTATACAACAATGAGATCGCCGGGTATGGAATGTTCTTAAATCCGCTGTTTTTGGGATGCTACTCGGATGTACATATGAAGTATATGAAAGAGAATCAGATCGCGCCGGTGATCCGGGAAGGAGATATGGAGACCATTTGTCAGAAGCTGGACTTCTATGGCCTGAATTTCTATAATGCCATTTTTGATAATGTAGAAGAGCAGGAGCGTAAAAAACAGGAACAGGCAAAAGCCGGAGGCAACTATCAGGACCGCCCGGAATGCCACACGGAAATGCTGGTGGACGTGCTCCATATGCTGGTGGAAAAATATAAAATCCAGATCCCTATCTATATTACAGAAAACGGGCTTCCTGTAGACGGAGAAAATAAGGAAGAGCTGCTGAACGATCAGGACCGGATCGACTATGTGAAGAGTGTATTGATTCCTTTACACAAAGCCATTGAAGAGGGCATTGATGTGAGAGGCTACTACCTTTGGTCCCTGATGGACAATTTCGAGTGGTCTGCAGGTTTTGACGCACGATACGGGATTCATTATACAGATTATGAGACACAAGAACGCATTCCGAAAAAGAGTGCATTCTGGTATGTAGATGTGATACGGAACAATGGATTTGAGGAAGTATGAAGAACTTAAATCATTTATTTAAACCTATAGATATGACAGAAGGCGCACCCTGGAAAAATATACTGGCATTTATGATCCCTATGCTTTTGGGAAACATTGCCCAGCAGATGTACAACGCGGTGGATAGTATCGTGGTGGGAAGATACCTGGGAGATAATGCCCTGGCAGCAGTAGGGAACGCAGGACCCATTGTGAATCTTCTGATCGTGTTATTCGTAGGGATCAGTATGGGAGCCAGCATTGTGGTGGCGCAGTATTTAGGCGCAAAAAACAGGGAGGCTCTTTCCGGGGCCATCGGCAATTGTCTGATCCTCACTGCCATATCCGTTTTGGCTGTGATGACCCTGGCAGTGCTTTTTACCCGTCCGCTTCTGGAAGTGATGAATACGCCGGACAGCATTATGCAATGGTGCGAAAGCTATCTTTTGATCATGCTGGTGGTGCAGTCCTTGACGAACAGCTTTGGAGAGACAGTCATTGCCGCAAACGTGATCGTATCCCGAGTAGATGGTTTTGCGCAAATGCCGGCTCTTTCCTTTGGGACGGCGGCCACATTTTTGGTGCGACTGCCTTTAGCATACCTGATGACCATTGCGCTGTATCGAAGGGGAAAATGCAGATATTTAAGACAACCTGTATGACCAGGAGGAAGACGCACCGTATCCGTATATCTTAATGGGGAGACTGGGGGTTCGGATCTTCTGTGTCCGGGAAGAGATCCTCCACATTGTAAGTTTTTAACTCCTTTCCCCAGACAGACATGATATATTCCAGCCCTTTTTCCTGATATTCCACATAGATCATTTTCTTTGGGGGCCATTTCACGATCATATCAAACCGCTGTTTCTTTGTCATTTCTTTTGGAGAAAAATAAATGTATTTGTGTCCGGTCCTGGTTTTTTTGCGGCTGAATACATTTTCTCCGATCAGTCCCACTTCTTTAATATCATCCCAGGATACTTCTTTTTTTCCAAGGACGAAGAAGGAACGGCACACCGAGTCCGGCGAAACGGAAACGGTGGATGCATTCTTATAAAACAGAAAGGCAAACACAGCTGCAATGATAAGAAAGACCGGTCCCTCCGGGTACATGGCGTTTAACATATAATAGATGCCGAAGCCGCATTCCCCGCTGATGTCATTGACAGTCTTATCCGTATCTAAAAGCAGGCGGATGGACTTATCCAGCCGGTATTCGTTAATGTATTCAAAAAGCTTGACTCCCAGGTTTTTGCTGAAAATGGTACTCAGATAATTGGGCGCGATCTTCAGATTTTCCGCGATCTCTTCCAGGGAAAGATCCGGATTTCCATAATTCTGTTCGATATATTCCTGCGCCGCGATAATATAAGGATTTCGAAGCTTTTTCAGCGCCTCGGAGAAATCCGTACAAAGGATGCCTAAGGCATCCAGCAGATTTTGCTGCCGTTCCTTTGCCGGAAGCTCATCATCAAGTGGCAGACCATCCAGTACATTGGAAAGATGGCTGTCATTTACAAAGGGATAAGAGAGCATATGGCTGGTTACCGCGCTGATCAGCTGCTTGGACTGCTCGTTTTGCTCTTTGGCGCTTTTCTCTGTATCAAAGATCAGGGACATAGTCCGGTCAAGAAGACTGGAAAGGCCATCCACTTTGCCATCCCAGATAAGCTGGGCGATCTGGGATGCTCTCCGCTCAAGCTGCTCATAGGGATCCGGGATATCCGGAATGGCTTCTTGGGGCGCCTCTGCGTCTGAGCTTTCAGCCGGTGACGGCAGCTGCGTATCTTGAGCAGATGGGAAAGCATAGTGCAGGGCAGGCATACTGGGAGCAGATGACGGAGCCTCTGCCTGATAATAATGCATCGCCTTAAAAGCTTCATTATAGGAAAAGCCCAGATCCAGGATGGAATTATACATATGGCCGAAAGCGATCGTTAAAGGTGCATTTAAAAGAGTGATGCCCTCCCGGATCTGGCTGGTCAGCTCATTGATACGCGCCTTTCCCTGAGCAATGGAGGTGCCTGCGGGAAAAGAGCCAATGATCACAAAGGACTGCTCATCGTGGAGAAAAGCGCAGAGATTGCATTGCTTCTTCTCTTTAAATTTTTCGAAAACAGAGCTGAGCATATTCAGCACGTGCTGCCGGGTGGAAGCAGTGATAAAATCTGTCACTGTCTGATGCAGGATCCCGGCGATATAGATGTCGTCTAATTGGAAGCCATATCCGGTATTGCTGAGTGTAATGCCGGCTTCCTCTTTATTTACCGTTTCCCCTACAATGATCTTTGCAAAAAGGTGAGAGACCGCTTCGGAGGAAGTTGCTTCTACAATGCCTTTCAGAGTAGAATTTTCTGTTACCATCCCGGAAATTTTTTGCTCCATGGTGTGAGAGAAGGCAGCAAAAGATCTGGGCGTTTCTATTTCCAGCTGTTTTGCCGTATGGGACAGGGCAGCTGAAGGTTTTCTTAAGGTAAAGTACAGCAGGCTAAACAGCAGGGCGGCCAATAGAAAACTGGCCAAAACGATGCAAATATACAAAAGAGGAGGATCCGTGGTCTCGCTGGGCAGAGTGATCAGATCCATTTCCAGGAGATACTGCATCCCCGTAATGTCTGAACTACAGTAAATATATTGGGAACTGTCTGCATCTGAGGCGCCATCAGCGGTAAAATTCAGCAGATGGGTATATACCTCTTTCCCGCTTTGCTCAGAATTGGAAAAAAGCAGGACATTATGTGCATCATAAATGCTGACTTTATAAGGGATCATCTCATTGGCCTGGTAAATAAAAGCGGAAAATGCTTCCTCATCCATCAGGAAAAACATGGTGGAATGAGAAGAACCGGATAAAGTAGTCAGATCCTTGGAGAATACGATGTAATCCTGATACTTAAATAAGAAAGTATTGTATGCGTTGCCGGCAATTTTATTTATGTCCAGGGAACTGCTGTTATAGTTATAGATCATGGTGTCCAGAAAGTCATGATACTTTGCCGTTTCTTCTTCATTCTCTCCCCAATGACTGGAAATAAAGGTATTGGAAGTGGAAGCATAGATGGCGGAGGCTGTAATGTATTCGCTCTCCTCTGCCATGGCAGTCATGGAATCCGCGATATAGCTGATCAGCTCTTCTGTGGGGGGATATTGTTCCGAACAGAAGAAAAAACTGGTCACAGCGCTGGAATCCATAAAGTCTTCCATTGGCTTGTCAATATCATAAAGGTAGAGATTATTTACGTTCGTGGAAAAGGAACTGGTAAGATATTCTTTGAGAGCATCGTTGATATCCGGATTTTGGTCTGTAAAATGGGCAGTGATCTTATAAGCGGCCATTCCCAGACAAAGAGCAAATATCAATAATATAAGGAAACCTTTCCACCGCAGGAGAGAAAATATGTCATTTTGTTTTAGGCGTTTTCTTTTCTTCATGAAATTCCTCTTTCTGTTTAAAAATGTCAATAAGCTGAAAAACTGGCTATTGCCATTTGCGTTAATATGATTATACCAAATCAAATCTGATTCTCTATTACAAATTCCACACATGATAGACAGATATTCAGATATCTGAATAAACGGATCCGGAATTGAAAAATGAAAAATTGATAATTGTCCACGGCAGGGGTATGGTGTACTCAGACAGCAGGACAAGACCTGCAGCGCAGGACAGCGTAAAAAATGTCACAAAATTAAAAGAAGGATATTTCCTAAAAGAAGGAAGGAGAATATAAGATGGCAAGTGAATTAGCGGAATTTTTTAATAATATGTTCAAGAACGCCCCAAAGGATGCCCCTGGAACACCTCACGATTATCAGGCAGAGCGTGCGGCAACTTCCACAAGACGCTGTACAGTAAATCCTGTGATCGGACGGGAGATGGACGGGGTTGAGATCCAGCCGGCTCCGGTGAAGAAAAAAGTCCTGGTGGCAGGAGGAGGCCCCGGCGGTCTGTATGCAGCTTATACAGCGGCCAGACGGGGACATCAGGTGATCCTGTGCGAAAAAGAGGCGGAAGTTGGGGGAATCTTAAAGAGCGAGCAGGCCCTGCCCTTCAAACACGAAATGTACGAGCTGGCGCCGGACGCCAACGTAAGACACCGGCCCCTTCTTCTGAAAGAAATCGAAAAATATACAGAAGTATACACCGGATACCGGGGTCTGGAGGTCTCCAGGGACGGCGTCTGGTGTGAGGATAAAAAGGGAGAAAAGGTACTTGTTCCCGGCAAGACGGTCATCTGTGCTCTGGGACAGCGTTCCAGAAATAAGGTGACGGAAAGCCTTAGGGATACCGCGCCCTATGTGGCGGTTATTGGGGACGCTGCAAGAGTATCTACGATCACCAATGCAGTGTACTGGGGATACCATGCCGCGTTGGATATTTAATCTATGCAGGGATAAAAAATGAACAAAGAATATAGAGATCAGATAAAGTTTGACCTGGAAACAGAGGACGAAGATTTTTATAATTACACCTATCAGGAGGAACACCGGATCCTGGATATGGTCCGGATGGGAAACCTTGAGGAGGCGGTCCGGCTTTCCGATGAGATGGATTTTCATGTGGCGAAACTTGCATCCAACGAAATAACTCACTGGAGGAATGTGGCGACTGTGGCGGTGACTCTCTGCACAAGGGCTGCCATAGAGGGCGGGCTGAAACCCTCCCTGGCTTACCATATCAGCGATTATTATATCATTAAAGCATCAGAGGCCAGAGACCGGGAGAGCATCCTTTCCTGCCGCACCAACGCCATCCGGGAGCTGACAAAACGGGTACAGGAGATCCGCAAAAAAGGGCATACTTCCATCTATGTGGAACGCTGCAGGGATTATGTGGAACAGCATTACCGGGAAAAAATATATCTGGATTATATTGCTAAAAACCTGGGGATCAGCGGCAGTTACCTTTCCAGGCTTTTTAAAAAAGAAACAGGAATTGAACAAAATCGCTGCGCGATGGCCTGCCAAGGCTGTGGCATAGCGATTTTCTGTTTTCTATAACAAAAGCAGTAGAAAGCAAGTCCTAAAAGTAGTATTGTTAAGTCACCACAACGAAACAATCA
>DXBU01000162.1 GCA_019116385.1 Candidatus Blautia faecigallinarum | reverse complement strand
GTTTTTACGGGCGGTTCTTTGTAATTTCTTTGTTTGTCTCGGCGTTCTGTGCGGAATCAAGCTGAAAAGCGAAGCTGCAAAGTTTTTAATGATCGTTATGTGTATTACCGCATTCGTGGTCAGCGGATTTGAGCACTGTATTGCAAACATGGGAACATTTACCGTGGCAGCTTGCCTTGTTCCAGGATTGTCCGTGGGAGCAATCTTAAGGAGCATGGTGGTTGTAACACTTGGAAATATGGTAGGCGGCGCTGTTTTACTGGCGTGGCCCTTAAGAAAGATGAGTGCAGATAAATAATGACAAAAGCTTTATACATAGCAGAAAAGCCCAGTGTGGCACAGGAATTTGCGAAAGCGCTGAAGATCAACGGACAGAGAAAAGACGGATACCTGGAATCAGAAGATTCTGTAGTGACCTGGTGCGTAGGTCATCTGGTCACTATGAGTTATCCTGAAAAATATGATGCAAAATACAAAAGGTGGAGTTTTGATACCCTGCCTTTTTTGCCGCGTGAATTTAAATACGAAGTGATCCCGGGCGTGAAAAAACAGTTTGATATTGTGAAAGGCCTGCTGAACCGCCCGGACGTAGAGACGATTTACGTGTGTACAGACTCCGGGCGGGAGGGAGAATACATATACCGCCTTGTTGCGCAGATGGCAGGGGTTAAAGGAAAAAAACAAAAGCGTGTGTGGATCGATTCACAGACGGAAGAGGAGATCTTAAGAGGAATACGGGAAGCAAAGGATCTTTCTTCCTATGATAATCTGGCCGCTTCCGCTTATCTGCGGGCAAAGGAAGATTATCTTATGGGAATTAATTTTTCCAGAGTGCTTACCCTTCGCTATGGAAACAGCATTTCCAATTATTTAAAAGAAAAATATCAGGCTATCTCTGTGGGACGTGTGATGACCTGCGTGCTGGGAATGGTAGTGCGAAGAGAACGGGAGATCCGGACTTTCGTGAAAACTCCTTTTTACCGGGTGATCAGTTCCATTGTGCTGGAGGGGGAGACCTTTGACGGAGAATGGAGAGCTGTGGAAGGAAGCAGGTATTTTCAATCCCCGTTTTTATATAAGGAAAACGGCTTTAAGAAGAAGGAACATGCCCAGGAGCTGATCGGTTTCTTAAGCCAAAAACAGCCCCTAACCTGTACGGTAGAAAAAATCGAGAGGAAAAAGGAAAATAAAAATCCTCCCCTTCTTTTTAACCTGGCGGAACTTCAGAATGTCTGTTCCAAGCTGTTTAAGATCAGTCCGGATGAGACCCTGCGCATTACACAGGAGTTGTATGAGAAGAAAATGGTCACATATCCCAGAACAGACGCCCGTGTACTTTCCAGCGCAGTGGCAAAGGAGATTTATAAGAACATCCACGGACTCTTAAAATATCCCCAGGCTTTGGAGGAAGCGAAAGAAGTCCTTGAGATGGGAAGCTATAAGACCATAGGGAAAACCCGTTATGTCAATGACAAGCAGATCACGGATCACTATGCCATCATTCCCACCGGTCAGGGGCTGAATGTGCTGGGAAGTCTTTCCCAGACTGCCCAGAGGGTATATGAGACCATTGTCCGCCGCTTTTTATGCATTTTTTATCCTCCGGCAGTGTACCAGAAAGTGAATCTGGTTACAAAAATGGAAGGAGAATCCTTTTTCTCTTCTTTTAAGGTCTTAAAAGAGGAAGGATATTTAAAGATTGCCGCTAATTCTTTTGCCAGAAAGAAGGCAGGGGAGAGCAGTAAAGAAGAAAGCGGTGAAAAAGGTGCAGAAGAAGAGGTTTCCTGTGACGAGGTTTTGCTTGCGGCATTGCAGAGGCTGAAAAAGAATGATATACTTTCCGTAAAGGAGCTTGGCATCAAAGAAGGAGAGACTTCTCCGCCGAAGCGCTACAATTCCGGTTCCATGATCCTGGCAATGGAAAATGCCGGGCAGCTTATCGAGGACGAAGAGCTGCGGGCTCAGATAAAAGGAAGCGGGATCGGGACCAGCGCCACAAGGGCAGAGATTTTAAAAAAGCTGTTCCATATTAAATATCTCTCCTTAAATAAAAAGACACAGATCATCACGCCTACCCTTTTAGGGGAAATGGTCTTTGATGTAGTGAACTGTTCTATCCGCCAGCTTTTAAATCCGGAGCTGACGGCAAGCTGGGAAAAGGGCCTAACATATGTGGCGGAGGGCAGTATCACAGAGAAGGAATATATGGATAAGCTGGAGCATTTTGTCCGGGTGAGGACAAACCAGGTGGAAGGGAGCAATTATCAGTACGCCCTGCGCCAGTTTTTTGATGCGGCGGCTTCTAATTATAAAAAAACTGAAGGATCAAAACGAGGAGGAAAATTATCATGAAAGAGTTTACCATTGCAAATCTTCTGGATCTGGAGCAGACCATCGCAAAGGATCTGTTTACCGGAAAGACATACCCATGGGAAGTGCTCCCGGAGATCGGCGCGTTTATCGTGAAGCTGGGAGAAACCTTAAGCGCGGATGAGTATGACCGTACAGGAGAAAATGTTTGGATCGCAAAGTCTGCCAAGGTAGCGCCTACTGCCTGTGTGAACGGACCGGCGATCATCGGAAAGGACGCGGAAGTACGCCACTGTGCTTTCATCCGGGGAAACGCCATTGTGGGAGAAGGCGCGGTTGTGGGAAATTCCACAGAGCTGAAAAATGTAGTGCTTTTTAATAAAGTTCAAGTGCCTCACTATAATTATGTAGGAGATTCTGTGCTGGGATACAAGTCTCATATGGGGGCAGGCTCCATCTGCTCTAATGTGAAATCCGATAAAAAGCTTGTAGTGGTAAAAGATAAAGAAGAACAGATCGAGACTGGCCTGAAAAAATTCGGCGCTATGCTGGGTGACAATGTGGAGGTAGGCTGCGGATCTGTTTTAAATCCGGGAACTGTAATCGGAAGAAATTCCAATATCTATCCTCTCTCACCAGTAAGAGGCTGCGTACCGGCAGACAGTATTTATAAAAGCAGAAATGAGATTGTGAAAAAATTCTAAGATATATACGCTGCGAAAGGCTTTGAAGGTAAGTCTATATTACAATTTCGCTTTTTTTCATACTATAATCTGAATTATAAAAGACAAGGAGGAGAAAGGTATGAAAAAGAAATTAGTAATCTTGACATTGTCTTTACTGACAGCAGGAATGTTAAGCGGATGCAGTCTGGAAGAAATCCTGGGAACAACCACAGAGGTCACGAAAACTGCCTCATCTGAGACAGATTCCGTTCCCTCAAAAACGCCTTCCAAGGGAACTGCGGCAGATACATCATCCAAAGACGAAAAACCTGTGACAGACAGTACGGATTCTTCACAGACAGCTTCGTCTGATGAGAATTCAAATCAGGGAACAGAAGAAGAGATACCGTCTCAGGGCTGGAACTCTATTGTTCTGTATGATACGGCATTGAATGAAAAACAAGTGACACGGGGAGATGACGGAACAGGAAACTGGTATGACGAGGACGGGATATCCTATGGAAATCTCGATGAGATCCAGGATGAATCCGCTCCTATCTATAATGAAAACGGAGAGGAATATTTCTGGAACGCTTCTTTTGCCCAGGAAGCTGCCGATGCAGAGCAAGGCGGCTCAGGTGGGGACAGTTCAAATGACGTGAATGATCCTTATGATCTGTTTTCCTGGGACGAGGGGACGAATTCTTATATTCCTTTCCAGAAGGCAGAAGGGGACGGAAGCCCCATCGGAAGAGGAAACGGCTGGTATTACTATGATGCAGAGAGCGGAGAGTATCTTCCGTGGTAGTCCCTTTTGCTGAGGCGTAAAGAAATAATCTATAGAGGAAAAATTCAATTTACGGAATGAAAAAAGCTGCAGGACATCCTTAAAGGATCTCCCGCAGCTTTTTTAAGTCATCAGAAGTGGTAGACCAGCTTGTGGCAAAGCGGACAATGGTATGGATTTCAGTGCTTCTGCGGCCTGGACGGCGTTTTTGCTTATTTGCAGATACAGGTCATCGGTAAACAGAACATCGAACTGAATCCCTAAAAGACGGCCTGTTGCCAGCAGGGCGCCGTCCATATAAAGAGGAATATGGTAAGCTCTGCAAAGTTCGGAAAGGGAGGTCAGTTCTTCTTTAGTATAAAGAGTTCCGTATTCCGTGGGATGGGAAATGTATACCATTCCCGGAAATACCATATGTTCATGATTCTCGTCCCCGTAAAAATCAGACAAATACCGCTCCAGGTCATTGGGACTGATCTTTCCCTGCTTTTGGGGCAGAGGGAGAACTTTATGACCTGTGTATTCAATGGCTCCTGCTTCGTGGGTGTTTATATGGCCGGTATCTGCGCAGAGAACGCCGTCATAGGAGTGCAGCATGGAAGAGATCACTACAGAGTTCGTCTGAGTTCCTCCTACGAGAAAATAGACATCTGCATCTTTAGCCTGGCAGGCAGCCCGGATCTTTTCCCGAGCGGAGGCGCAGTAAGGATCTGTGCCATAGCCAGAAAGAGGTTCCAGATTGGTTTCAGCCAGACGCTTAAGGATTTCAGGATGAGCGCCGGCAATGTAGCCGTTTTCAAAAGAAAGCATAAAAATTCCTCCGCAATTTTTTATAATGTTTATTTTCTGTCCCAGTTTTCCATGGAAACAGTAAAAAGATACGCCGGAGACTGGCTAAAACAGTATCCGGCGAAGAATAACCAAGATGGTGATATGCAAAGGATAGAAGGCATAGAAAAAATATTTGCCGAATTTTCCTCTGATAAAGCCCCGTTCCCCATTATACATATTGATAAAGAGGAAAGCAAAGCAGGCCTTCCATTCGTAATAAAGCCAGCAGCTTCCTATAATGGCCTGGGCGGGTTTATAATACCGGAACCAGTACATAATAAGAAGGAATACATATCCTTTCCAGCCGTAATCCGCCTGCAGATAATAGGCCGCGATCAAAAGGACTGCCATGGAGATCACCTGCATCATCTGCTGTTCCTGGAAATGCTCGATGGCGCAGAAGGCCAGATAACCAAGGAACAGGGTGAAAAATACATTTTGCCTTTCATAAGTCCAGGTATCGGTATGCATATAGTTCCAGGGAATTTCGGAAATACAGGCAAACAGAAAAAGATTCCTTCCATATTTAAAACGGTTTCTGGTGTGGAGAAAACCTTCCACCAGAAGAAAACAGAAAATGGGAAAAGCCAGCCTTCCGATGTCCCGGCATACCCGGTACAGGGAATAGCTTCTTCCAAAAACAGAAAACCATGGCTCCAAAGCAGGAGGATACACGGACAACAGGATCGCGGCACTGTGGTCCAAAAGCATGATGAGGATCGCCAGCACCTTCAGGGCGCTTCCGCTTAGGATCTGCATCCTTTCCGGCAAAAAAGACAGAGCTTTTGCATTTGACATAGATAAATTCCTTTCTACTGAAAACTTTTAGGCGGTCCTGCCGCAAAATGCGGCAGATTTAAAATATATTTTAGCACAGGCGGATACCGCAGGCAAGTTTTCCGCGATATTACAAAAATTTAGCTGGACTATTCCGGCGTTTTATGAGAAAATAAGCCTAGGTTGTTAGGCTTTTTAACAACACCATAAGTCAATCTATACTTGAAAGGAGTTTTAAAATGATTTATTCACACGAAGTAGAAACAATGTGTCCAGTGGCACAGGGCGTGGCACACGGAGCAGCTCCGATTCCTGAAGAAGCAAAATGGGTAAAGGCAAAAGAGATCAAGGACATTTCCGGTCTGACCCACGGCGTAGGCTGGTGCGCACCGCAGCAGGGTGCATGTAAGCTTACCTTAAACGTTAAGGAAGGTGTGATCCAGGAAGCATTGGTGGAGACTCTGGGATGTTCAGGTATGACTCATTCCGCAGCTATGGCATCTGAGATCCTTCCGGGAAGGACTATTCTGGAAGCTCTGAATACAGACCTGGTGTGCGACGCGATCAACACAGCCATGAGAGAGCTTTTCCTGCAGATCGTTTACGGAAGAACACAGAGCGCATTCTCTGAGGAAGGTCTTCCTATCGGAGCAGGACTTGAGGACCTTGGAAAAGGCCTGCGTTCTCAGGTTGGTACCATGTACGGAACTCTGAAAAAAGGACCTCGTTATCTGGAAATGGCAGAAGGTTATGTGACCGGCATCGCCCTTGATGAGGACGACTGCATCATCGGATATCAGTACGTGAACTTTGGAAGGATGATGGACTTCATCAAAAACGGCGACGATGCAAACACCGCTCTTGAAAAGGCGAAAGGTCAGTATGGCCGTGTAGCAGACGCAGTCAAGATCATCGACCCGCGTAAAGCTTGATGTACATATCTGCCATAGAATATAGAGGAGGACAAGAAGAATGGCTTTATTTGAATCATATGAAAGAAGAATTGATAAGATCAACTCCGTTTTAAACAGCTATGGAATCTCTTCCATCGAAGAAGCGGAAAAAATTACAAAGGATGCCGGCCTGGATGTTTACAATCAGGTAAAAGGCATTCAGCCGATCTGCTTTGAAAACGCATGCTGGGCTTACACAGTAGGCGCTGCTATCGCGATCAAGAAAGGCTGCAAGAGAGCAGCAGACGCAGCGGCAGCCATCGGAGAGGGACTTCAGGCATTCTGTATCCCGGGTTCTGTTGCCGATCAGCGTAAAGTAGGTCTTGGACATGGAAATCTTGGAAAGATGCTCCTGGAAGAAGAGACCGACTGCTTCTGCTTCCTGGCAGGACATGAGTCCTTCGCAGCCGCCGAAGGTGCCATCGGTATCGCTGAGAAAGCGAACAAGGTTCGTAAAAAACCACTTCGTGTTATCTTAAACGGACTTGGAAAAGACGCTGCACAGATCATTGCTCGTATCAATGGATTTACTTATGTTGAAACAGATTACGATTATTTCACAGGCGAATTAAAAGAAGTATTCCGCAAGGCATACTCCGACGGACCCCGTGCAAAGGTTAACTGCTACGGCGCAAACGATGTCCGCGAGGGCGTAGCCATCATGTGGAAAGAGGGCGTAGACGTTTCCATCACCGGAAACTCCACCAACCCCACCCGTTTCCAGCATCCGGTTGCAGGAACTTATAAGAAAGAATGCGTAGAAGCAGGAAAGAAATACTTCTCCGTTGCTTCCGGCGGCGGTACAGGACGTACCCTTCATCCGGACAACATGGCAGCAGGTCCCGCTTCCTACGGTATGACCGATACTTTAGGACGTATGCATTCTGACGCACAGTTTGCAGGATCTTCTTCTGTACCGGCTCACGTAGAGATGATGGGTCTCATCGGCGCAGGAAACAACCCAATGGTTGGTATGACTGTAGCTGTAGCCGTTTCCATTGAGGAAGCTGCCAAGGCTGGGAAGTTCTAAGAAATAGTGTAAAGTCAAGGGTTTCCGCTGACATAAAGAGTCAGCGGAAACCCTTCTTTTTGGGGAAAATATGCTGGATTATGGTATACCGGAAGGCAGATATTGTATAAATCTGCACAAGAGCTGTTGACAGCCTAATTTTGCTGCGCTATGATAGCAAGAGGAGTGATTAAGGAAATGACAGCTTTTTCAAAAACAAAAAATAAAACCACAGAGGGAAATCGATATATTTTATGGGGCTTGGTCGTCATTGAGCTTTTTATGTCGTTTTCCTTTTTAGGTTATATACATATTGAACCTATATCCATGACGTTTGTTTACATACCGGTTCTGGTGGCTGCATGTATCTTGGGACCAAAAGAGGGAGCACTTTTGGGAAGTGTTTTTGGGCTGGCATCCATGTGGAAAGCTTCGGCTTTTTATGTAGGAGCCGGAGATACGATCTTTTCTCCGGTGATGAGCGGAAAACCGATTCAGAGTTTTCTTTTAAGTGTCGCGTCCAGGACTTTATTTGGATGGATAGCCGGCATTTTATATAAAATCGCCAAGGAAAGCAAACATCCGGAAATCGGTATACTGATCGTATCTTCCATCGGAAGAGCGGTCCACACGTTTTGCGTGTACCTATTCATGGGACTTCTGTTCCCGGAAATCGGGCTTACACCGGCAAATACCCTGGACGAAATTTTTAAGCCGGATTACCTGCTGTTTGTGATCGTGGTGGATCTGACCGTTTGGTTTTTTTATAAATTTCGGTATTCTGACCATGTAAAGCGCTTTATGAAGCAGGTCAGTTCTGTGGATA
>DXBU01000161.1 GCA_019116385.1 Candidatus Blautia faecigallinarum | reverse complement strand
ACGGAATGCTCCGAAGTCCGGGCAGCATTCCGTCATCCTGAAAAAATTACAGACAGTTCCTGATAAAATTACTATAGAAACAAAAAAAGTACAAAAACCCCAGGAGGAAAAATCATATAATCAAGTTACAGATTCGATGAAAATATAGATTATTGGAGGACGAATAATGAAGCGGAATATGAAAGAATGGATGGCAGAATATATCAAAGCCCCGGTCAAAAAAGCGATGCCCATTTTATCCTTTCCGGGAATCCAGATCATCGGGCATACGGTAGAAGAAATGGTAAAAAGCGGAGAACTTCAGGCTCAGTGTATGAAAGCCATTGCAGACCGGTTTGACACGGGAGCCGCCTTCAGCCTGATGGATCTTTCCGTGGAAGCGGAAGCTTTCGGAAGCCCGGTAAGATACAGCGAGGACGATGTGCCTACCGTACACGAAGCGCTGATCCACGATGAGGAAGAGGCGGATGCCCTTGAAGTTCCCAAGGTGGGAGCGGGACGTACAGGAGAGTGTGTAAAAGGGATCGAAAGGGCAGTGGAGCTGATCACGGACAGACCGGTCCTGGCAGGCATCATCGGTCCTTATTCTCTGGCCGGCCGGCTTTTGGACATGACAGAGATCATGATCTTATGCTATGAAGAGCCGGATATGGTAGAGATGGTCCTGGAGAAAGCCACGGAGTTTTTAATTGAATATGCAAAGGCCTTTAAAGCCGCAGGAGCAAACGGCGTGGCAATGGCAGAGCCGGCAGCAGGGCTTCTTTCTCCGAATCTTATCGATGAATTTTCCTCACCGTATGTGCAGAAGATCCGTGAAGCGGTAGAGGACGAAAATTTTATGGTCCTGTACCACAACTGCGGAAATGTGGAGCCTCTCGCAGAGAATATGAAACGGATCAATGCGGACGCCTACAGTTTCGGAAATGCCATTGATATTGAGACTATGCTGAAAGTCCTGCCGGAGGACCGGATGATCATTGGAAACATCGACCCTGCGGGAGTTATCCGGAACGGAGATCCTGAAATGGTACGAAGGGAAACCCTGGCATTGATGGAGCGCTGCTGCAAATATCCGAATTTTGTCATTGCAAGCGGCTGCGATATTCCGCCCATGTCACCTCTTGAAAATATCCAGGCATTTTTTGATGCGGTGGAAGAATACTATAAGAAGTAGTATAGGAAGCAAAGCCTATATAAAAAATCCCCTGAATATTGTCTGAAAAAAATTACAGACATAGTTCAGGGGATTTTTAAGAAAACGTTCGTGAATAAATGGAATCGATATTTGGAGGCTTATTTTAAAATTCCATATTCCTTCAGTAGTTTCTGCCGGAATTTTTTGTCCTTTGTAGAACGACGGAGATCTTCCAGACGGTCAGCCTCCAGAAGACATCGCGTCAACTCAAAAGCCTGATCTAAACCATTTTTTTGTCCATTTCTTTGTCCATCCTCCCATCCTTCTCTTCGGATTGTTCTTTCATGCAGTTCCTTATCATATTCTTCCAAAAACATACCCACAACCTCCTTGCGGTGCTTCCTCAAAAGATCTTCCAGAATCCCTTCTTTCGGACAGTGCTGAACAGCTAAATCCGCTGCCATATGGGGAGAGCATCCAGCCTTCAGGTTCTCTCGGATGCTGTGGATAAAATAGGAATACTCCCATAGGGGCCTGCATTTTTCCATGAGCCAGCGGTTTTTTCCGTAATTGATGTTCAAGACCAGTGCCTTACACTCCAGAGCAGGTTCAATAGCCAAGCTGTCTCCGGCAGATTCCACAGTCATAAAGGAAGCAGAAAGAGTAAGTATTTCCCGTTCCGGTCTGTCTTCCGTGCCATTATAGAAAACCACATATTGGGGAGAAGGCAGCCGTATCAAGGTGGTCTTGTACAGGTCGTACCCGTTTTCTGTTACAAAATCCTGATACAGCCTGGCAAAGTAGAAAACACCTCTAAGGGGCATATTTGGATTCCAGGTGGACTGATGCTCGGCCAGAAAAAGGACGGATTCCAGGAGAAAAGAAACATCATTCTTATAGCCCAGGTAAATGACATTTTCCAGGGTAGTGATGGTAAGCTGCTTTTCATCCTGATAGTCGGATCCGTTGAGGGCATTATATAATTGTAACAGGTTCGTTTTATCCCGGAAAATGAACCGGAACAAGGTATCTTTATGTATTCTTTGCACGTGGGTGCCTTTATCAGGAGTAAGAGAGGAATTATACCTCTTTTTTACATGGGGCTTTTGCTCGTAAGATTTATGTTTTTTTTCCATGTATTTTCTCCTTTATTATAAATGAAAACATGTGGGTTTAAAAGAGGAAAAAAATTGGGGAACAAAATAGAAAAGCAAAGTGCGGATTTGTAAAAAGAACTGCATGGGTAGAATATAATTATTATAGCGCATTGTGCTCTGAAAGAGAAATAAATTTTCTATAAATTATGAAAAAATATTGGAAACGGGATGCTCAGAAAGCATGGCATGCAGCATCCCGTTCCTGTCCGTCACCGGTACTGCTTCGGGGTCAGACCGGTATATTTTTTAAATACCTTGGAAAAATAGCTCTGGTTCTCAAAACCGGTGGCCACCGCAATATCTATGATGGAGTAATCGGTATTGGCCAGGAGGCGTTTGCTTTCCTCCACCCGCACGATATTTAAGTACTCTTTAAAAGAGGAACCGGAGCTTTGCTTAAACAGGGTGGAAAAATAGGTGGGATTCAGATGCACATGCCCCGCCACTTCTTCCAGCGTCAGGTTCCGGCTGTAATTCTGGGCGATGTAAGAGATCGCCCGGCGGATGATCTCGTTGTTTTTTGAGGGAATGTAGTTGAACATATTTTCCGTAAATACCTCCACTACCTCCTGGAGCTTATAACACAGCTTTTCTATATCATTGATCTCCTGGAGCGTGCGCAGATACTGGTTGTTGATCTTCAGGATGCTGTCCGTGGGGGCGCCTCCTTCGATGGCGGCTCTGGAAAGCAGCGCGCACAGCTCTATGGAACGCGCCTTAACGATCTCCAGGCGGTTGTTTCCGGAAAAAAATACATAACCCAGAAGATCGTTTAAAAGGGCCCGGGCTTCCTTGACATTTCCGGTTTTCACCTTAGTGATCAGCTCTTTTTCCTCTTCGTAAGGATAGGAAGATTCGGGCTGGATCCCGAAGGATTTGTACATCTGGATAGATTCATTGATCTTTGACTGCTGATAAAGCTTTCCCTGGTTGTCTTCAAACTGCTGCCGGCTGTCGGAGATCAGGCTTGCGCACAGGTAGTACAAAAGCCGGCTGATCTTGGTCACTTTGGCAGGGGGGAAGATACGGATGGAATTGGATTCCTCGTACATATCCAGAAGGGCTTCGGTGGGGATGGTATACCGTTTGGCGATGTCGGAGATCAAAAGGGCATCCGGGGTATCCATCAGAAAAGGTCCGGCCAGGATCGCTCCGAACAGGGTGTTTTTTTTCATCAGAGGGAACACGATGTGGTTCAGATTGGCGTGGCAGGAGAAAATATAGGTTTCGCCCAGATCAATGGCACGTCTGCTGGCTTTGATATGGAGCTGCTGGCAGGACTCATTGGAAGGGAGATATTTTTTAAATATCTGGCAGAAGGGAGTGGTTTCCCCGCAGGACTCCAGGATCTCCCCGTTTGTGTCAATGACCTGTACCGGAATATCCAGACAGGAGTGAAAGGCGTCCAGCATTTCGTGGAGACGGTCTTTATCAATAAAGGTATAAAGGGATGGTGCAGACATGGCAGATCCTCCTTTGTTTTCGGTTTATTTATTATAACACAAACAGACAAAAAAAGTATCAGCTTTCCAAAAAAAGTACAAAACAAAAATACAAAAATCCAGTATAGTATAGACAGTTGCAGGAAGGCTTTGCGGAGAGCCGAAAACAGCAGAAAGACAGAAAATTTACAGAATTATGCAGGAGGGAAATTGTCATGTCAATCATTCAGGAAATCTCAGAATTTTTACAAAAAGGAAGAGCAAAAAATGTAAAAACTTTGGTTGCCCAGGCTCTTGAAGAGGGACAGGATCCAAAGGCCATTTTAAATGACGGACTTTTATCCGGTATGATGATCATCGGTGAAAAGTTTAAAAACAATGAAGTATTTGTTCCGGAGGTGCTGGTGGCGGCAAGAGCCATGAACGCGGGACTTGCGATCCTGGAGCCAAAGCTTGTGGAGATCGGGAACGAGCCGGTAGGAAAGGCCGTGATCGGAACGGTAAAAGGCGACTTGCATGATATCGGAAAAAATCTTACAATGATGATGTTAAAGGGTGCAGGTTTTGAAATATATGACGCTGGTGTGGATGTGGAGCCGGCTGCTTTTATCGATAAAGCGGAAGAAGTAGGCGCAGACATTATTGGAATGTCCGCTCTTTTGACCACAACAATGCCGAATATGAGCGCAGTGATCGAAGAATTAAAGGAAAGAGGCCTTCGCGACAAATATATCGTCATGATCGGAGGAGCGCCTGTGACAGACAGCTTTGCAGAGCAGATCGGAGCCGACTACTATACGCCGGACGCCGCTACCTGTGCGGAAGTTGCAAGAAAGGCAGTACAGGAGAAAAAATAATCTATGAAAGAGATCATAAGATTTTCAGACATCCGGGTGAGCGTAAGCCGCTCGGATGTTTTGAAATTAATGGAATGCGGGGAAGACAACCCTATTTACGAAGAAGTTGTGGAAGAATACGAAGAACTGAAGGACGCGCTTTATAGCCTGGGGAAACCGCAGGCCTTATTTTGCTTTGACAGGATCTCAGAAGAATGGGCTATGGAAAAGCTGCCTGCAGGCACGCCGGTGATCTTTTCCCTGATCACAGAGGGAGGCGGGATCAGCGCGCGCAGCACTGTTTTTTTTAAGGAGGGAGACTACTTAAAGGGAATGCTGGCGGACGCCTATGCAGGAGCGTATCTCTTTGCCCTGGAAAAAGAGGCGATGGAGCATTTGAAAAAGGAATGCGCGGCCAGACATCTGGGGATCAGAGAGCGCCTGGAAGCGCCCGGGGATGTCCCTATGGAAATGCAGAAAAGGATCTACGAAGCCTGTGAAGCAGAGAAGATCGGAATGGGGATATCCAGCGGATACATGTTCGATCCGGTAAAGAGCAGCGGACAGATCCTGGTCCTGACAGAGGACGAGCAGGTATTTAAGGCACAGCACGACTGTACGAAATGTACGGCGGTAAACTGTAAAATGCGAAAGACCCCGCAGGTGTCCCTGACGATGATCGAAAAAGAGAAGGAAGAAACCCTTTTGGCGGAAAAGGGAAGGACTGTTTTTGAAGTTTTAAAAGAACATGGAAAATATTTCAGCGCCTTCTGCGGCGGAAAGGGAACCTGCGGGAAGTGCAGGATCCAGATCCTTGGCGGATCCGTCCCGGTCACAGAGCAGGACAGAAAACTTTTCCGCCAGGAAGAGCTGGCCGCCGGATGGCGTCTGGCCTGCCGGACTGTTTTACAGGAAGATTTAAAGATCTGTTTCACCCTGGATCAGGAGGAAAGCTTTGAAGCAGTGGCAAGCTTTTCCGGAAAAAAGGAAGCTGCCGGTAAAGAACAGGAGTATGGGATCGCTGTGGATATCGGGACGACGACCCTGGCCGTCTGCCTTTGCGGAATGCCTTCTGGAAGGATCGTGGACTCCTGCACAGCGGTAAACCGCCAGAGGATCTTTGGCGCGGATGTGATCTCCAGAATCCAGGCATCTGTGGAGGGACATGGACCGGAACTCCGCGAGAGCATCCGGGAGGATCTGTGCGGCTGTATCCGGGAGCTGTTAAAAAAGACCGGAATACCACCTTCCCGTATCAGGAAGATCGCAATAGCCGGAAATACCACCATGGGCCATCTGCTGATGGGATACCCCTGTGATACCCTGGGGGTAGTGCCGTTTACTCCGGTGAACATCAAAACCATCACAGCCGACAGTACCAGACTTTTAGGCGAGATCGCCGATGACAAAGGGGAAAGATTACAGTGCCCGGCAACGCTCCTGCCTGGGATCTCCACTTATGTAGGAGCGGATATCGCGGCAGGGATCTATTCCTGCGGGATGGCTTCACAGGAAGAAACCTCTCTTCTGATCGATCTTGGGACAAACGGAGAAATGGCGATAGGCAATAAGGACAGGATCCTGGTGACCTCCACGGCGGCAGGCCCTGCCTTTGAAGGCGGGAATATAAGCTGGGGAATGGGAAGCGTCCAGGGAGCGGTCTGCAGTGTACAGATAGAAGATGGAAAGGCCAGTTGCCGGACGATCGGTGATCAGCCGCCTCTGGGGCTTTGCGGCACAGGGGTTGTAGAGACCGCGGCCGAACTGGTAAGAAGCGGACTTGTGGACGAGACGGGACTGCTGGATGAGGAATATGAGGATGGCTTTTGCCTGGGCGAAACGACGGCAGGGGAGAAGATCTTATTTACCCAGAAGGATGTCAGAGAGATCCAACTGGCAAAATCCGCCGTCCGTGCCGGACTGGAGACACTGCTTCTGCGGTATGGAACCGATGCCGCAGGGATCCATAAGGTGTACCTGGCAGGGGGCTTCGGATTTAAGCTGGACCTGGACAAGGCGGTTTCCATCGGGCTTTTTCCCCAGGAGCTGCGGGGAAAGATCCAGACGGTGGGGAACAGCTCCCTGGGGGGAGCGGTGCAATATCTGACAGATAAAAACGCGGAAGAAAAGCTGGAAGAGATCATCGCCAGGTCAGAGGAGATCAATCTGTCTGCAGATAAAGAATTTAACGAGTTTTATATGGAGTATATGTTTTTTGAAAAGTGAACTGACAGTAACGATCAGCGGGAAGAATCTTACAAAGTAATTGTATATAGAAGAAAGCAGCGGTATAATAAATATGTAACAGAAATGTCATAAATTCTAAGAACTGCAATGCAGTGTTTTTGTCTGTAAAGGCTCCAACGGACAAAAGAAGTGCGCAGGCCAGTGACGAGGAAAGAAGGTAAGCCAATGAAAAGAAAAAGAATACTTATATGGCTGCTTACGGGGATTCTGATTCTTCCTATGCCGGCAGGAGTGTCGGCGGCAGAGTTCTCGGATGGTGCGGAAGAAGAGAACCAGGAGAATACAGGAGCGGATGATTTGTTTACTTCGGGAAGTGACAATGAAACAGAGCCTTTTCAGTCCGAAACAGAGCTTCCTTTCAATGCTTCGGATGATGCTCCCTCAGAGGAAGACGAAGTAGAAAAGTATTATTCTATTAATTGTCTCAGATACACATACCAGGAAGAAACAAATACTTTCTATCTGGGGGAAAACACCTATGCCGGTTATCCCGACTCACGGGAGCTTATTGTGCAGGAAGAAATCCTGGGACGAAAAGTGACAGAAATAAAAGAAGAGGCGTTCAAGGAATACTATCAGCTTGAAAAACTTTATATCCCGGACAGCGTGACGGTGATCGGCGAAAATCTGTTCCACGAAAATGCAAGTGTGACTATTTGCGGAGCGGCGGGTTCTGCGGCAGAGCAATATGCGAAAAACCATCAGATTTCTTTTGAAGAAGAAGGAGAGCAAAGCAGGTTTTTCAATCATAACGGAGTGGTCTATCTGTATGACGAAGGATCTGACAGCTATTCCATTACAGGATATGATGAAACGATCTCTCCGGAGCTAACAATTCCGGAAGAGATCAACGGCAAAAGTGTAAAAAGGATGGAAGCCCAGGCTTTCGCCTACTGCGGTCGGCTGAAAAAGATCACATTGCCGGGAACTATAGATGAGATCGATTCTTCAGCTTTCTATATGGCCGGAGCTCTGGAAGAAGTTGTGATCGGTGAAGGAACACAAAAAATCGGAAGCAATGCGTTCTATCAGTGTACAAGTCTGAAAAACGTCATACTTCCGGACAGTGTCGCAGAGATTGGCGACAGATGTTTTGAGGGATGTCAGGCACTGGAAAATGTGCGGCTGTCTGCCGGCCTGAAAATAATTGAAAATTATGCCTTTGCGGACTGCCATATGACACAGACGCTTGTGCTGCCGGAAGGCGTCACAAATATTTATTCGTATGCCTTTAATAATTTCCAGGGAGAAAAGATCGTTCTTCCAGATTCGCTTGTGTCTGTTGCGGGGCGTGTGTTCCTGGGGGCAAAGCTGCAGGAACTGATCATTCCTGATTCGGTGACCGGCTGGGGAACAAATGTATTTGAAAATGCGGATATCGCTTCGCTTACTCTTGGAAACGGGATGAGATCGGTCCGCAAACAAACATTCAAAGATCTGAAGAATCCGAAAAACCTGGTCTTGCCGGATAGTGTCGTAGAGATCGGCAATCAGGCGTTTATGGACACACAGCTGGAACGTGTTTTCATCCCTTCCGGCGTCACAAAAATCCACAGGATGGCCTTTGAAGGCAGCAACGACCTGACGCTGATCGTGGAAAAAGGATCCTATGGGGAAACTTTTGCAAGAGCGAACGCGATCTCCTACGAAATCGGCACCATGGATAGCTCAGTAAAGCCGGATCCGGATGAAGAGAATGTGCTCCTCGGAGGCGTTCATTATGTATATCAAAAGGAAAAGGACAGCTACATTGTAAAGGGATATGGGCAAAAAGTGCCTGCTGAGCTTACGATCCGTTCTTCTGTAAACAAAAAGCCGGTGATTTCGATCGCCAATAATGCTTTTTCCCAGTGCAAGGCCATTGAAAAAGTAAATATTTCCGGCTCCATAAAGCAGATAGGGAAGAAAGCGTTTTATCAGTGTGAAAATCTCACAGAAGTGCGCATGAAGCCTGGTGTACAGACACTTGGTGAATCGGTATTTGAAGAATGCTGGAAACTCCGGCAGGTGGAACTTCCGGATACGATCACATCTATTGGCAGGGCCGGATTCTGCGGGTGTCATCTGGAAAGTCTGAAACTGCCGGACAAATTGAAAGTGCTGGAAGAGGATCTTTTCCTGAGTGCGAGTGTTGAGAAAAAACTGACCATTCCCTCCAGGGTGACCCGCATAAAAACAGGAGCTTTTCATAGCTTTTCTACAGGTACCCTGATTATTCCGGATTCTGTAACGGAAATTGAGTGGAGAACGTTTGACTACTGCAGCATCAACACAGTCCTGCTGGGCTCAGGTGTCCGCTCTATCCGTTCGGGAACCTTTGAACGCAGCTCGCTGCGGGAAGTGATTCTGTCAGAAGGGGTACAGGAAATCGGAAAACACGCTTTTAACCTTACGACGGCCAGACGGATCAATCTTCCCAAAAGTATAAAACGGATCCACGACGAGGCGTTTTCCGGGAGCATATCTCTTACGCTGTATGTGATCCCGGGTTCCTACGGACAAAGCTATGCCAGATCCTGGGGAATTCCTTATGATACCGGCGACATCACCCAGGCGGCCGTGGTGAAGGATGGGATGGAATACCAATATCAGACAGAATCCGATTCTTACATACTTACCTATGCGGACCGGGATCTGGAGGGGAACATTATCGTTCCGGACAGGATCAATGGAAAGAAGGTAACGGGTATCGGAGCAGAAGCCTTTGAGATGTGTACCCGGATAGATTCTGTAAAGCTTCCAGAGACGGTGACTGTGATCGGAGAGGCGGCCTTTTCCTGCTGTACCGTAGGGGAGATCAATATCCCCTCCGGTATTACAATGATCCCTGAAAGAGCTTTTGAGGAAACCCAGATCAGGTCTATAACGCTGCCTGAAGGTTTAACCGCTATTGGAGAAGGAGCCTTTACCAGAGGCTGCCTACAGGAGGTATTCCTTCCGGAGTCCTTAAAGACAATTGGGGCATGGGCATTTGCCAATAACGACCAATTGAAAAGCATACAGCTCCCGGAGGGTATCCGGGAGATCCCGGAAAAGTGCTTCGGCGGATGTGATCTTCTGGATGATATCTCTATTCCGAACGAACTGGAACGTATTGGAGAAGGCGCCTTCGCCGGGACGAAGATTTCGGCTTTAAAACTGCCGGAAACCCTTGGTTTTATAGGCCGAAGTGCCTTTGAGAACTGTAATGAACTGAAAGAGATCACGATCCCGGGAGGGGTAAAGACTGTTTTTTGGAGTACCCTTGGAAACTGCGGCAGTCTGGAAAAAGTTGTCTTCCAGGAAGGCGTGGAGGTTTTGGAGGATGTGTTTACAGATTCCACAGAGATAAAAGAAGTCTATATTCCGGACAGCGTTTATAATATTGAGCTTTGGATATCCTCAGAAAATTGTACGATATATGGGAATACCGGATCTAAGGCGGAGGCGTACTGCAAACGCTTTGACATACCATTTGTTTCTACAGGTATAGCCCTTCTCGAAGAACCCCAGGTTATCTGCGAAGTGAGACAGGGAAATACAGTCGCTGCGGAACTGGTGAAAAGATGCGATAACGCTGACCTCTATGAATTTGTAATATCTGACAGAGACGATTTCCCGGAAAGCGGAGAATATCTTTACATGAGCAGGAATCCTTATAATCTGGAGGAGGAATTTACCGCACTGGATAAAGGAACATATTATGTATTTGCCAGATCGGTAAGAAGACTTGAAGAGGGAGAAGAAGAGTACTCTTCCTGGAACGGACCTGCTGAAGCGGATGTTTCTGTCCAGGCGCCTGAAAAGCCGGAAATCTTAAACGCTGAAGTAAAGGATTTTTCCGTAGAGGTAACGTTGAAATCTGCAGAAGGAGCAAAAGGCTACGGGATCGCGCTGGCCGGGCATGCCCGGACGGATCGGGTCCAGGCTACAAAAGAACCTGCAGATATCTATAAGGTCACAAAAAATAATAAATCTACGACGTATACCTTTAAAAATCTGGAGCCGGGCCTGTATTATGTATTTGCGAGAACCTATACAAAAGACGCCGATGGGCGCAATGTGTACAGCGGATGGTCCTTTACGGAAAATTATCTGAAGGTAGGGAATAATGTGCTTGCTTAAAACGGCAGAGGAAGAATCTATACAGAATATGTATACAGGACATCCATCGAAATGGATGCCCTGTGATCTTTGGGATAAAATGAGAATTTACGCCTGTTCCAGTGCCTGAGAAAGATCTGCGATGATATCGTCTATGTGTTCAAGACCTACGGACAGACGGATCATTCCCGGAGAAACGCCGGCTTCCACAAGCTGCTCGTCATTCATCTGACGGTGGGTATGGCTGGCAGGATGAAGGACCATGGTCTTGGATGCAGCCACATGGGTGGCGATGTTGGCAAGCTTCAAGCTGTCCATAAAGCGTACCGCTGCGTCGCGGCCGCCGTTCAGCTCGAAGGAGATAACGCCGCAGGTGCCGTTGGGCAGATACTTCTTGGCCAGGTCATAATATTTATCTCCGGGGAGACCGGCAAAGTTTACAGAGGAAACTTTGTCGTGAGCGTTTAAGAATTCCGCAACCTTCTGGGCGTTGTAGCAGTGACGCTCCATGCGCAGAGGAAGGGTCTCCAGGCCGAGATTTAAGAGGAAACAGTTCATGGGAGAGGGGATGGAGCCCAGATCCCGCATGAGCTGCGAGGTTGCCTTCATGATATAGGCTTTCTTTCCAAACTGTCTGGTGTAGACGACTCCGTGATAGGACTCGTCAGGCTCGGTGAGGCCGTGGTATTTGCTGCCATAAGCGTCCCAGTCAAAATTACCGCTGTCCACGATGGCGCCGCCTACCTGTACGGCATGGCCGTCCATGTACTTGGTGGTGGAGTGGGTGACGATATCCGCGCCCCATTCAATAGGACGGCAGTTCACCGGGGTGGCGAAGGTGTTGTCTACGATAAGGGGAACACCATGCTCATGCGCCACCTTGGCATATTTTTCAATATCAAGGACAACCAGGGCCGGATTGGCGATGGTCTCTGCGAAAAGCACTTTGGTATTGGGACGGAATGCAGCGGCGATCTCCTCCGCGCTGGAATCTGTATCCACAAAGGTACAGTCAATACCCAGCTTCTTTAAGGTAACGCCGAGAAGATTGAAGGTCCCGCCGTAAATGGTGGAAGCCGCTACCACATGATCTCCGGCCTCGCAGATATTGAAGACCGCATAAAAGTTTGCCGCCTGCCCGGAGGAGGTCAGGATGGCTGCAACGCCGCCTTCCAGCTCCGCGATCTTGGCGGCTACCGCGTCGTTGGTGGGATTCTGGAGACGGGTGTAGAAATATCCCTCTGCCTTCAGGTCAAAGAGCTGCCCCATCTCGTCGGTAGTGTCATATTTAAAGGTCGTGCTCTGATAGATGGGAAGGGCACAGGGCTCGCCTTTTGTGGGCTCGTAGCCTGCATGGAGGCATTTGGTCTCTAATTTATAGTCGCTCATTTTGTCTCATTTCCTTTCTGTAAAAATTTTATAAAATAAAAAAATGCCCAGAGCCGGAATCGAACCAGCGACACGAGG
>DXBU01000160.1 GCA_019116385.1 Candidatus Blautia faecigallinarum | reverse complement strand
CAGGGCGCTGATCCCCATACTGGAGGATACCCTCAGTGACTTTAAGAATGTAACGATTCTGAATGAAGATATATTGAAGGTAGATATCAGAAAATTGGCAGAGGAGCACAACCAGGGGAAACCTATAAAAGTTGTGGCGAATCTGCCATATTATATTACAACGCCGATCATTATGGGGTTGTTTGAGGAAAAAGTGCCTGTAGAATCCATTACGGTTATGGTACAGAAAGAAGTGGCAGACAGGATGCAGACAGGCCCGGGCAGCAAAGACTATGGAGCCTTGTCGCTGGCGGTTCAGTACTATGCCAGCCCCTATATTGTGGCCAATGTACCGCCGAATTGCTTTATGCCCAGGCCAAAAGTCGGAAGTGCGGTGATACGTCTTTCCAGACATGAGAAGCCTCCGGTAGAAGTGAGAGATTCCAGCCTTATGTTCAGGATCATCCGGGCTTCTTTTAACCAGAGAAGAAAAACTCTGGTAAATGGACTGAAGAACGCCGGAGATCTGGATTTTACAAAGGAGCAGATAGAGAAGGTAGTGTCTGACTGCGGCTTTCCTGCCGGGGTCAGAGGCGAGGCCCTGACACTGGAAAACTTTGCTGCTTTAGCCAACCGTCTCCTGGAAATCACAAATGAATAAGCAGATAACGTAAAAGCCACCGCAGTTTTTGCTGCGATGGCTTTCTCTATAAATATTAAAGGAAGGAGAGCCGACCCGTCAGGGCCGACATATGAAAAAGAAAATATAAAAATAATTTGTTCTTATTATTTTTATGGTTTTAGTATATCCGCTAAATATGTTGAAATCATGTGTAAGTTGTGAAGTTTTCATGAACGAAATTGAAAAGATTTATGAATGACAAAATGAGGCCCTCACCGCTCCAGATCAAAAGGGTTTGTCCGTATTTTTAGATTGCGGATATCCAGAAAATGCTGGCAGCTAAGCCGTATTCCGCCCATTAGACCGGAGATGTCCTGGAGACGGGAAGAGATGATTTTACAGTCTCTGTTCTGGTGCTTTGCCCGTCTTTCAGTTTTAACACCATAATACTTTAAGAGTGATTCTTTTCCTGAATTCTTACAGTCAGCATATTTGTTGGCTTTTTTTATTTTTTTAAAACTTGACAAAATATTTTTTTACCTCTTTACTAAATGGTGTTATGGTGTTATAATAAGGAGAGGTGATTTTATGGCTTACTTTTTAAAAAAATCCAATCTTAATAAAGGCACTTATCTTCAAATTTATGAAAGTTTTTATGACCCACGCAAGAAAAATACCGCGCACCGTTCTTATAAAGCCCTTGGTTACGTCCACGAACTTCAGGAGAAAGGAATCGAGGACCCGGTTGCTTTCTTCAAAGATGAGGTTGCCCGATTAAATCAACAGCTGGCAGAGCAACGGCAAAACGAGAAAGATTTGCAGATCTCCGAGGAAACTCCTGAAAAACTCCTGGGCTACTTTCCTCTCAAAAATCTCAATGAGTCTCTGGACGTAAAGAAATATATTGATCTTATGCAGACTGCTACGGATTTCAAGTTTAATGTGTTTTCCCTCCTGTCTTCCCTGATCTATTCCAGAGCGGTCTGCCCCTGTTCAAAAGCGAAAACTTTTGACGAAGTACTTCCGAAGTTGTATGAACCTGCCAGATTTTCCCTGAACCAGCTGTATGCAGGATTGGAGTATCTCGGCTCCGAATATGAAAAGATCATCGAGATCTATAACCATCAGATCAACAGGAAATATCCTTTCGATACTTCTCATACGTATTTCGACTGTACAAACTTTTACTTTGAGATCGACAGAGAGGATGATTTCCGCCGGAAGGGGCCTTCCAAAGAGAATAGAAAAGATCCGATTGTCGGGATGGGGCTCCTGCTTGATGCCCATCAGATCCCAATCGGAATGAAACTCTATCCCGGCAGCGAAAGTGAAAAGCCTGTGATCCGCAAGGTGATCGATGACCTGAAAAGCCGGAACAACATTTCCGGGAAAACCATCCAGGTGGCAGACAAAGGATTGAACTGTTCGGAAAATATCCTCCATGCAGTAAAATCAGGAGACGGATATCTTTTCTCCAAGTCTGTGAAACAGCTTCCGGAAACAGAACAGGTCTGGGTCTTATTGGAAAATGATTACCGGGATGTCAAAAACGAAAAGGGGGATCTTCTTTATCGTATCAAAGAGTGTGTCGATGATTTCCCATATAAATATACGGACGAACAGGGGAGGGAAAAGATTATACGATTACAGGAAAAACGAGTTGCCGTCTATAATCCTCAGCTCGCCAAAAAACAAAAGAATGAAATCTGCAGGCAGATAGAAAAAGCAAAAATCCTCCGGGCAAGCCAGGCAAAAAGATCCGAATACGGGGACAGCGCAAAATTTGTAACCTTTCAGGCCGTTGATAAAGAAGGGAAAAAGTCAGAAGATAAAGTAAAAGTGCTTATGAATGAAAAAGCGATTGAAAAGGCACTGGAGCTGGCTGGTTATAATCTTTTTGTTACATCAGAGATCCAGATGTCAGATTCAGAAGTATACCATACCTATCACAACTTATGGCGAATTGAAGAATCCTTCCGGATCATGAAGTCACAGTTGGACGCAAGGCCCGTGTATCTCCAGAAAGAAGATACCATCACAGGCCACTTCCTGGTCTGCTATCTTGCTGTCCTTTTGACCCGCCTGCTGCAGTTCAAAGTCTTAGGGGAGCAATACAGTTCTGAAGATATCCTGAACTTTTTTAAACAGTTCCGTGCAGCCCGGGTTTCTGAAAGGAAGTACATAAACCTGACAAGGAACTCAA
>DXBU01000159.1 GCA_019116385.1 Candidatus Blautia faecigallinarum | reverse complement strand
GGGATCTGTCAGGGGATCTCCGTATTTCCCGGACTTTCCAGAAGCGGACTTTCCATCAGCGCAGGTATTTTCTGCGGCCTGAGCCGAAAATTTGCTGTGAAATTTTCATTTCTCATGTCAATCCCGGCCATATTCGGCGCTATGATTTTGGAACTGGGAGAATTTACTGCCCCTCAGATGACGGCAGGCCTTGGCTTTACCTATCTTTTGGGGATGATCGTGGCAGGTGGGGTGAGTGTTTTCACCGTAAGATTCCTGCTTTCATGGACACAAAAGATCAAATTTCGTTATTTTGCATTTTACTGTTTCCTGGCAGGCAGTGTAGGGCTGGCAGTAAATTTTATAAGTTGACGAAAAAATGGAACTTTGGTCAGCTATCAATAATCAGGAGGAAAAGCTATTATGGCAGCATCGAAAACATCGGGAAGGAAAGGAAAGACAACAAAGACAAGAGGCAAAAATACAAAATCCAACAATTTCCACTCGGAAATTCTTTTGCTGATCGTATTTGCGGCCTGCCTTATCCTTATGATCAGCAATTTCGGACTGGGAGGCTTCGTAGGAGATGCAATCAGTTCCTTTTGCTTTGGCGCTGTGGGGATCCTTGCTTATATTTTTCCAGTTGTGCTTTTTATCGGAATTGCCTTTTTGATGTCAAACAAATCCAATCCTTTGGCATATAAAAAATTTTTCGCAGGAATTTTGTTCTGTGCTTTTTTGTGTGCTTTGCTTCAGTTCCTTACAGAAGGATACATGAGAAGCACCACTCTTTCAGATTATTATACTCTGTGTGCGGATTACCGTACCGGCGGCGGGATCGTGGGAGGTGTGATCTGTATTGCCACAACCTCTGCTTTTGGCGTGGCCGGAGGCTATGTGATCATTGTTCTTGCATTGATCATAAGTCTGATCATCATCACCCAGAAATCCTTCTTTGGATTTATGTATAAGATCGGAGGCGGCGTGGCAAATCTATTTAAAGAGGGGCACGAAAGATATATGGAAGGTGCTCCGGAACGTGAAAAGAAGAAAGAACTCCGTGCCCAGGAACGCCTCCAGCGCAAGGAAGAAAAGCTGCGCAGATTAGAAGAAGAGCTGGCTTTGGATGAGGAAGAACTGGCTTTGGAAATGGAACAGAGCAGAAACCAAAAGCCTAGTTTTTCTGTTCCGGATCTGAAGCATGATATTAGTAATACTTTGGAAAAAGATGATCTGGAAACGCAGGAATCCGGGTCCGGGCAGATCGAATTCAAAATAAATCGTCCGGAAACGCCCCCGGAACAGGAATTTGAAGAAGAGGATGAGGAGGATCTTCCGGAGGAACTACCGGAGGAAGCGCCCCATTTTCTGGAACCCCCAAAGGGGAAGAAGGCAAAAGCTTCTAAGGACACAAAAACAGACCCTGGCAAAACTGCTGAGGAGGAGACTATGGACATCCAGCAGGAGATCAAAAAAAATACCCCTCCTGCAAAAAAGAAGTATCAGTTTCCTCCCCTGAAACTTTTAAAGAGAGGCAGCGGCAAGGCACAGGGAGACTCCGATGCACATCTCCGCAAAACAGCCCAGAAGCTGGAAGAGACGCTGCGCAATTTCGGCGTAAATGTAACGGTTACCAATGTAAGCTGCGGTCCTACGGTGACACGGTACGAGCTTCATCCGGAAATGGGTGTAAAGGTGAGCAGGATCGTAAGTCTGGCAGATGACATCAAGCTGAACCTGGCCACCCCGGATATCCGTATCGAGGCGCCGATCCCCGGTAAGGCAGCGGTGGGAATAGAAGTCCCTAATAAGGAAAACAGCGCAGTCATGCTGCGGGATCTTCTTCAATCTCCGGAATTTCAGAATGCAAGATCAAAGCTGTCCTTTGCGGCTGGCAAGGATATTGCCGGAAAACCGGTAGTGGCAGATATTGCTAAGATGCCTCACCTTCTGATCGCAGGAGCTACCGGATCTGGTAAGTCAGTATGCATCAACACGCTGATCATCAGTATTTTATATAAGGCCACACCAGAAGAAGTAAAGCTGATCATGATCGATCCAAAGGTGGTAGAATTAAGCGTATATAACGGAATCCCCCACTTGTTCATACCGGTGGTGACTGATCCGAAAAAGGCGGCCGGCGCTCTTAACTGGGCCGTATCGGAGATGACCTCCAGGTACAATACATTTGCGGAATACGGCGTGAGAAATTTAAAGGAATACAACAAGAAAGTTGAAAATATGAGGATCCCCGAGGGAGAGGAACGGCCGGAAAAAATGCCACAGATCGTGATCATTGTAGACGAGCTTGCAGATCTTATGATGGTGGCTCCAGGGGAGGTGGAAGATTCCATCTGCCGTCTTGCCCAGCTCGCCCGTGCGGCGGGGATCCATTTGATCATTGCTACCCAGCGGCCATCTGTAAACGTCATTACTGGTCTGATCAAGGCCAATATGCCTTCCAGGATCGCTTTTTCTGTTTCTTCAGGAGTGGATTCCCGTACGATCCTGGACATGAACGGAGCAGAAAAGCTTTTGGGAAAAGGCGATATGCTCTTTTATCCCCAGGGATACCAGAAACCCGCCAGACTGCAGGGTGCATTTGTTTCCGATGAAGAAGTCAGCGAAGTGGTCCGTTTTCTCACCGACAAGAATCCCTCTGTGGAATATGATGCAAAAGTGGAAGAGCAGGTGAATACCGGCAGCCTAAACGGCGCTGGCGCTTTTGGCAGCGAAGAGAGGGACATTTACTTTGAAGAGGCCGGAAAATTTATTATTGAAAAAGAGAAGGCTTCCATTGGAATGCTCCAGAGGATGTTTAAGATCGGTTTCAACAGAGCAGCCAGGATCATGGATCAGCTTTGTGATGCCGGTGTGGTAGGACCGGAAGAGGGTACAAAACCCCGCAAGGTCCTGATGACTTTGGAGGAGTTTCAAAATTATATAGAAGAGAGTTTATAAAATAATATATAAGGAGGACATATGGATTATGGTTAAACACATTGTAATGTGGGCTTTTAAAGAAGAAGTCAGCGAGGATGCAAGAAAAGAGGCGGTTGTTAAGATCAAGGAAGGCCTGGAGGGCCTGGTAGGAGTAGTTCCTGGACTTTTAAAGGCGGAAGTGATCGTCCAGCCCCTTTCGTCCAGTTCTCACGATCTGTGTCTGATTTCTGAACTGGATTCTGAAGAATCCTTAAAGGCCTATGCTACCAATCCGGACCATGTGAAGGTGGCGTCTGTTGTCCGGAGCGTTACCTGCAACCGGTCCTGCATGGATTTTGAAGTATAATGGAGATCAAAATTCTTTCCGTAGGAAAGATCAAGGAAAAATACCTGACGGAGGGGATCCGGGAATACAGCAAACGGCTGAGCCGCTATGGGAAGCTTACGTTTATCCAGGCAGCAGATGAAAAGACCCCGGATCATGCCTCTGAGGCGCAGAATGAGCAGATCCGGGACATAGAAGGAGCACGCCTTTTAAAACATATCAGAGAGCAGGATTACGTGATCGCTTTGGCGATCCAGGGGGAAATGCTGGATTCTGTAGAACTTTCTAAGAAAATAGAAAGACTCGGGATAGAGGGAAAAAGTTCGATTGTTTTTGTGATCGGAGGGTCACTTGGCCTGGGTAGGGATGTTCTTTCCCGGGCAGATTATAAACTTAGTTTCTCAAAAATGACTTTTCCCCATCAATTGATGCAGCTGATCCTTCTGGAGCAGATCTACCGAAGTTTTCGGATCATCAGCCATGAGCCGTATCATAAATAAAAGGATTTTACTCCGCTGGGATGCATGAATGAGAGAACAGGAGGGTTGTTTATGGATCAGGTCATTTTAGGAAAAACAGAGATCAAGGTAAATAAAAACGGATTTGGGGCTCTTCCCATCCAGCGGGTGGAAAAAAAGGAAGCGGTCTATCTGTTGCAAAAAGCTTTTTACAATGGAATCAATTATTTCGACACAGCCAGAGCCTACTCTGACAGTGAAGAAAAGATGGGTGCCGCCTTTTCTTATACCAGAGAGAAGATCATCATCAGTACCAAAACTGCCGCCCAGGATGCAGATGGATTCTGGAAAGACCTGGAAGAAAGCCTTCGTACATTAAAAACAGATTATATCGATATTTATCAATTTCATAATCCGGCATTCTGCCCCCGTCCGGGAGATGGATCCGGTTTGTACGATGCAGCACAAAAAGCGAAGGAACAGGGAAAGATCCGGCATATTGGAATCACCAACCACAGGATAAAGGTTGCCCGGGAAGCGATCCAATCCGGTCTTTATGAGACACTTCAGTTTCCATTTTCGTATCTGTCCTCAGAGGAGGACCTGAAGATCGTTGAAGAATGCAAAGAGGCTGGTATGGGCTTTATTGCTATGAAAGGCCTTGCCGGAGGACTGATCCGCAATTCTGCGGCCATTTATGCCTATATGGCCCAGCCCCAGTTCGCCCATGTGGCTCCTATCTGGGGAATCCAAAGGGAGTGTGAACTGGATGAATTTCTGTCCTATCAGGCATGTCCGCCGGTCCTGGATGAAAAGAAACGAGCAGAAATAGAGAAAGACAGGGAACAGCTTACGGGAGAGTTCTGCAGAGGCTGCGGCTACTGTATGCCCTGTCCGGCAGGAATTGAGATCAACAGCTGTGCCAGAATGAGTCTGATGCTCCGCCGTGCACCCCAGAAGGAATGGCTTTCTCCGGAATGGCAGGAAAAAATGAAAAAAATTGAAGAATGTCTTCATTGTGGACAATGTATGGAAAAATGTCCATACGGACTGAATACACCGGAGCTCTTAAAGAAGAATTATGAGGATTATAAAACCTTTTTCTGATCCTCTATAAGGTCCGGATGCATTCAGGAGTCTTTATCTAAGATCAAACCAGAAGGCGGCCATGGATCAGGTCCAGCGGAGAAGCTTTTTCATCGTAAGAAGCAAGAAGGTTTTCCAGGATCTGAAACGGGCTGCCTGTTTTTTTATTTTTATGATGTACCAGCCGGAAATAGCGGTCCCACTGGGCTTTTTCGTGGGAGTAGGCAATAAATTCCCCACAGGAAAGTTCCTCAGCTAAAAGACGGCTGGATATCAAAGTCAGACAGTCATTGAAGCGGACTGCGTTTTTGATAGAATCCGGGGTATGGGCTTCAAAAGCAGTCTTTACCTCTATATTTTGGCTTGCAAGAAATCGTTCCAGAAGCTCTCTGGTCCCGCTGCCTTCCTCGCGTATCACAAATCTTTGCCCATTAAGATCCCGGGTATGGATCACATCTTTTCGGGCCAGAGGATGGGTTTTGCTGCAGGCTAAGACCAGTGGGTCCTTGACCAGCGGCTTTGTGACAAGTTCAGGGCTTTTGATAAAGCCCTCTACGATCCCTGCATCCAGCTGGGCATTTAAAAGTCTGTTCTCTACCTCCTGGGTATTACCTACAAAACAGTAGACTTCAATTTCTGGAAGGGCTGCAGAGAGATCGTGAACAATGTGGGAGAGAATACTCCCTCCCACAGAAATCGTTGCACCGATCCGAAACCGTTCCCGGTGATTTTCACTGTTCATTTTTTCCTCCAGAAGATCAAACTGTGCCACAGCCATTTTGGCCTGGGTATATAATTGCTTTCCGGTTTCTGTGATGAAAAGCTTGTTGGAAAGCCTTTCAAAAAGCAGGGTGTGATAATGCTCTTCCAATTCCCGGATCGCCTGGCTGACAGAGGGCTGGGTCATATAGAGATTTTTTGCGGCAGCGCTCATTTTTCCGGTGTCAGCTACCTGAAGAAAAATTTTTAAATGGCGGATCGTCATCATAGGCTCCTTTGTCTGAGATCAGCAGGTTGCGCCGCCGGTAAGGTGGAGCTGGGCATCCAGGATTTCCTGCTTCCGGTCCAGAAGATCGTGGGAGAGGAGCTGTGCCTCTACATTTTCCAGTCCCAGACGTTTGATCGTATCTGAAAAACGTTCTCCAGTGATCCCTTGTTCTCTAAATAGAAGGATCGCGCTTTCAATGACATCCAGAGCTTCTTCCTTGGAGGTGAAGATCTTGCCAAGGGCATGTCCCTGGGAAACATGCTTGCCCCACCTGCCTCCGATATAGATCTTATATCCGCTGATCCCGTCTTCCAAAGCATCAAAATGACAGGTTCCGATACACCGGCCGCAGTTGTTGCAGATATCTTTATCGATGGAAAGGATCCCATCTTCCAGCTTGGCTGCGCCCATAGGACAGGCTTTTTCTACAGAACATTTTTTGCAGCCGTTGCATTCATCCTCATCAAAATTTGGGATCCTTTGTCCAATGATCCCAAGATCGTTTAAGTCTGGTTTTACGCAGTTATTAGGGCAGCCGCCTACGGCAATTTTAAATTTATGAGGAAGCCTTACGGTATGGTAGCCTTCGTAAAAACGGTGATGGATTTCCTCTGAGAGGGCGAAGGTATCGATCAGCCCATACTGGCAGGTCGATCCTTTACAGGAAACCACCGGGCGTACGACAGAACCAGTTCCGCCGGTATAAAGCCCTTCTTTTGCGATAAATTCCTGGAATTCCTCAATCCGGTCATAGGGGACGCCAGGTATCTCGATGGTAAGACGGGTGGTAAAAGTGATCGTTCCATTTCCAAATTGCTCAGCAGCCTCTGCTAAACAGCGCTGCTGGGCGGCGGTGATCTTACCGTTTATGGTGATGATACGGGCGGAAAAATTGTCGGTTCCTTTGTTATTTAGAAACCCCATGGCTTTTACTCGTTTTTCATCCGCGGGGCTGATTGTTAATGCTGACATAGTCGTCCTCCTTTTTATTCTTCTTCTGTAATAGAAGTATTAAATGTAGTTCCTCCTTCAAGGACCTTGGTATTGGTATAACCGTAGTGCTTCAGGCGGTTTTGGGTAAGATAAGCACGCTTTCCTTTGGTGCATACAAGCAGAAGCTTGTCATCCTTTTGATAACCCTCTGCCTCTCCCTTGATCTTTACCAGATCAAGATATGGATGTCCGGGCAGAGACGGCTGCATCGCACAGTCCACGATACGATAGCCTTCTGCCTCTCCGGCATTGTACTGGGCGGGGGTAAAGGAATCCATTTCCCCTTCCAGTTTGTTGAGCAGGATATTAATTCCATGGGCGATAGGATGGATCGCTGTGGAGAAAGGCGGAGCATAGGCAAAATCCATGGAGGCCAGCTGTTCTGCGGTTGCGCCAAGAGAGATCGCGGTAACTGCGATGTCAGTCATTTTGTCCACGGCGCCTGTTCCCAGCACCTGGATGCCCAGAAGCTTATGGGTGTTTTTATCTGCCACAAGTTTAAGCAGGAAAGAACCGGCTCCCGGATAGTAATGGGCCTTGTCATCTACTACGCTTACAGCAGATACGACATCGTATCCCTCTGCCTTGGCAGCGGTCTCGGTAAGACCGGTACGCCCTACATTGAGACCTCCGGGAAGTTTTGCAACTCCGGTACCTAAAACTCCAGGATAAGAGATCCGGCTGCCGGCAAGGTCTTTTGCCAGGATACGTCCGGCAATATTAGCGGTGGATCCCATAGGCGACCAGGCGGGCTTCCCGGTCAGGCGGTTGTGCACCATTGCGCAGTCCCCTGCCGCATACACGTCCGGGAGATTGGTTTCCAGATATTCGTTGGTGAGGATGGTCCCTTTGGTCATTTCTATGCCGGAACCTTCCAAAAACGCCGTGTTGGGGCGGATGCCGATGGCAATGACCAGGGCGTCCGCTTTCATGGCACGTTTGCTTGTCTGCACTTTTTCTACTTTGTCCGTGCCGATGACACCTTCCAGAGAAACTTCGGTGATCGGCATGATTCCTGCATCTGCCATTTTGTTTTCTACGTATTCGCTGAAATCAGGATCTAAGAAATTGGGAAGGACATGAGGAGCAAAGTCGATCACGCTGACCTTCACACCCTGGGCAGCTAGATTTTCTGCCACTTCCAGGCCGATGAAACCGCCTCCGGCAACAACTGCCCGTTTAATAGAACCTTCTTCGATTGCCTGGCGCAGTGCGATGGCGTCTTCCGGGGTGCGCATAACGAATACGTTTTTCAGATGTACACCGGGGATATCAGGGACAAAGGGAGAAGCGCCGGTGGCGATCACCAGCTTATCGTAGGGATAGGATGCGGTTTCGCCTGTATTTAGATCTTTTGCTTCTACAGTTTTACGATCCGGATGGAGAGCAATAGCCTCCGTTTCGGTTTTTACGGTCACACCGGTAAGCGCGGAAAACTTTTCCGGTGTATTTACAATGAGTGAGGATCTGTCATGAATGATATTTCCTACATAGTAGGGAAGACCGCATCCTGCATAGGAGATATGTTTTCCTTTTGATAGAATACATACATCTGCATCGGGAAGCTCACGTTTCAGCTTTGCAGCTACTTTAGTTCCGGCTGCAACACCGCCCAGAATCAATACTTTCATACAGCAATTCTCCTTTTCTATATAATTTTTTACTTTCTGCTCAGTTACATCTATTATAGCACCAAATGCCACAATAAGGTAATTGAATTTCGTGATAGATATTATAAAGATAGCCTATAGGGAAAAACGCTCTCCTTTGTACATGACTTTTTTTCCGGGATGTAGTAGAATACAATTTAGAAAAAATCATAAAGGAGGAATAATATTATGAATGAAACGATAAAGACCATTACCCAGAGAAGAAGTATCCGCAGTTATCTTCCTGATGCCATTCCACAGGAGACCCTGGATGAGATCCTGACAGCCGGAACCTATGCGGCCAGCGGTATGGGAATGCAGTCCCCCATCATTGTGGCAGTTACCAATAAAGAGGTTCGTGACAGGCTTTCCAGGATGAACGCGGCGATCATGGGAACTGACACGGATCCGTTCTACGGGGCTCCTGTGGTGCTGGTGGTACTTGCTGATAAGAATCGTCCCACTCATGTGTACGATGGGAGCCTTGTTATGGGCGCCCTTATGGATGCGGCATATTCTCTGGGTGTAGGAAGCTGCTGGATCCACAGAGCAAAGGAAGAATTTGAAAGCGAAGAAGGAAAAGCCCTTTTAAAGGAATGGGGCATTGAGGGAGATTATGAAGGGATCGGACACTGCATCCTTGGCTATGCAAAGGGGGAAACCCCAAAGGCTAAGCCAAGGAAAGAGGATTACATCCACTACATCCGATAAGGTTTCCTGGAAATTTTACTGCGAAATGCAGGATGCCGAAAAGACAGGAGGAGTAAAATGCACAGTATCGGAGCACTAGAGCAATTTCTTTCCCAGTATCCTGTTTACGAATATCGGGTGATTAAAACCGGGCAGATTCCCGTGGTGGACCGGGTACGCACCGTGTGCCGGGAAGAATGCGAACGCTATGGCACGACCTGGGCCTGCCCGCCGGCTGTGGGGGAACTTTCAGCCTGTGAAAAAAAGATCTGCAGTTATCCGGAGGCATTGTTTTTTTCCAGCGTATCGGAAGTACGTGATATTCTGGATATGAAGGAACTTTTAGGGACCCGTAAGGAACACGAGAAGCTTACAGATCTCATAGGCGATTTTCTCAAGGAAGAGGGATACGAGATTTTTATCCTTTCAACAGAGTCCTGTGAGATCTGTGAAAACTGTACCTATCCCCAGGGAAAACCCTGCCGTTTTCCGGAACGGATGCATCCCTGCCTGGAAAGCTACGGTGTGGTGGCGGCAAATCTTGCAGAAGAAGAAAATATGGAATATCAGCTGGGCGGAAATACCGTGCTATGGTTTTCCCTGATCCTTTTTCGGGATCAGGCAGATTCATAAACAAAGCCCCTTCGGCATACATTAGTGATAAAAGCCGGAGGGGCTTTGCTTATGAAAAGAAAAGGAAATTTGAAAGAGCATTTTGCCGGAGTGTTAGAAATCCCCGGGGATCTGGCTTACCAAGAGCCTATTGTTACCGTCATCGGCAGAGATCAGGCAGTGGTGGAAAATTATCGGAGCATTCTTCGTTATACCAGAGAGGAAATCGTTCTTATCACCCTCCGGGGAAAGTTGACGATCTGTGGGAAATGCCTGCGGATTCCTTGCTACACTCCATGGGAAATGCAGGTCAAAGGCTGTATATCCAAGGTCATATTGCATTAGGAGGCTGTATTTATGGAGAGGCTTTTTTACGATCTATGGGGGTATGTGCGGGTGTCTCTTCAGGGCGGACAAACGGAACGCTTTTTAAACCTCTGTAAGAGCAGCGGGATCCGTATCCGGCAGCTTACAAGGACAAAGGAAGGAAATCTTGAAGCTGTGTTTTCAGTAAAGGACTTTTTTAAGCTTCGTCCGCTTCTGCGCAAAACAAAGGTACACATCCATATTTTGGAAAAGCATGGGCTGCCTTTCTTTTTTTGGAGGAATAAAAAAAGAAAGGCCTTTTTTCTTGGCTTCGTTTTTGCCGTTGGGGTGCTGTTCCTGCTCTCCGGAAGGATCTGGAATATTCATATAGAAGGAAATGTTGCCAATTCTACGCCGGAGATCCTTACTTTCCTGCAAGAAAAGGGAATTACCCACGGTATAGCAAAAAACAGCATCGACTGCAGCCAGATCGCAGCAATGATAAGAAAGGAATATCCACAGATCACCTGGGTGTCTGCCCGGATGGAGGGCACGAGGCTTCTTTTGACGATCCAGGAAGGGACGAAGCCCCAGGAGCTTCTTGACCAAGAGGAGGAGCCCTGTAATATCACGGCCGATCAGGAAGGGACCATTGTCAAGATGATCACCCGGAGAGGAACGCCTCTTTTTAAGCCCGGAGACACCTGCCGGAAAGGAGATGTGCTTGTCTTAGGACGTTTGGATTACCGCAACGACAGCCAGGAGGTCTACCGGTACGAATATGTTCATGGAGATGCGGATATCTATGTCCAGCATGAACTGTCCTACTATCATGAACTGCCCCTTACCTATGAGGAAACAGTGATGACGGGAAAGAAACGCAGGGGATTTTTTTTTAAGGCCGGCCCCTGGTATCTTCAGTTTGGGAAAAAGCAGGAGGATGGATGGATCCGTCTTACAGAAGAAAAACAGATCTATCTTACCGAAACCTTTGCTCTGCCATTTCGTTTTGGTTGGATCACGGATCAGGCTTTTCAGATTGAGAAAAAAACCTACACAAAGGAGGAAGCCCGAAAAAAAGCGGCAGAAATTCTTTATCTTTATGAAGAAAAATTAATAGAAAAAGGGGTTCAAATATCTGAAAATAATGTTAAAATAGAAATAGACCACATGACCTGTATCAGCCGGGGGACTCTTCTGGTGGTAGAGAAGACCGGAATAGAGACACCTGTTCAGATACAGGAACAGCCTCAAGCGGATCTGCTGGGGTCAGACGGACAGTAATATAGAAAGGACTTATAGGATGGCTGGTAACATTATCGAACTGCATGCGGAAGTGCCTGCAGACCAGGAAGGAAATGTTTTTGGACAATTTGATGAGCATTTAAAGCGGATCGAACGCACGCTGAATGTAACGATGCTCTCCAGAGACGGTTCCCTTAAAATTCTTGGAAACGAGCAGAGCGCTGCACAGGCAAAGAAACTCATAGACGAACTGGTAACCTTGGCAAAAAGAGGAAATACCATCACCGCGCAGAATGTCAACTATGCTCTTTCTCTGGCTATGGAGGAAAGAAGCCAGGTACTCACAGAAATTGATAAAGACGTGATCTGCAACACCATCCAGGGCAGGCCCATCAAGCCCAAAACCCTGGGACAGAAAAATTATGTGGAGCAGATCCGAAAAAAAATGATCGTTTTCGGAGTGGGACCTGCAGGTACAGGAAAAACCTATCTTGCAATGGCGATGGCGGTGACCGCGTTCCGCAACGAGGAGGTCAGCAGGATCATTCTCACCAGACCGGCAATCGAGGCCGGAGAAAAACTGGGATTTCTTCCTGGCGATCTTCAAAGTAAGGTTGACCCATATCTGAGACCACTTTATGATGCCCTCTATCAGATCATGGGTGCAGACAGCTTTGCAAAAAATATGGAACGGGGTCTTATTGAGGTGGCTCCTCTTGCCTACATGAGAGGACGTACCCTGGACAATGCCTTTATCATTCTGGATGAGGCCCAGAATACGACTCCGGCACAAATGAAAATGTTTTTGACCCGCATCGGCTTTGGCTCTAAGGTGATCGTAACAGGAGACGCATCCCAAAAAGATCTTCCCAGGGACGCTGTTTCCGGCCTGGATGTGGCCATGAAGGTTTTGAAAAAAATCGAAGACATTGCCTTTTGTGAGCTTACCAGTAAAGATGTGGTCCGCCATCCCCTTGTACAGCAGATCGTGCAGGCATACGACGCCTATGAGAAAAAACAAAAACCCCCAAAGCGGCAGATCCGCCGCTGACGGTTGACGCCATAGTGCGTCAGAAAAGAGGAAAAAATGACGATTCTGATAGATTATGAAACGGACCGGGAGCTTGGGATCGACTATGCTTCTTTAGCGAACCTTGTAGTGGAAAAGATCCTGGATATGGAAGGATGCCCTTATGATGTCAGTGTGAATCTGGTCCTCACAGACGATGAGGAGATCAAACGGGTCAATTCGGAATTCCGAAGTGTATATTCCGCTACGGATGTGCTTTCTTTTCCGATGATCCCTTTTGAAATCCCAGGGGACTATTCCCTGGTGGAGGAAGAGGATTCCTTTTTTGATCTGGATACCGGCGAACTGCTCCTGGGAGACATTATGATTTCCGTGGACCGGGTCTTCGCCCAGGCACAGGAATACGGGCACAGCGTAAAGCGGGAATTCTGTTTTCTGGTCGCCCACAGTATGCTCCATCTTCTGGGATATGACCATATGGTTCCCGAGGAAGCAAATGTCATGGAAGAAAAACAGCGGACAGCTCTGGAGGAATTGGACATCAGGAGATAGGAGGGATATTCTATGCTATTTGGAAAAAGAAAAATATGGAACGGTTTGGCAGCGGTTCTTGCCGCCTGCCTTTTTACTTCAGTAAGCGCAGCAGCCCAGGGAGGGGACCTGGTGGATATGGTCCAGGATACCGGAAGCGAAGCTTCTGTAAAAAGTTATCTCACCGGGGAAGATATTTCCGAAGAGATCGGGCGCAGGCGTCCCATCGCCGTGATGCTGGGCAACAGCTCTGACGGCTGCCCTCAAAGCGGCATTTCCAACGCAGGGGTAATATACGAAGCTCCTGTAGAGGGGGACATCACAAGACTTATGGCGGTCTTTGAAGACTATGGTTCCCTGGAAAAGATCGGTTCGGTGCGCAGCTGCAGAGACTATTATCTGTTCTATGCCAATGAGTTTGACGCTATTTACTGTCATTACGGACAGGCCGTATATGCCCTGCAGTATTTTGACCAGAATCTTATCGATCACCTGGATGGAATTACCATGGAAGGAACGGCATATTACCGCAGTTCCGACCGGAAGGCACCTCACAATGCCTATACCGGCTATTCCTGGATCCAAAAAGGGATCGAGCAGAAAGGTTTTTCTCAGGAATACCGGGAGGGATATACCGGACACTATAGGTTTGCCCCGGAAGGGACAGAGACGGTCCTTGCAGAGGGAACTGCTGCAAATATTGTCCGGCTTGATAATTTTACAGTAAATCATCCCTGGTTTGAATATGATCCGGAAACAAAAGAATATAAACGATTCCAGTACGGCGAAGCCCAGATCGATGAGGCAAACTCCCAGCAGCTTACCTGTGACAATATTATCCTGCAGTATTCTTCCTATCAGCCTTATGATGAAAACGGTTATCTGAATATAGATACCAGCTCCGGAGGAAAGGGCAAGTATATTACCAGAGGGAAAGCCATTGATATCACCTGGGAGAAGGATACCCAGTGGGGCATTACCCGCTATTATGACCAAAATCATAACGAAATACAGTTAAACACCGGAAAAACATGGGTGGAGATCATCAAAAACGACAGGATCGATTCCGTAACCTACCAGTAAATAGCAACAGAAAAAAATAGAAATGCTGATACTATAGGAAAGAAGCGAGGTACATGCGGAAATTTTTCTATAGTATCGGCATTTTTGTTTTCCATATCAGTCTCAAAACTATGAAAAAAATGTGAAATCATGGATTTTCCCGGGAAATCAAAGGAGGAAAAGGGAAAAGCCGTAGACGAATAGGAGAAAATGTTGTAAGATAGGGTGGATATAGATTGAATGACGGAGTGACAAAAGAAAATGGATTATAGAGAACGACTGAAACAGAAACAGCGGATCGTCATTAAGATCGGAACCTCTTCGCTTACTCATCCGGAAACCGGGCGTCTGAACCTGCGTAAGCTGGAAGTACTGGTAAGAGAATTAAGTGACCTGCGCAACCAGGGAAAAGATGTGGTGCTGGTCTCCTCCGGGGCGATCGGTGTGGGAAGCGCAGCTCTTGGCATGCAGGGGAAGCCGGAGGAACTGGAAAAAAAGCAGGCCTGTGCGGCAGTAGGGCAGGCAAGACTGATGATGATCTATCAGAAGCTTTTTGCGGAGTATAATCAAACCGCAGCCCAGATCCTGATGACCAAAAACACCATGGTAGACAATCTGAACCGAAAAAATGCTCAGAACACGTTCCAAGAGCTTTTAAAGCTGGGAGCGATCCCTGTGGTAAATGAAAACGACTCGGTATCTACCTATGAGATCCAGTTTGGAGACAACGATACTCTTTCTGCGGTGGTAGCCGCGTTGATCGGCGCGGATCTTTTGATCCTTCTTTCGGATATAGACGGGCTTTTTACCGACGACCCGAATCAAAATCCCAAGGCACAGTTTATCGATGTGGTAGAAAATTTGGATGAGCATTTCCTGAAAATGGGAAAAGCCTCTACCGGCAGCCGCATGGGTACCGGAGGGATGACCACCAAGCTTACGGCGGCGGAAATCGCTACTGCAGCCGGAACCGATATGGTCATTGCCAATGGAGCGGATTTTCATGTGATCCACAAGATCATAGAGGGACGTAAATATGGAACCCTGTTTGTTGGAAATCCCAAAGAAGAATTTTATCTGATCGACTGTATAGAAAGACTATTGTAGGTGATAAAGGAGGCTGTAATGGATCATCTGAAAATTGAAAGGATCAACACCCTTGCACGCAAAGCCAAAAGCGAAGGGCTTACTAAAGAAGAAAAAAAGGAACAGGCGGCCCTGCGCAGGGAATATGTGGAGACGATCCGCATGAACCTTCGTACACAGCTGGACCGCATCGACATCCAGGAAAAAGATGGAACGATTGTGAATCTTGGTGAAAAATATGGAAACAAAATCAGACATTAGGAAAAAAATATATGCAAAGCGAAAGACCTGCACGGATGTGCAAATCGATACATGGAGCCGGATGATCACGGAAAAAGTAACGGCCCTTACCGCCTTCCAAAAGGCTGAGCGGGTGATGGTTTATGCAGATTACAACCGAGAGGTGGTCACGAGGTATATTATAGAGGAGGCCTGGAAGCAGGGAAAACGTGTAGCAGTGCCTAAGGTAACAGGAAAGGATATGGACTTTATCCTTCTTACCGATTTTTCTCAGCTAAAGAGCGGGTATTATGGAATACCGGAACCGGAAGAAGGAGAGATCGTTTCTTGGCAGGAGGCCTTGATGATCATGCCGGGAGTTGCTTTTGACAGGGAGAATCACCGTGTGGGATATGGAGGAGGCTTTTATGACCGCTATCTGGAAAAACATCCACGGATCCAGAAAGTGGCCGTAGCTTTTGCATTTCAGATCCTGGATCAGGTTCCCACAGAACCCACGGATATTTTTCCCCAGGTCATCATTACAGAAAAAGAAACCTATCATCTGAAGGAAAACATATAGGCAAAAGCCGAAGGAGGGCTTGTGATGAATGAAATGTTAAAAAATCTGGGAGAAAAGGCGCGGATGGCAGAGTCTTCTGTGCGCGGCCTTTCCACAAATAAAAAGAATCAGGTCCTGAAGGGTGTGGCGGAAAAACTTCTGTCTGACAAAGACATCCTTTTAACAGCCAATGCCTTAGATGTAAAAAACGGCAGAGAAAACGGAATGCCGGAAAGTCTGGTAGACCGCCTTCTTTTAACAGAAGAGCGGATCGCAGGGATGGCAGAAGGGCTTATGCAGGTGGCTGCACTTGAGGATCCCATCGGAGAAGTGACCGGCATGAAAAAACGCCCTAACGGACTTCTCATTGGTCAGAAACGAGTTCCATTAGGCGTCATTGGCATTATATATGAAGCAAGACCAAATGTAACAGCAGATGCTTTCGGATTGTGTTTTAAAACCGGGAACGTGGCGATCCTAAAAGGAGGAAGCGATGCGATCCATTCCAACGAAGCTATCGTAGCCTGCATTCGTGCTGCCCTTGCACAGTATGGAGTGACCGAGGATGCCGTAGCTTTGATCGGGGATACTTCCCGGGAAACAGCTGCGGAATTTATGAAAATGGACCAGTATGTGGATGTGCTGATCCCCAGAGGCGGCAGGGGCCTTATCAAAGCGGTAGTAAAAGAGAGCACCATCCCTGTTATTGAGACCGGAACCGGGAACTGCCACATTTATGTGGACGAATCTGCAGACCTTTCCATGGCGGCGGACATTGTGATCAATGCAAAAACCCAGAGAGTAGGAGTGTGCAACGCCTGTGAATCCCTCCTGGTCCATGAAAAAGTAAAGGATGCGTTTTTGCCGGTATTGGCAAAGCGGCTTAAGGAAAAGAACGTAGAGATCCGCGCAGATGAAAAAGCAAAAGCGCTGATCCCGGATGCCGTTCCGGCCACAGAAGAAGACTGGGGAAGAGAATATCTGGATTATATCCTCTCTGTGAAGGTAGTAGGATCTGTGGAAGAAGCCATTGCTCATATCAACCGCTACAATACAAAGCATTCCGAGGCGATCATTACCAATAATTATACAAATGCCCAGAAATTCCTGGATGAGGTAGATGCTGCGGCTGTGTATGTCAATGCCTCCACCCGCTTTACTGACGGGTTCGAATTCGGATACGGCGCCGAGATCGGCATCAGTACCCAAAAGCTTCATGCGAGAGGTCCCATGGGACTTTTGGCATTAACTACCACAAAATATATAATATATGGAAACGGCCAAATACGCCCGTAAATTTGACTTTTCTATCACAGATGTGCTATACTGACGTAGATTGTTTCAGAGATAGTACAGACTCATTTACGAGGAGGACTGAAAATGAGAAGAAAACAATTATATGCAATTGTATTAGCAGGAGCACTGACAGTGAGTATGGCTCCCACTTCCGTTTTTGCAGCGGAGGAGGCTGCCATGCAGACCATAGATGCCCAGGCGGAAAGTACTGGCGGCGAGACTGTGCCGGAGGCTGCCCCGGAAGCAGAAAATACAGCAGCAACCCAAACGCCTGCCGCACCTTCCGGAACACCGGAATCCCAGCCAACTCAGACGCCATCTCAGGAGCCATCCCAGACCCCTGAGGGAACCCCTTCTGCGGCTCCGTCTGAAACCCCGGCAGAAACACCAAGCCCGGCTCCGGAAGAGACAGCAGAGCCTCAGGCAGAAGAAGAGCCGGCGCCTTCCGAAGAGGAAACGGAAACAACGCCTTCTCCTGAACCGGAGGAGGGACAGGCATCCATCCAGGTAGGAGAGACCTCCTACACAAGCCTGAATGAAGCGGTAGCTGCAGTGACAGGCACAGCAGAAGAACCGGCGGAAATTCTGATCACCGGAGATGTGGAGATCAGCGAGACCGTTTCTATCGCCAGCGGAAAATTTGTGATCATTGCCGCAGCTGCGGAAAATACTACTATTAAAAGAGCAGATGGCTTTACTGGTGCCATGTTCCGGGTAGAAGGCGGAAACTTTGAACTGGGAACAGGCAGCATCGACTCAGAGGAGGGAGAGACCGTTACCGGTTCTCTTACCGTAGACGGTGATATCGAAAATTCCGACACCGGACTTGCAGACGGATCCATCGTTGCAGTTACAGGCGGAACCTTTGCTTTGTCTGACGGCGTGACCCTTTCCGGAAATATGATCCAGGGGAACGGCGGCGCCATTTCCAACACCGGCGGAAACGTTGCCTTGTACGGCGGTACCATCACAGGAAACCAGGCCGGAAACGGCGGCGGTGTCTACAGCGAAGGCGTGATCGCAGTGCGCGGTACGGTAAACGTATCTTCCAATACAAAGTATGGAGATGTGGCAGCAAATAATATCGTGTTGGCAGGAGGTGCCTCCATAAATGTTACAGGAGCACTTACCGGTTCTTCCATGGGTGTTCAGGTCCAGGACGGAGCGGCAGGTACCCAGGTAGTCACTCTGGCAGAGGATGTAACGGATGTAACACTGGCGGATGCTGTTTCCGTATTTACATATGACAGTGCAGACTTTACCATTGGGGAAGACGGTACATTGGTGTCTACTGCGGTGACAACACCCACACCGACCCCGGTTCCATTAAAGCTTACTGGTGTGAGTATGGAATGGACCGGTCCGAACTCTGCGAGAATTACCTGTATTTCCAATAAAGACGGGTGGTATTACGCAGGCTGGGTCACCAGAGGATCGGAACCGCCTACATTTGATCTGGAGCAGGAGGGCGTAAAGGTTCGGGCCAACAGAGAATTTACCATTGATCTTACCGATCTGGATCCGGAAAATCCCATTGATGTATACGTAAGAGTCAAAGATACAGATAATAATCTGTCTAAAAAGCTTTTGTTCCAGCTGAATGAATCAGAACGTCCGGCTAACCCGACACCGACTCCCGGCCGTGAACCAATTATTCCGCCAGTAACAGACAGTGTTGTGACCGGATTAGAGCAGCCTTTGGCATTTTATCCGGATGTGTACTATGACTTCACCGTTACCGGCGCCGGCTCGGATAACACAGATCCTATTTTAGGTGATGTAAGATGGGTTCCTCTTTACTGGGGAATGTCTTCCAATCCGTCCATGGATAACCGCCATGTAAGCTGGAGGATCGGTTCAGAAGCTGGTATTTCCGCTGCAGGAACCTACAATCTTTATATTTTCTTCCAGAAATATGAATTTGACGGGACCCAGTGGCAGGCTACCGATGTGATCGAATATGCAACCTATCAGTTCCGGTCTCAGGCAATTACCATTACCGCTTCTCCTACCCCCACATCAACGATCGTGGGATACGATGAAAACGGCAATCCGGTTTACTCCAACAATGCCGTAGACGGTACGGTAACAGAGGCTGGTTCTGGAACTACCTCTACCACGGATTCCGTTTCTACAGCAGATGAATCACCTATCGGCACCATGTCTATGCTGGCAGCAGTTTCTCTCCTTGCCGGAGGCTATGTGATCATAAGAAAACGGAAAAAAGAAATTTAAGAAAAATTTTATTAGAGACAGGTCTTAGGGCCTGTCTCTTTTCATATATATTTATAAAGTGCAGAGAGACTCCCTGAAAAAACACCAGGGGAAAGGGATATGTCCCACAGACAGGAGGAGTACGATATGGTAGATATGGACATGCTTACATATGAGAAAATCTATTTTTCCCTTTGGGAA
>DXBU01000158.1 GCA_019116385.1 Candidatus Blautia faecigallinarum | reverse complement strand
AAAAAGCAGCGATCATATTTGCCATTACCGTTTTTCCAAATCTTCTTGGCCGTGTAATACAGATATGATTATTTCCGGTTTCTACCAGCGGAAATAATTCTTCCAGCATCTTAGTTTTATCTACAAAGTAGGGTTTCTCCGCCTCACTTTTGTATAATATATATGCTGTTTTACTATTCAAATAGATTCCCATCTGCTCCTCCTTTGACCCTGACAAGATTTTAAATTAAATTTTGATTTTAATCCTACTTGTTCTTTCTTAACACACAAATACTGTTTTATTCATAGGCGCTTACTATTTAAAATATACGCAAAAACGTGCAGAAATTCAATCACTTTATCACTATATATTCTCTTATATTTCTGATATACTTATTTGCAGCAACATGACAGGAGGAATAGCTATGCTGAACGCAAAAAAAGAAATCCTTCCCCGTATTCTGCGTTATCTGACCTGACAAGGGACGGATTGAATCTGTCCGCTGTCTCACACTATACTCACTGTCATGAATTTTAACTTTAAGGAGGAGGAGATGGATATGAAACTATCAGAAGTAACCTGCAGGACACCGGAGCTGATAGATCAACTGCTGGAAGTGTGGGAAGGCTCTGTGAGAGCGACCCACCTGTTCCTGTCAGACAGCGAGATCCGGAGTATCAAAAAATATGTCCCCCAGGCGCTGAATGAGATTGCGCACCTGATCATCGCGGAAGATGACACAGGGAACCCCGCCGCTTTTATGGGAATTGCGGACGGCTCCCTGGAGATGCTCTTTGTCGCCCCAAAAGAAAGGGGAAAGGGCTTAGGAAAGTCCCTGATCCAACTGGGGATCAAAAGCTATGCGGTGGAAAGGCTGGCCGTAAATGAGCAAAACCCCATGGCAAAAGTTTTTTATGAGCACATGGGGTTTCAGGTTTATAAAAGGACAGAACTTGACGAACAGGGAAATCCCTACCCGCTTTTATATATGCGCCGCGTCACATCAAAATAAAAGCACATCAAACTTATTTTCCATTACCGGCATCTTTCTGTCATGATCGACAGGATCGTCTGGTCTGTCTGCCGCATTCCCCTCTGGGCCAGCACTCCAATATTGGCAATGGTATTCTCTACTCCCTTTGTAACGATCCCTTCGCCGCCTTTGAACTCCTGATGATTGCGGTACATATGATAGCCGAGTATTCCCGCATCCACACTTTCAGCTATCTTTGCGGCGCAGGAAGGTTTCGCCCCATCGCAAATGGTTCCGCTTATAATAGCCACACCATTGACAATGGTATGGGCGATGGCTTCATAACTTCCATCCAGCAGGTACGCGATCCCTGCCCCGGCGCCTACACCGGCGCTGACTGCCCCGCAGTAGGCGGAAAGGCGGCCGATCCCGCTTTTCAGGTGTATTGTGACCAGATCACTTACCAGAAGGGCGCGGTACAACTGTTCTTTCGTGCTTCCCAGATGCCTTGCATACCGCACCACCGGCACAGAAGCGGTGATCCCCTGGTTGCCGGAGCCGGAAAGGATGACCACCGGCATTTCACAGCCGCTCATTCTGGCGTCGCTTCCCGCAGCCGCCCAGGCCTTGGCTTCTGTTTTAATATCCTTGGGGTAATCATTCAGCAGAACAGAGCCGATATTGGCGCCCCAGCGGTTCTTTAATCCCTCCTGGGCAATGGCGGTATTATAGCTGATCTGCTGTTCCAGAAGAGGACATATCTTATCTAGATCCACAGTATTGGCAAATTCCAGGATCTTCTCCACACTGAGCACACTTTTGTCAGTAAGGTTATCCTCTGCCGAATCGGAAGCCGGCTTTTCAAGCAGGATCTGCCCGTCTTTTTCTTCGCGGATAACATTACTGTGATTATTTGCTATATGGACAAGAGCGGAATGCCCCTTCGCCCAGCCGGTAAGCCTGATATCCAGCAGCCGCGGAGTATCGGCACAGATGATCTCCATAGAAACATTGTCCGCGTAAGCACGGATCTCTTCCTGTTTTTCCGCCGGGACGGATGCGATCACCTGCAGCACCTTTTTTTCATCTCCCGCAACGACGCCGGCAGCGATCGCCGCAGGGATCCCCTTTTGTTCGCCTGTATTGGGGACAATGACGCTTTTCACATTTTTTATGATATTGCCGGATATCTCTGCACGGATCCGCTCCGGCTGTTCTCCCAGTACTGCCCGCAGACGGGCGGCGGCGTAAGCGATGGCGATCGGTTCGGTACATCCGGTAGCCGGCACCAGCTCTTCCTGTAAAATGGATATATACGCATTTACGATATCAGCGGATAACATTTTCTTCCTCCGTTTTCTCACATAGTTCAACATAAACCATTGTAATTCCGGCGTTTCACTCTGTCAAATATTTTTGAAATATCAAAGAAGAGCAGCCGTCTCCGGCTGCTCAATCCCTTTTCAGGATCACCTGCTATATTCCTTTTGGATACTCCACTCCCTCCGGGAGGGGATCCCATTCATTTAATCCCAGGCTCTGTTTAAACTTTGCCTGTTCTAAGGTCAGATGGGGCAGATCTTCTTTCAGATAGGCCATAAGCTCATCCACGCCCTCTCTTGTCACATTGTTTACCAGAAAGATCCGCTCGCACCCGGCGTTTTCCATCCATTGCTTCACCATGTCGATATTGGCGTAGGGGGAATCCACCTTGGTGATGATCCCGATCAGCGGGCGCAGGATAAAAGAATGGCTGCTTGCGCCAAAAAGATTAAAAGGCTCATCTGCCGCCTGGACAATAGCCACCACATCCGCCTCAAAAGAAAAACATGCCAGCCCTACGCTGAAACGCTTGGATTCCGCATACTCTCCCGGTGAGTCTATGGTATCCTCTTCCGAATACGTATACTGTGTCTTTACATAATGAAGTTCTTCTCCCTTCAGGGCCTGGGTCAGAGAAGTTTTTCCTGCTTCGCTCCTGCCCATCAAAAAGATTTTTTTCATGCTTTGCTCTTTCCTTTAACTTTTATAGATCTCACAGGTTTTAAAGCCTAAGGTTTCCCGGAAGAATTTTACCACCTCTTCCACTGCGGTCTCCACCTGGGAATGGCCGCCGGTAAGAATGAGGGAGCCGCAGAAACGGTCCATAAAGCCGATCTGTACATTGGCGCTTTTTACCGCCACGTCCGCCGCTACCACCACTGCCTCCCAGGGGGTAAAACGGATCATGCCAATGGTCTCTCCTGTATGGTCCTCTCCTTCGTGTACACCGATATGCAGAGCCAGATTCTGGTAAACACTGGCATCGGAAGGGGTAAGGACATGGGCAAGACAGACTTCTTTGCCCGGGACCCGCACACGGGTCATCCTTAAACGTTTCCCCTTTAAATTTTTATAGTCATCATGGAACAGCTTTTCCAGAAACTCTTCCTTGGTAATTCCAGCCATGGATACACTTCCTATCTCTTTGTGATCTTGCAGACTACATAGCCCAGGGAATCCCGGAAATAATCCACGATTTCCGTCATTGCCGACAGGACATCGGAAATTTCCCCTGTGATGATCAGGGTACCGGTAAAACGATCCGCAAATCCTAAATACACATTTCCGCTTTTCACTGCGATATCTGAGGCGATGACAGCCGATTCCGGCGGTGTCATATTCATGATCCCGATCGCGGAAGACCGGTAATCCACATGGGGATTCAGGCCCAGCTTCTGATATATGATGGGAGCGGGGCCGCCCATTACATGGGCAAAGGTGATCTCTTTGCCGGCCACCGTCTCCTGTACGATTCTTATTTGTTCTCCATGATCATTTGCCATATCACGAGTTCCTCTCTTTCAGAAATAATCACATCCTTTTATAAATGATACTATCAGAAAAAATCTCTGTCAAGTTTAAAGTTTCTTTACAAACAATGCCCGTATGGCGTTTAGTACGGCCAGGATCATGACTCCTACATCTGCAAAGATCGCCAGCCACATATTCGCAATCCCCAGCGCTCCCAGGATCAGGCAGATTAGTTTTATGCCAATGGCGAAAACAATATTTTCATATACGATCCCCAGACATTTTCTGGAGATCCGGATGGCCTTGGCGATTTTTAAGGGATCGTCATCCATGAGCACGATATCTGCCGCCTCGATGGCAGCGTCAGATCCCATCGCTCCCATGGCGATTCCAATGTCAGCCCGGGAAAGTACCGGCGCGTCATTGATCCCGTCACCCACAAAGGCAAGCTTGGCCTTTTCCGGTTTTTCCTCCAGCAATTCTTCTACCTTTTCCACTTTTCCCCCAGGCAGAAGTTCGCTGTATACCTGGCTGATCCCCAGGTCTTTTGCCACCTGGTCTGCTGCCTTTTTCCTGTCCCCGGTGAGCATGACCGTCTTTTTTACGCCGGCAGACTTTAATGCCTCGATGGCAGCTTTCGCGGTAGGTTTTTCAATATCTGCGATCAGGATATGGCCTGCGTACATTCCGCCGATAGCCATATGGACTACTGTTCCGGTATGGTGACAGCTGATACATTCTATTCCCAGTGTCTTCATCAGTTTTTCGTTGCCTGCGGCAACTGAAATGCCGTCCACAACTGCCGTGATCCCGTTTCCGCTGATCTCACGGATATCTTCTACCCGGCTTCTGTCTATTTCCTTTCCATAAGCCTTTCGGATACTTTTGCTGATGGGATGGGAAGAGGCGCTTTCTGCATATGCAGCGTATTCCAGAAGTTTCGCATCCTCCATCTTATTGTGGTGGATGCCCTTGACTTCAAAAACACCTTTGGTAAGAGTCCCGGTTTTGTCAAATACTACAATTTTCGTTTTTGCCAGGGTTTCCAGATAATTGGAGCCCTTCACCAGCACTCCTGCATTGCTGGCCCCGCCGATCCCGGCAAAAAAGCTTAGGGGGATACTGATCACAAGGGCACAGGGACAGCTGATCACAAGGAAGGTCAAGCCGCGATAAACCCATTCTCCCCATTGGGGCGCAAGTCCCATAAGGAACATACGCACCAGCGGCGGCAGGACAACCAGGGCCAGTGCGCTATAACACACTGCCGGGGTATAGATCCTTGCAAATTTAGAAATAAAATCTTCGGATCTTGATTTTCTGGAACTGGCATTTTCCACCAGATCCAGGATCTTAGAAACGGTGGATTCTCCAAATTCCCTGGTGGTGCGTATCTTAAGGACACCGGTCATGTTGATGCAGCCGCTGACGATCTCGTCTCCTGCCTGGACCTCCCTGGGAAGGCTTTCGCCGGTGAGCGCGCTGGTATTTAGGCTGGCGCATCCTTCAAGGACGATTCCATCGATCGGTACTTTTTCTCCTGGCTGCACCACAATGACGCTTCCGATCTCCACTTCATCCGGATCGATCTGTATGAGCTTTCCCTCCTGCTCCACATTGGCATAATCCGGCCGGATATCCATAAGTTCACTGATGTTCCTGCGGCTTTTTCCCACAGCATAGCTCTGGAACCATTCTCCGATCTGGTAAAAAAGCATAACTGCGATGGCTTCTGTATAGTCGCCGTCCTCGTAAATGGCAAGGGCCATAGCCCCTAAGGTGGCCACCGCCATCAGAAAGCACTCGTCAAAAACCTGCCTGTTCAGGATTCCTTTAAAAGCCTTCCGTAAAATATCATATCCGATCACCAGATAGGGGATCAGATACAAAAGAAATCTTACCAGGCCGGAAACAGGCAGAAAGCCAAGGCCGATCATAAGCAGGGCCGCAAGGATAATACGGATCAGCATTTTTTTCTGTTTCTTATTCATATTTTCCTTCCTTCCAGGCTGTACGCCTTCTTATGGTTTAAAGAAAAATCTCACAGTCGTCTTCTATTATTTTACAGTTTTTCCGAACCTCTTCCATTACGGACTTGGGCTCGTTTCCTTCTTCAAATTCCACGATCATCTTTAAAGTCATAAAATTTACGGTGGCATTCTTCACGCCGGGGGTACGCTTTGCAGCTTCCTCCATTTTGTTTGCACAGTTTGCGCAGTCTACCTCGATTTTATACGTTTTTTTCATGGCGGTTCTCCTTTTCTTTTTAAGATTAAATAATTTTTTAATTGTTTAACTGTATGATACTCCTTTCCCCGGCAGATGTCAACAGAGGATTTCTGTTTTTTTATTCTTGACATCTTCCTTTGATTTGCTACTATATTACTAAAAACAAATTCAGAAAGAAGGAATCCAGATGACAGAACAAAAGCTTCCACACAGTCATGGACAGGCTATTGAATCCATGCTGGATCAGATGCCAAAGGCAGAAGAATTTCAGACCGTGGCGGGACTTTTTTCCCAGCTGGGGGACAGCAGCCGGATCCGGATCTTCTGGCTGCTTTGTCATTGTGAAGAATGCGTGATCAATATCGCGGCGCTGGTACAGATGAGCAGCCCTGCAGTGTCCCATCATTTAAGCAAACTAAAGGCCTGCGGTCTGATCACCAGCAGAAGGGAAGGAAAAGAAGTGTATTATAAGGCTGCAGAAACAAAAGAGGCACAGCTTCTCCACCACATGGTAGAAAAAATGGTCGCCATTACCTGTCCCTGTCCTTGATCTTTCTGTGCACTCTGAGAATGATATGAAAAAAACCTTCAGATTTTTTCAAACCTGAAGGTTTTCTGTCTGCTGGTCAGTGTTCCTGCCCATTCCAAATCTTTTCTGCCACTGGTTTCCAGTTCTCTGCATAGGGCACGCACTTTTCACAAAGATGCTCCACACTTTCCATACTCTGATAATCTGTATTCACCGCTCCTGTTTCATGGACCATCTTTTCCAGACGGTCCGGATTTTCCAGCATAGGGCAGGGACGCAAATGGTTTTCGTTGAACGGCTGATTGTCATGGTAAGCCTGGAAGATCGGGCTCTTCAAGGCTTCCAGCAGGGTACAGTCATGGATGTTTACATTAGAATAGTGGATAAATACACAAGGTTCTACCGCTCCCTTGGCATTGATATGCAGATACCGGCGTCCTCCGGCGATACATCCCCCTACATACTGTCCGTCATTTTGGAAATCCATGGCAAAGATGGGCTTGGTCTGACGGAAGGCACGGATCCTGTGATACATTTCTTCACGCTGTACCGGTGTTGGCAAAAGCTCCACAGAAGCATCGTTTCCAACCGGCATATAATGGAAGAACCACACAAACAAAGCGCCGGCTTCAATGATCATATCATAGTAGGCTTGGCTGCTGATATCCTCCATATTTTTGCTGGTATAGCAGGTGGAGATGCCAAAAGGAAGCTTATGCTCTTTAAGAAGTTCCATGGCATGCCTTACTTTTTGATAAACCCCGTTCCCTCGTCTGCCATCGTTGGCTGTCTCAAAACCCTCCAGGCTGATCGCCGGCACAAAATTTTTCACCTGGAGCATTTCTTCACAAAATTCCTCATCGATCAGCGTGCCATTGGTAAAAGCCAAAAATTCGCAGTCCGGATGCATCTTGCATATTTGGATCAGATCCTTTTTTCTGACCATAGGCTCGCCGCCGGTGTATATGTACATATAAGTTCCCAGTTCTTTTCCCTGGCGGACGATCGAATCAATGGTCTCAAGGCTTAAGTTCAGGCGGTTTCCATACTCCGCCGCCCAGCAGCCTGTACAGTGAAGATTGCAGGCAGATGTGGGATCCAGAAGGATCGCCCAGGGTATATTGCAGTTGTATTTTTCTGCATTGTCATTCTGAAGAGCAGTTCCCTTTAAGCTGGCATTGAAAATAAAGTTTCGGAAAAAAGCTTTCCTTACCTCGGGATCCAGCTCATAAAGGCGCAGGATCAGCTGGTACCAGTTATTTTTCGCTTCTATCGCATTTCGGATCGCATTTCTCTGGGCAGTATACCAGGTATCCGGAAAAAATTTGTCCACCATTTCCATAAGCTTTGGGATATTTTCCTCCGGATTCTTTTCCAGGTACTTAAGGGCCTGGTTCAATGCAAATTTCTGCACATTTTCTTTTAACACATTACGGCTCATTTCCATACTTCCTCTCTAGCAAACACTTCTTTTCCGTTTACGATTATATATAGCAGAAACCCCAAAGTCATTATCCATGATCCAAAAACTGTCATAAAATGCGACATTTTTCGAAAATTGTCATAATGATCAAAGATTCTCCCCTGCGTTTTCTTGAACGGACCAAGGAGGTTTCCTCTAAATTATATGCTGGACTTTCCTTTTAATCCCTGTTATAATATCCCACTATAAGGAGGGAACACAATGCCTGAATCTATTTTGACTAAAAAAGCGCTGGCAGATTCTTTAAAAAAACTGCTGACCCATCTTCCCTTTAATAAGATCACCGTCACAGAAATCTGCCAGGAATGCGGCATGCACCGCCAAAGTTTTTATTATCATTTCAAAGATAAATATGAACTGGTAAACTGGATCTTTCATGACGAATTTGTAAATCCTATGCTGAAAAATCCCGACCTTATCGGCCGGCTGAAATTTTTACAGGAGATCTGTCAATACTTTTACGACAACCGGGATTTTTATCGGAAAGTCTTAGCTATAAACGAGCAGAATTCTTTTTCGGAATATCTCAGCCATTTTCTCCAGAAGGTCTTTTACCAGTATTTTAGGAATATTCTGGGCAGTATCGAGGATATCGATTTTTATATTGATTTTTATACAGACGCTATGATCTCCACCATTAAGCGATGGATCTCCAGCGAAAACTGCTATCCTCCGGAAAAGTTTTTAGCTCTTGTACATTCCTGTCTTTTAGTGTCCATTATCAGTATGGATGAGCAAAAATAAAAAAGTACAAATTTCCCGTCAGAGAAATTTGTACTTTTATTTTTTTATTTTTCGTCGCCTACAAAAAACAGGGCAACGGTTCCTGGGCCGGAATGGGCGCCGATGGTGGCACATACATAGTTCATAACGACAGTCTTGATCGGATATTTTTCTTTTACCTTATCTACCACAAACTGCGCGTCCTCCTGGCAGTCTCCATGGCTGATAAAGATCGTGTCACAGCTGTCTTTATGGCTGCCCAGTTTCTCATCCATGATCCGCACCAGCTCCAGAAGAGCTTTTTTCCGTCCCCGCACCTTGCCGATGGGGATCAGCTTGCCGGCATTATCCACATGCATGACCGGCTTGATGTTCAGCATTCCTCCCAGGACCGCCGTCGTTTTGGATACACGGCCGCCCCGGTACAGATGATCCAGGTCGTCCACGGTAAATAAGTGGACCATATGATCACGGTTGTCCTGGGCCCATTTTGCTACCGTTTCCATGTCTTCGCCGGCTTCTTTTTTCTCCTGGGCCAGGTAGACCAGAAGGCCCTGTCCCAGAGAAGCGGCAAGGGAGTCTACCACGATGATCTTTCTTTCCGGATATTCTTCCATAAGATCCTGTGCTGCGATCCGGGTGCTGTTGTAACTTCCGCTTAAGCCTGAAGAAAAAGCAATATGAAGGATATCTTTTCCTTCTTTCAGGTAGGGTTCCATGAGTTTTTTTACATTTTCTGGATTTACCTGAGCGGTAGTAGGCAGGGAGCCGTTCCGCATACGGTCATAAAATTCATGATCTGGAAGGAAATTGTCATGTGTATAATTTACTCCATCCATCGCATAGCTTAGATATGTGCATCCAACCCCGTGTTCCTGATAATAGGATTCCGGAAGGTCGGAATTGTTGTCCGTGGTAATTACATAATCTCTCATATCCTTATCCCCTTCTTCCGCCAAAGCGGATCTTTTTTGTCTTTCTTCATCATATCATTTCTTACTTTTTTTGGCAACCCAAAAGGCAAAATCATTCCCCAAGGGCTTCCAGAGCAGCCTGGAGCTGATTGTCCTCTTGATGGCTGATCTCTTCTTTATTTAAAAGCTCCGCCGAAAGAGGTACTTCTATATCCGGCCGGATCCCTACCTCATTGATATTATTGCCATTGGGCGTGTAATAATTGGCGATCGTCAGCTTGACCGCGCTTCCATCATTTAGGGGATAGATTCCCTGGACTACCCCTTTTCCATAAGTGTTCATTCCTACGATGGTGCCAATGCCATAATCCTGCACCGCACCTGCAAAGATCTCCGAAGCGCTGGCGCTGTTTTCATTTACCAGAACAGCCAGCGGCAGATCCAGCACATGTTCTCCGTCTGAAGTTTCCTCTGTTCGATTTCCGTATTTATCTTCTGTATAGACGATCACGCCTTCCGGAAGTATCTCATTTAAAATATCGCAGACCGAGGAAAGAAGACCGCCGGGATTGTCCCGCAGATCTACTGCCAGCTTTTTCATTCCCTGCTCCTTAAGTGCAGAAAAAGCAGTCTGGTACTGCTCGTAGGTTACCCCTTTAAATTCTGAGATCCGGATATAGCCAGTCTCTTCATCCAGCATTTCATAAAATACCGAGGGCAGTTCCACATCTGTTATCTCCACTGTGATCTCCAGGACTTCCTCCACATTCTCTCTGTGGACGGTAAGGACCGCTTTTCTGTCCTCATCATTTTTGATCAGCTCTGAAACCTCTTCCAGGGCCATATCCGTAATATCCCTCCCGTCAACCTCGCTGATAATGTCTCCTTCCAGCAGGCCCGCCTGCTCTCCCGGCCCTCCTTCGTAGCACTGGATCACCTTTACGCCGCCCTCTGTATTTTTCTGCATAAGGATACCGATCCCTTCATATACCCCCTCTGTTTCGGAATTTTCCTCTTCGTATTCTTCGGCTGTATAATAGGCCGAATACCGGTCTCCCAGACCATACAAAAGTCCGGTATAAATACCCTCTGCCAATTTTTCCTCATCTTTCTCCCCTAAATACTTGGAATCGATCAATGCTTCCAGGTACTCCACCTTTTCCACATGGGCAGGATCATCCAGCACTCCGCCATGAAAATACGCTGCCAGGCCGCTTCCTATATAAAGCCCCGCGCATACCAGCGCCATTCCCGCCGCGCCTGCCAAAGCCCCCTTCTTAAACTCCTTATCTGCCATAATGCGATCTCCCTTTCCTGCACCAGATACCTTATACCAAAGACTTGGAAAAGAAAGGCCGCCGGATCTCCGGCAGCCCCTTCCTTTGTACTTATACTTTCAGATGCTTTCTTGTGGTCAAAAAGCTTCCCACAAGACCGATCCCGATTCCCAGTCCCAAACCGATGGGGATCAGGATCCGGTAAATATCTTCTACCGGGATAAAGGCCACGATCCCTGTCAGGACATTAAATTTCGTCAGGACATAATTTACCGCATTGCTGTATACAAAGTACAGCGCGGTAAGAGGGATCGCTGCTCCGATCACTCCCAGGATGATTCCTTCCAATACAAAGGGAGAACGCACAAAAGAGTCCGTAGCACCGATGTATTTCATGATCCCGATCTCCTCCTTACGGACGGAGATACCCACAGAAATGGTATTGCTGATCAGGAATATGGAAATGATCAGCAAGATCGCGATAATGGCAATGGAAGCATAGGAGACAAGGCGGTTAAAATTGCCAAGGGTATTGGCTGCGTCCTCAGACTGATTTACCTCCCGTACCGGATCCAGGCCTTCGATATAGGACACAAGCTCGCTCTGCTTCTCGATCTGGTTCATGTAGACCTGATAATTCGCGGAATTTACCAGAGGATTGTCATCCCGAAAGCCCTCTGCCGCCTCAGAACCTTCAAAATAGATCTCGCTGAAACGGTCCCAGGCTTCGTCTGCGGATTCATATACCACCTTCTCTACCTCAGGACGTGCATCGATCAGCTTTCCTACTTCCTGGATCTGCTCTTCTGTGGTCCCCTCCTTGAAAAATACGGTGATGGGGACCTCCTGCTCTACCTGATGGGCAATGTGGTCCACATTGGTAACGATGGAATAAAAAATCCCCACCAGAAAGATACAGGCCGCCATAGTCAGCACCGAAGCGATGGAAAACATCCAGTTTCTTTTTATGTTTTTTACACCCTGTTTCAGGATGAACCAAATCGTACTAGGCCTCATGGTATCCTCCTTCTTTTTCGTCGCTGATAATGACGCCCTCGTTCATTGTGACCACCCGCTTTTTCATAGCATTTACGATATCCTTATTGTGAGTGACTACTAAAACCGTGGTGCCTCTCTCATTGATCTCTGCTAAAAGATGCATGATCTCTTCCGATGTCTTCGGGTCCAGATTTCCGGTGGGCTCGTCTGCCAAAAGGATATCCGGACGGTTCACCAATGCTCTTGCCAGGGCCACTCTCTGCTGCTCTCCGCCGGAAAGCTCATCGGGAAAGGATTTATATTTTTCCGCAAGGCCTACCTCCCTTAGGATCTCCGGCACACGTTTGCGGATCACACGGGTCGGACGTCCGATCACCCGCTGGGCAAAGGCCACGTTTTCATATACATTACGGTCTTTGAGAAGGCGGAAATCCTGGAATACCACACCCAGCTTCCGGCGGTATTTGGCCACACGCCTGTGTTTCATTCCTTCCAGCCGCTCCCCGCTGACTGTGATCTTGCCGGAGGTGGAATCCAGTTCTTTTAAAAGCAGCTTGATCAGTGTAGATTTGCCGGAACCGCTGCTTCCCACTACAAATACAAATTCTCCTTTATCTACATGTAAGTTCGCATGGTTTACAGCCGGAAGGCCCTTCCCATAGGATTTACTTACATCAACTAAATCGATCATAAAGTCCTCCTTACTCCCTGTTTGTTGCGTAACTTTTTTGTAACAATATTGTAATATACGTTTTTCTTCTTTGCAACCCCTTTTTCCCAGTTCACAAAATTTTCCCAATCGGCTTTTCATAGCCGGATAAATCTACAGTTTTTCATTATAACACAAAATTACCGTAAATCAAGCTTCACCCGCTAGGCATCCCAAAAACAAATATTGCCTGCTGGCTGATGCCGCAGGCAATATTCCCCCATACACGATCTAGTTTGTAAAGATCATTAGTACTCTAAGGTCTCCATATATTTGATGTACCGTACCACCATCAGGGCGATCTTAAAGGTGATCGCATCCTCAAAGACGCGCAGATCCAGCCCTGTACTCTTCTGCAGCTTATCCAGACGATAGACCAGCGTATTCCTGTGGATATACAGCTGTCTGGAAGTCTCGGACACATTCAGGCTGTTCTCAAAGAACTTGTCAATGGTGACCAAGGTTTCCTCATCAAAGTCATCTGGAGACTTTCCGTCAAATATTTCTTTAATGAACATTTTGCAAAGAGGGATCGGGAGCTGGTAGATCAGACGTCCAATGCCCAGAGAACTGAAGGCGATCACGCTCTTTTCCCCGAAAAAGATCTTGCCCACATCCAGAGCCATGCGCGCTTCCTTATAAGAACGGGAAACCTCCTTCAGCTCCTTAACGATGGTTCCGTAGGCAATATGAACTTCTTCATTGTCGCTCAGGCCCAGGCTGTCCAGGATCGTGTGGGCAAGGACATTCATCTCCTCGTATCCTTCGTCCTCCTCCAGTTCCTTGACAATAATGACGCTCCTCTCATCTACTGCTGTGATAAAATCTTTGCTCTTTCCGCCGAAAATGCTCTTTACACTTTCGATAGAACTGTGGTCTTTTTCCTGCTGCAGTTCCAGGATCATGACCACCCGGCGCACATCTGCCTCGATATGAAGCTTCTTTGCCCGGTTATAGATATCCACAAGGAGTAGATTGTCCAGCAGCAGGTTTTTGATAAAGCTGTCTTTGTCGAATCTCTCCTTATATGCCACGATCAGGCTCTGTATCTGAAATGCAGCCAGTTTTCCTACCATATAGGTATCCTCATCTTCTCCATGGGCAATGAGGATATACTCCAGCTGATAGTCATCACACACTTTAAAATACTGGTATCCTTTTACAAGCTGGCTGTCCGCCTGCGACTCTACAAACGCCTGAATATCTGTCAGGTCAATGGCAACATCTGAAAATGTAGATGCCAGAGTCTTTCCTTCTGTGTCAATCACGCAAAACTCTGTCCTTGAGATCTCCTTGAGACCCTCCAGAGTATTCTGCAGCACCTGATTTGAAATCATGCTGTTCCATCCCTTCTCCTGTGTAGTGTTTGCTTATCTCCCGTTTCTCATAAAAACCTTTCACATATAAAGTTATTTTAATACAAAATCACCAAAAATGAAAGAGGAAATCCGAAAAAATCTACAATTTTTTGTGTAATTTTCCCTATATTTTCTCTATGAAGCCTTCCCCGTATACTTCCCTGGCATCGGCCACGATCACAAAGGCTTTGGGATCGATCTCGCTTACCTTCTCTTTCAAGACTACGATCTCTTTTTTGTTTACCACACAGAACAGCATCAGCTTCTCCCTCTGGGAATACATACCTTTGGCCGAAACTCCGGTAACCCCTCTCCCGATATCCTCCATGATCATCTGTGAGATTTCTTCCGGGTGATCCGTGACAATATATGCTGCTTTGGAAAATTTCATACCCTCGATAATGCCGTCGGAAATCTTCGCTACCAGATAAACCGCGATGATCGCATAAAGGGCCCTATGGATCCCAAAGGCATAGATACCCAGCAGCACAATGGCGCCGTCCAGGAACTGCATGATCTGGGAAATAGAATAATGCCGGATATGCTTCTGGATCAAAGCAGCCATCATATCCGACCCGCCTGTGGTCCCCCGGCCCAAAAAAACCAGGCCGATCCCAATGCCCTGTATGATCCCGCCGTACACAGAAGCCAGGAGCAGATCCTCTCCTGCCAGATTCCAGACCGGCTGGACAGCAAGCCAGGCTGACAAAAAGAATTCTCCAAAAACAGCCTTTTTTACAAAAGAAAGCCCCTTCATTTTGATGCCGATCAGAAACAGCGGGATATTCAAGCCAACGTTTGTGATCCAAAGGGGGATTCCCCCGTCTATAAAGTTTTTCGTCCACTCCTTCACCACGATGGCAATACCGGAAAAACCTCCGGTGACCAGTCCGCAGGGATCAAAAACAGAATTAATGGACAATGCCATCAGTCCGGTTCCGATAATAATATACAGATATTCCATATACCATGCTCTTGCTCTGTTTATGCTCATGTATTCTCCTCTCTTCCCTCAAGTATTGCGCTGCCGCTTTACCGCTTCAAAAGATCATCTTTTATACAAAGAACGGGACGCAGAAAAACTGCTCCCGTTCTTAGTCTTGCCCGGTATCCCCTCAGCCATCCATTTCCAGCTGCCTGATCAGATATTTTCCAACGATCCTGGAAAAACCGGCAATGTCCCGGATATAGGCAAAATCTTTTCCAAAAATCTTTTTTTCTGTAGCCAGATCCTTTTCTTCCCCGGCAAATACCCCCAGGACACTAACGCCCAGGTTTCTAAGGCGCCGGACCTGTGTAGCTGTATCGGCGATCGCATAGGATCCTTCGTAAGGTCTTGGATTTTTTGCGTTGGGCCGGTTTACGATCACGTCATAGGGCCTTCCATCGCTTAAAACGATCAGGATCTTTTTTTCCTCCTCCCTTTGAAGAAGGCTGTAGCCGATGGTTTTTACCGCAAGGCCGTCCCTGTTGTTTGAAGAAGTCACATAATTAAAAATATTCTCATTTTCTTCCCGGGGATCATCGTATTTCCGGAACCGGTGAAGGATGGTATAATCCCAAAAGGTGCAAAAGCTGCTCACCCTGTGGGGGATCCCCACATTGCTCAGTGCCTCGCTGATGATATACGCCTGGAGGGCCACATCCCCCTGGCGGCTCATCTGGGAACCACTTGCATCAATGAGGACATCTACCACAAAGTCCGACACATCGCCTTTTAATTCCCGTTTAAAGATCCTTGCCTCCGGGCTGCGTCCCACTCTCCATACCCTGGAAGGGACAATAGTCCCCCGGTCGGATAAAACCTCTGTAGTCTCTGCCCTTAAGACCAGGGAAAGCTTTAAAAGCTCTGTAAGATTATCAATGTTTCGCTTTACGCTCCTATGCTTGTCATGGAACAGCCAGAGATTTTTATTTTTCAGGCGTTTGGCATATTCATACTGATAGTTGCGTTTTACAGGATTTTTTAAAATCCCCTCTGTGAAATACAGGCTGCAGTCGCTGTGGATCTCCCTGCACATCAGATAATTCATTTTCTTCTCTTCCGAGGGAGTCAGATAGGTCCTGCCAAAATTCAGTTCCACATAGGTATGGGTTTTTTCCAGGGCTTCCGGAGAAAGGACCGTGATCTTGTGCTTTCTCTTCTGCTCCTTTTCCATATCCTTGGTAAGGCCTGCGTCCTCCAGATTTGTCATATTTGTGGTAAGCTGTTCCACATACTGGGCCAGGGCATCCTCGTACATCTCTTCTGTAAGATAGTCCTCCCAGCCGTATTCCATCAATTCTTCTACCGTCACGGCAAGCACCTTTTCAAGGCCGCCGTACCGTCCGGCAAAGGAGGGATCGAGCATGCGGTTGTACAGCTCATCCAAAACCGACAAAAGCTCCATGGTATCTTTGGCCTCCCGGCAGCGGTAAACCAGGTCCCGGTAAACTTTTACCGATCGTTCCACCTCATGGTTCCCCCCGGAAAGCCGATCCCGGAGAATGGCGATCTTCAGCCTTCCCAGCATATCCCCGCCAGCCGGAAGCTCCTCAAATTCCTGGTCCAGGATATCTGCAAAGGCCTTCCGCTGCATTTCCCGGACTCCAGGCCGGTCACGGCAGATCTTCTCTCCGATGGCCTCTTCAATGCAGAGCTGGGCCAGCGCTGTCAGCCCGCGCTCATCTGCCTGAAGAAAGATCTTTTTTACCAGATATAATCCCATAAGTTCTTTGTCAAAAAATTTGGCAAAGGCGCCCTGTTTTACGCCATCATACAAGGCGATCGCCTGGGATCGCAAAAACAGCGATACATCCGGCTTGAACTTAAGCGTATAGTCTCCGCTCACTGTCCACAGCAGATTGCGGATACGGTTTTCCAGATCCAGTTTATATTCTTCCAGTTTAAAACTGTCCATCTTATTCATAAACATCTTCTCTTGTCCAGCTTTGCGGGATCCGGGTGCGCACCACGTCTTCAATGATCTCTTTTTCAAAAATATCAAAGGTTTTGTTGACCACGCCCATCCTCATCGCCTGCCAGGGAGAAAGTCCGGTCCGCACGGTCTTTAAGGCCGCCAGCACTCCTCTTAGATCCAGGGATTTGGTGGAAATCTCACTGTTCTGGGCTTTCAGCTGGAGATCCAAAAAGACGCCGGCAAACTGTTCTTTGGCTTTTGCTGTGATCTGGGGAAACATTTTCTCAAAAATAAAGTTCAGTGTCTCCTCTGTCTGAGGAGGCATATCGATCACAAGGAACCGGGATACAAGGGCTTCATTCAGCTCCTTGGTCCCTGCATAGCCGTAGTTCATGGTCCCGATAAATCTGGCTGCAGGATGCAGATCGATCTTATCGTATCCCGGCACATCAATGGATCTTCTGTAATCCAGGGCCGCATGAAGAACCGAAACCGCATCGTTTTTGGCCATATTGATCTCATCCAGGATACCAAATCCTCCGTACTCCGCGCACTGGTAGATGATTCCTTTTCTCAGCTCCACTTCGTTATTGCGGAAGGTATCTGTCCCGATCAGATCGCCGCTGTTGGTATTTACATGGAAGGAAACATTGTAGGACGGCCTTTGGAAAATATAGGCCAGGTTTTCTGCCAGGATATTTTTTCCTGTGGCTTTGGAACCGGTCAAAAGCAGGTTCTCTCCCTCCAGAAGCCCTGCAATAGCCATCTCCAGGATCTCTCTTCCGTAAAAGGGAATGGACGGCTTGACCACCCGGTAGGCCATTGCCTCCGGAAGGGGATATTCCTTTCGGAACGCTTCCACCTGTCTGATCAGCTCAGAAGAAACGCCCTGGTCTTTTAAATAATTCCGTTCCTCCATGGTCTTACACCTCAAAGATCAGATCGCCGTAAGAAGGCATGGGCCACATCTCTTTGTCCACGATCATTTCCAATTCATCTACCGGTTTTCTAAGGGCGTTCATATCCCGAAATACCTGTTCTCTGCAGAATACCGCCCGCTCTCTTCCTTCAGGGACCGAGGCGATCTTTTCTACCTGTTCCTTCAGCGCGCCCATAGCTTCATTGGTCTCACGAAGAAGAACAGAAGAACGCTTTAACAGATCCATCTGCACGCTGACGTCAATGTCTGTGCCCGCAGAACGCACCTGATTGATGGATTCTGCCAGAACGATGGTATATTTGATCACTGCCGGAATGATCTGCTTGGTGGCAATATCGATCATAGTTTTCGCTTCTATATTAATGGCTTTTGCATAGATCTCATACTGGATCTCTGCCCTGGATTCCAGTTCCGCCTTGGTAAATACGCCGAATGTCTCAAACAATTTTACAGACTTTTCTGTGGTAAGAGCCGGGATCGCATCCACCATAGAAGGCAGATTGGGAAGGCCTCTTTTGGCAGCTTCCTCTGCCCACTCCGGCGCATAGCCGTTTCCGTTGAAAACGATCCGCTGATGGGCGGATGCGTATTCTTTGATCAGGTCATGGACAGCCAGGTCGAAATCGTCCGCAGCTTCCAGGCGGTCGCAGGCTTCCTTAAATGCCTCTGCCACAATAGTGTTCATCACCACATTACACTGGGAAATAGAATCTCTTGCGCCCACCATACGGAATTCAAATTTATTTCCTGTAAAGGCAAAAGGAGAGGTACGGTTCCGGTCTGTGGCATCTTTCATAAAATCCGGAAGGGTCTTTACGCCAGTCTCCAGTTTCTGGCCCTTAATGCTGTGGGTTGCTGTGCCGGTATTGATCAGCTGCTCCAGCACATCCTCCAGCTGCTCTCCCAAAAAGACGGAGACAATAGCCGGCGGAGCCTCGTTTCCTCCCAGACGGTGGTCATTTCCCACATCGGCTGCGGATTCCCTAAGAAGATCCGCATGGATATCCACCGCTTTCAAAATACAGGTGAGGACCAAAAGAAATTGTATATTTTCGTGGGGTGTTTTTCCCGGTTCCAGAAGATTGATCCCATCATCGGTGGTAAGAGACCAGTTGTTATGCTTTCCGGAGCCGTTTACACCTACAAAAGGCTTCTCGTGGAGAAGGCAGCGCATTCCGTGGCGGCTTGCTACTTTTTTCAGGATACGCATCATGATCTGGTTGTGATCTGCGGCGATATTTGCCGGCGCATAAATAGGAGCCAGTTCGTGCTGGGCCGGAGCCACCTCGTTATGCTGGGTCTTGGCTGCAACTCCAAGTTTCCAGCACTCTTCGTTTACTTCTTTCATATATGCAGAAATCCTCTGGCGGATCGTCCCCAGATAATGGTCGTCCATTTCCTGGCCTTTGGGCGGCATAGCCCCAAACAAAGTCCTGCCTGTATAGATCAGGTCTTTCCGCTGCATCCACTTTTCTTTATCAATAAGGAAATATTCCTGCTCTGCTCCTACAGAGGGCGTAACCTTTTTGGAAGTAGTGTTTCCAAACAAACGGATCAGGCGCAGTGCCTGGGTATTGATCGCCTGCATAGAACGGAGAAGAGGCGTTTTCTGATCCAGAGCTTCCCCGGTGTAGGAACAGAAGGCTGTGGGGATGCAAAGAGTCCCTCCTGCGGCATCATGGCGGACAAAGGCCGGAGAGGTACAGTCCCAGGTGGTATAGCCCCTGGCCTCAAAAGTAGCGCGCAGGCCGCCTGAGGGGAAGGAAGAAGCATCCGGCTCTCCTTTGATCAGTTCCTTTCCGGAAAAGCTCATCAGAACTTTTCCATTGTCCATGGGGGCAGTGATAAATGCATCATGCTTTTCCGCAGTCACGCCTGTAAGGGGCTGGAACCAGTGGCTGTAATGGGTAGCGCCTTTCTCGATGGCCCATTCCTTCATTTCGTGGGCTACCACATCTGCGATCTCCATAGTAAGCTCTTTGCCTTCTTCTATGGTTTTCTTCAGATCTCTATAAACCTTTTTGGGAAGGCGTGCCTGCATGACCGAATCATTGAACACGTCACATCCGAAGGTCTCCACTACATTAATATATTCTCCCATTTTCTCTCTCCTTTTTCTTTTATTTTGTCCCTGTCTCCTTTGTGCTTTTCAGGAAAATCTGCAGCGCATCGTGTTTATTTTCTATATTTACCAGCTTGTGATTTCCGCCGAATTCCCCGTCCAGCGTCCAGGGAACTTCTTCGTCCGACTGAAGGATCAGTTTGCTGGCCTTAAAGGAATGTACCAGATTGGAATTGTCTTCTGCGGTAAGGACTGCAGTAAGGATCTCCTGAAGCTCCAAAGGGTTCTTTGGCATGGTGATCAGGGTAACTTCAAACAATCCGTCGTTCATGTCCACATTTTTGCCGGTGAGATTTTTGAAGCCTCCCACAGAACGGGAATTGGTGATCATTCCAAACATAAAATTGTCTTCTATGACTTTGTCTTCTGTTTCTACCCTCATATGATAGGATTTGATATCTAAAAGACGTTTTACGCCCTCCAGCACATAGGCCACATGTCCCAGGATATTTTTCAGATCCTGGTCGGTCTGGTAGGAAACGTCTGTAAAAAGGCCAAAAGCAGCTATATATGCAAAGATTTCATCATTAAATTTTCCGATATCACAGCGGTACAATTCTTCTTCCATGATCATGGATGCGGCGTCCACTACATTTTTCGGCATATAGAGACTGTTTGCAAAATCATTGGTACTGCCGGCAGGTATATAGCCCACCGGAACCTTGCATCCGCTTTCCATGATCCCGGAAACAACTTCGTCCAGGGTTCCGTCTCCGCCGCTGCACACGATCACATCTACTTTATCCGCATACTTTTTCGCCTGCTGGTAGGCATCCCGGGGACACTGGGTCGCATGGGCGATAACCTCATAGTGATGCCTGTTAAACAGGTCAATGATCTCCGAAAGCTTTGCCTTGATCTTTCCTTTTCCCGCTTTCGGGTTAAAGACAAACAGCATTTTCTTTTCCACAAGCTTTTCCCCTTTCTTTTTTCTTTATACTATAAAAAAAACGTCCGAAAAAGTCAATCGTTTCTAAATACCCATAAGCACTGACAGACCGTCTTTTCTTTAAAACAAAAAAACAAGCCCATGTCCTGGACTTGTCTAAGTAGCGAGAGGGGGACTCGAACCCTCGACACTACGGGTATGAACCGTATGCTCTAGCCAGCTGAGCTATCTCGCCATATTGATTTTTAATGGGGCCTATAGGGCTCGAACCTATGACCCTCTGCTTGTAAGGCAGATGCTCTCCCAGCTGAGCTAAGACCCCATTCTGCCTGTCTCGGAGCGGTGCTCCTCAACTTGCTTTGCTATTATACTATTACTTGGCAGAGAATGTCAACAGTTTTTTAAAATTTTTTTTATTTTTTATACAGTTGATACGAAACCGTAAGTTTTCCGGATCCCTTAAGGGAAAAACGGTATGCCGCCCTGCAAAACCTTTAAGGACAGCATACCGTTTTTTTCTATTTTTTTATTTAAAATATGCTACGCCGGATTCAAAGATCTTGATATCCTGCTCTCCGCTGATGTTGATGGCGACTCCCTTATCACGCCGTTCGCTGTGTGCCATTTTTCCTAAAACACGTCCGTCCGGGCTTAAAATACCTTCTATGTTAAAGTAGGAGCCGTTCACATTCCATTCCTCACTTTGATCCAGTTCTCCGTCAGCGCTCACATACTGCGTGGCGATCTGGCCATTGGCATAAAGTTTTCCGATCCACTCTTTGCTGGCCACAAAACGTCCCTCTCCGTGAGAGGCGGGATTGCAGTATACGCCGCCTAATTCCGCTCCCATAAGCCAGGGAGATTTGTTGCTCACCACTTTGGTATATACCATCTTGGAAATATGGCGTCCGATGGTATTGTAGGTCAAGGTGGGGGAATCTTCTGTCTGTCCGCAGATCTCCCCATAAGGAACAAGTCCCAGCTTGATCAGGGCCTGGAAACCGTTGCAGATACCTAAGGCTAATCCATCCCGCTGATCCAAAAGCTTCATGACCGCCTCCTTCAGCTTGGCATTCTGGAATGCGGTGGCAAAGAATTTTGCAGAGCCATCCGGTTCGTCGCCGGCGGAAAAGCCGCCCGGGAACATGATCATCTGTGCCTGGTCAATGGCCTTTTCAAAAATTTCCACGGAATCCCGGATATCTTCTGCCGTAAGATTCTTAAATACCTTTACGTCTACCTCCGCGCCGGCCCGCAGGAAGGCGCGTGTACTGTCATACTCGCAGTTTGTTCCCGGGAATACCGGGATAAATACCCTGGGTTTCGCCACTTTGTTTTTACAGATATATACTTTGGAAGCCTTATAAAGTCCGTTGACGATCTCCCCATCTGCGTCTGCTGCCGCCGCCATATATCCGGTGGGACCATCGCTTTCTTCTCCGGACTGGGTCTTAAAGACTTTTTCCAGGGTTCCCTTCCATGCCTTGTAGGCTTCCTCGATAGGAATGGAAACATTTCCATAAGAGAAGGTACCCTCTCCTGTTACCTCACCGATCACCCGGTAGGTGATGGACAGCTCTCCAACCTTGCCCTCCGGTACTTCCAGCACCAGATCGCCAAAGCCGGCAGCAAAGAAATCTCTGGGATCCAGGTCATGCTCGATCTTAATACCCATGGCATTTCCAAAGGCCATCTTGCTCACTGCAGCTGCGATGCCGTGGCGGTCAAGGGCGTAGGCAGAGATCACCCGGCCTGCTTTCATATCCTCGTGGAGTTTTTCGTACTGCTCCATCAACTGGGGATAAACCGGAAGATCATAGGAATCTTTTGGCGCTCTGAGCCATACGATCTTACTTCCCGGTCTCTTAAATTCCGGTGTCAGTACATCGGAAAGCTTTGCCACATCCACCGCAAAGGAGACCAAGGTGGGCGGTACATCTATATCGTTGAAGGTACCGGACATACTGTCCTTGCCTCCGATGGAGGGAAGACCGAATCCCAGCTGGGCGGCATAAGCGCCCAAAAGCGCTGCAAAAGGCTGGCTCCACCGCTTGGGATCTTCCGTCATGCGCCGGAAATATTCCTGGAAAGTGAAACGTATTTTTCTGAAATCTCCGCCTACTGCCACGATCCTTGCCACAGATTCTGTCACCGCATAAACGGCGCCGTGGTATGGGCTCCAGGAAGACAGGTAGGGATCAAAGCCATAGCTCATCATGGTGACTGTATTGGTCTCTCCCTTTAATACAGGAACCTTTGCCACCATAGCCTGGGTTTCTGTAAGCTGGTATTTTCCTCCATAAGGCATCAGCACACTGGCCGCGCCGATGGAGCTGTCGAACATTTCCACCAGTCCCTTCTGGGAGCAGACGTTCAGATCGGAAATGGTATCCATCCATTTCTGTCTTACATCCGGCACGTCCGGACGTTCTTCAAAAAGATTTCCTTCTTTATTAGGTATCTCTACTTCTACTGCTGTCTCCTGGTGCGCGCCGTTGGTATCCAAAAAGGCTCTGGAAATATTTACGATCTCCTTTCCCCTCCATACCAGCACCAGCCTGGGCTCTGCTGTCACCTTCGCTACCGGCACGGCTTCCAGATTTTCTTCCTTTGCATAATCCAGGAACTGCTGGGCATCCTTTGGATCTACCACTACAGCCATTCGCTCCTGGGATTCCGAGATCGCGATCTCTGTTCCATCCAATCCGGCATATTTTTTCGGAACCTTGTCCAGGTCCACCCGAAGTCCCGGCGCCAGTTCTCCGATGGCGACGGAAACGCCGCCTGCGCCGAAATCATTGCACTTTTTAATGATATGGCTTACTTCTTCCCTGCGGAACATCCTCTGGATCTTTCGTTCAGTAGGCGCATTTCCTTTCTGCACCTCTGCGCCGCACACCTCGATAGAAGCTTCGGTATGTACCTTAGAAGAACCGGTGGCTCCTCCAATGCCGTCACGTCCGGTCCGGCCGCCCAGAAGAATGATAATGTCTCCCGGATCGGAGTTTTCCCGGATCACGGCCCTTCTTGGAGCCGCTCCAAGGACTGCGCCGATCTCCATACGTTTGGCCACATAATTGGGATGATAGATCTCCTTTACATAGCCAGTAGCCAGTCCGATCTGATTTCCATAGGAGCTGTACCCGGAAGCGGCGCCGCGTACCAGCTTTTTCTGGGGAAGCTTGCCCTTCATGGTTTCTTTTACGGACACAGTAGGATCCGCTGCTCCGGTCACACGCATCGCCTGGTATACGTAAGTACGCCCGGACAGAGGATCACGGATGGCGCCGCCAAGACAGGTGGCCGCACCGCCGAAAGGCTCGATCTCTGTAGGATGATTATGGGTTTCATTTTTAAAGTTGATCAGCCATTCTTCTTCCTTTCCGTCCACGTCCACCGGCACCACGATGCTGCAGGCGTTGATCTCGTCAGATTCCTCCTGGTCTGCCAGCTTTCCTTCTGCTTTCAGCTTCTTCATAGCGGCCAGGGCCAGATCCATAAGGCAGACAAATTTGTCTGATCTTCCTTTATAAAGTTCTTCTCTGTCCTTCAGGTACTGCTCATAAGTATCTACGATAGGCGCCTTATAATCGCCCTCTCCAAAGGTTACATCCGTCAGCTCCGTGGAGAAGGTGGTATGGCGGCAATGGTCAGACCAGTAGGTATCCAGCACGCGGATCTCTGTCATAGAAGGATCTCTCTTTTCTTCCTCCCGGAAATAATTCTGGATATGAAGAAAATCCTTGAACGTCATTGCCAGGTTCAAAGAATCGTACAGCGTGCGCAGTTCTTCTTCCGGCATATGGGTAAATCCATCAAAGATCTTTACATCTTCCGGTTCCTGGAACACATTCACAAGGGTCTCCGGCTTTTCCAGGCCGGTTTCCCGGGAATCCACAGGATTGATGCAGTGATTCTTGATGGCGGCAAATTCTTCCTCTGTGATCTCCCCTTGGATCACATAGGTAGTTGCGGAACGGATGATCGGCTCTGCCTCTTCATTTAAGAACTGTACGCACTGCACCGCGGAATCGGCTCTCTGGTCAAACTGTCCCGGCAGATATTCCACAGAAAAAATATGGACCGGTCCTTCTGTTTTGAAAGTTTCCAGGTAAAGATCATCTACCGGCGGCTCTGCAAACACTGTCCTGCAGGCCTTTTCAAATACCTCGTCTGAAATATTTTCCACATCGTAGCGGATCAGCACACGAACAGCTGCTACCGATCGGATCCCCAGGTAGCTGCGGATCTCATGGCTTAATTCCTTTGCCTTCACGGCAAAAGCCGGTTTCTTTTCTACATAGACACGTCTTACGTTGCTCATAAATGCTCCTCCATTTTTTTATTGCGGGTTATTTTGGCATTACGTTTTTCGCTTCTTTTATATATTCATTGTCCACTTCATAAAAGGAACCACTGTCTGCTTTTTTGGCAAGTTCCGCATCCACAGGCATTTTGCCAAGGACCGGTACGGAAAGTTCCGCTGCGATCTCGTCAATATGACTCTCTCCGAATATATGGATCTCTTTTCCGCAGTCCGGACATTTCACATAGCTGTAGTTTTCTACGATCCCCAAGACCGGGACCTTCATCATTTCCGCCATATTGTAGGCTTTTTTTACGATCATGCGCACCAGATCCTGAGGAGAGGTGACGATCACCACGCCGTCCACCGGCAGGGACTGAAATGCGGTAAGAGGAACATCTCCTGTTCCCGGAGGCATATCCACAAAGAGGTAATCCAGATCTCCCCATACTACATCGGTCCAGAACTGCTTTACCATATTTGCCAGGATCGGGCCTCTCCAGATAACGGGGGTCTCTTCTGTGGGAAGCAGCAGGTTTACGGACATTACTTTAATACCGTTTCCTGTCTCCATAGGATAAATGCCATTGTCGTCTGCCGTAGCGGCGCCCTTCAGGCCATACATCTTAGGAATGGAAGGACCTGTGATGTCCGCATCCATGATTCCCACCTTATAGCCCAAAGAAGCCATCATATTGGCCAGAGATCCTGTCACAAAAGACTTTCCTACTCCGCCTTTTCCGCTGATGACTCCGATGACGTGCTTCACTTCAGAAAATACATTCAGTGTTTCCTGAAGGCTTTGGGGATTATTTCTGTGCTCGCAACCCTCACAGCTTGATTTGTTGCATGTTGTACTGCTGCATTCTTTTGCCATTTCATTTCTCCTCGATTCTTATAATTTACTTGCAAAGGCTATTTCATAAAACGGTCGATCGCCTTTTCCAGCTCTTTGATTGCCTCCTTGTCTCCATGCTCCACTGCGTCTACGATGCAGTGTTCGATATGGTCCTGGAGGATGATCTTGCCGGTATTATTGATGGCGGCTTTTACCGCAGAAAGCTGTATGAGGACCTCGCTGCAGTCTCTGCCGTTCTCTACCATCCTTTTGATGGATTCCATATGGCCGATCGCCCTGGACAGACGGTTCAGCACAGCCTTCGTATGGGTATGGCTGTGTGTATGCCCATGAGTATGCTCTTCTTCGTGGTCATGGGTGATCACCGTGCCATCCTTCAGCGTATGGGTATGGACCGTATTTTCTGTACTCATATTTCCTCCTTTTGACGCACTCTTATTGTATTATATATCACTGCCTGTCCTTTCTTCAAGTGTAAGCTTTACTAAAATTCCGTAAAAGAGCATCTCTGCCGGATCCCGGAGGTCTGGATATCATATACGATGCTGCCGTCGGCCAGGACTGTTTTTTCGTAGCTTACATCCTTTCCGGCAAATTTCTCTTTAATATATTCCTCCGGATCCTCGATCTCCACTTCCTCCACGAAAACATCACGCATCTGATTTCTGGGACATTTATTAAATATTTCCCATATCACTTCGTATTCTTTCATCTTTCCGCCTTCTTTCTCTTATGTTATTTTTTGTTTTTTTTGCACTTTTTTGTCAAAAATAATTGCACTTCCTCGAATAATAGCGTATCATAAGCTTAATTATCCCGCGCTGCGGTTATTTTTTTACCCACTGCCGCCGCCAGGGCACAGAAAACCGAAGGGGAGGAAGTAAGTATGAAGCTTTTAAAGGACCGCATCCTTAAAGACGGCATTGTCAAACCGGGCAATATCTTAAAAGTTGACAGTTTTTTAAATCATCAGATGGACATTTCTCTTATCAATGAAATCGGAAAAGAATTCAAAGCGCGTTTTTCCGACTGTCCCATAACGAAAATTCTCACCATCGAAGCATCCGGCATAGGGATCGCCTGTATCACGGCACAGTATTTCCACGTTCCCGTCCTCTTTGCCAAGAAAGCCCAGAGCATCAACCTGGACGGCGAAATGTACACCACAAAGGTGGAATCCTTTACTCACAAAAAAGTCTACGATGTGATACTTTCCAAGAAATTTTTAGGTCCCCAGGATCACGTCCTTTTGATCGACGATTTCCTGGCAAACGGCTGTGCGCTTCTAGGGCTTATTGACATCGTAAAAAAATCCGGCGCGGTCCTGGAGGGAGCCGGTATTGTCATTGAAAAGGGGTTCCAGCACGGCGGCGAACAGATCCGCAGCATGGGCATCCGCCTGGAGTCTCTGGCTGTCATCGATTCTATGACCGATGATTCCCTCACCTTCCGGGAATGATTTTATACAGGAAACAAAGACAGGGAGCTGGCCAGATCCTGGCAGACAGCTCCCATTATTTTTTAATCCTCCGGATCCGGCTCCGTTTCTTCTGCATCGGTTTCTTCTTCTGTGTCTGTTTCTCCTGCATCCGTTTCTTCTGTATCCGTTTCTTCTTCCTCAGGTTCTTCCGTAAGAACAGGAGATACCTCCGGGGCTTCCTCCTCTTCATCCAGGAAGCCTTCAGGAAGCACTTCTTCCTCTGTATAAAGCCCCTTATCGATCAGCAGTTCAAAATTGTCTTTGTCGATCAGCTGGATCTCGCAGGTATAGGTGCCGATGATCTTTTTGCCGTTGTCATACTGTTCGTAATCCGTAACCTCCGGGTCCTCCCCCTTAAGATAGGTATCCACCATATTTACGCCCTGCTTCGCCAGATTTTCCCGGTCCATATAGACACTGTTGGTCTGGCTTCCTGCAGCGATCCCCTGCATGCCGGAAAGTTCACAGCCCACTCCTGTGATCATGGGCCACTGCTCCTGATCCGGAGAGATCCCTGCCTCTTCCATCCCCTGGGCCACACCCAAAGCAGCGCCGTCAAAGGCTGTGCAGGCAATGTCCAGCGTTTTCCCCTGGTAGGACTCTTCTAAGGTCTCCTTTAGTATACGCTGGGCTTCGCTCTCGCTGAAACGCATGATGGCTGTATCATGAAAAGAGGTCCGTCCGGACTGGCACACTAACGTCTCGTCTTCCAGATAAGGATTCAGGACTTCCATTACTCCATTATATAGGAACAGGGATTTAAGGTCATCCGGCGATCCCATAAAGAATTCGATATTATAAGACTTTCCATCCTCCCGGGCTTTTTCCAGATCCATCTTTTCTATAATGGAATTGCCCAGGGCATGGCCTATTTCTCTGCTGTTAAAGGTAATATAATAAGAAACCGCATCGCTGTCCATGATCAGGTCATCATAAGAAAAAACAGGGATTCCTTTTTCCTTGGCTCCTGCCAGCGCATCTGTGAGAGAATAGGCGTCGGCCGGGGCGATCAGAAAAGCGTCCACTTCTTCTTCGATCATTTCCGCTGCCTGCTCTGCCTGCTTCTGCCCGTCGCCCTGTGCATAAAGGATCTGCGGCTCATAGCCGGCATTTTCCAGCTCTGTACGGATATATCCGCCGTCTGCTGCCCACCGTTCATCGGTATCGTCCGGCAGGAGCACCGCTACGGTTCCCTTTTCTTCCTCTTCCGGCTCCTGGGTTTCACTGCTTTCTTCTTGGTTGTCTTCTTCGCCTTCTTCCGCTTCCCCGGTCGCAGCTGTTTCTTCCTCTTCTTCCTTGGATGCTTCTTCGGTCTCTTCCTCGTCCTCCGCACCGGTCTGCTCTCCCTGGCTGGCTGCTTCTGTGGCTTCGTTGCTGCCGCATCCTGCCGTCAGGGAGACAGAAACCATCATTCCCACTAGAATTGCTGCGGTTTTTCTTTTCATCGTTATCTTCAATCCTCTCTGTCTTTGTTGCCTTATCCGTTTAACTGCTTATATTCCCTGGCCAGTGTCTTCAGGTATTCCCGGTAGGACTGGGCGAGTTTTCTGGGTTTTAAGATATGTACCTCCGTCCCCATTGCCGTAAGCCACCCGTAAAACTGAGGGTCGGAAAGGAAAGCAGCCGTAACGGTAAAATATCCCGGCTCTTTTTCTTTATATTTTCCGGCGCTGCCAAAGTAGGCTTTCACCTGTTCCTCTATGCTTTTGGAACAAAGCAGCCGCATTTTCTTTTCTTTATCCTTTGGCTCCCGCCGTGTAAATTCCGGACGTTCTTCTGGTCCTCCTTCTTCAGGAAGCCCTTCCTTTTGTACCTGCTGCGCTTTCGGTGTATTTCCCCATAAGTAATATCCCCCCGGTCTTCCTCTGCGGAACCTTACATCCATGCCAAATGCACGGAGTGCCTCTATATCGTCATAAATGCTCTTTCTCTCCGCCGGTATGCCATGTTCCATAAGTGTTGTCAGGATCTCCTGCATGGTTACTGCCCGTTCCTCCCCCGTGCCGCGCAGCATCTGTTCCAAAAATAGAATTTTTGCTTTTTGATTGTGTGATTTTGCCATAGTGCACCCCTTATCTCACTCTAATAAAGAAAGGTGTCAAAAGCTCCCTGGGCTTTCGGCACCTTTACAGCCTATCTTTATTCTGCCGGTTCGAATTCCTCTTTACCTACACCGCAAATCGGGCATACCCAATCCTCCGGAAGATCTTCAAACGCCGTTCCTGGTGCGATTCCATTGTCCGGATCGCCAACCTCTGGATCATATTCGTATCCGCATGGTCCACATACATATTTCTGCATGATATCGTCTCCTTTCTCTTCGGCTGCATGTCCGGCATGCTTTCCGGTGCGGCAGCCGTCCGTATACGCACATTATACAATTTGACTTCTGCTAATGCAAGCACTTATTTTACAAATCTATGGTATATATAAGCGTTCGCTTCCATTTCCTGGCTGTCGTCAAGAGGTTCTAGTTCTACCTCCTGGTGATACTTTTTCTCCAAAGCGCGGCGGATCAGCCAGTCTGCAAGCTGGGGATTTTTCGGGAGCAGAGGGCCGTGAAGATAGGTCCCGATGACATTTTTATACACCACGCCCTCATAGCCGGAGGTTCCATCATTTCCCGCTCCATAAAGCACTTTTCCCAAGGGCCGGTTCTGGTTGATAAACGTACGGCCTCCATGGTTTTCAAATCCTACCACCGGCATTTCAAAAAGATCGCTTTGCAGTACGATATTGCTGATCAGACGTCCTTCTCCCTGTTCGGTATAAATATCCACCAGATCCAGGCCTTCCATGCTTCCCTGGTCTGTATGGTAATACTTGCCAAGGAGCTGATAGCCGCCGCATATGGCGATCACCACGCCCTCCGATTCCACATACTCTTTAAAAGCCCCCCGGATCTCCCGGAGTTTCTGGCACACCAGCATCTGCTCCCGGTCTGAGCCTCCCCCTAAAAGTACAATGTCCAGTCCGGAAAAATCGATGGGATCCCCCAGTTCAAAAGCGATGGTTTCTGCCTCAATGCCCCTCCACCGGCACCGTTTCATCAGACACTGGATATTTCCCCTGTCGCCGTAAAGATTCAAAAGATCCGGATATAAATGTCCTATTGTAATCTTCATAAGTTTTCACCCTCCAGCTTTTTCAGGATATTCCTGGTACTAAAAAGCGCCGTATAGTTTACCAGCACATAAAGGTTTCCTGTTCCCTTTCCAATATAGCTGCGGATCGCTTTTTCCACATCCCTTTCCAGTGCTGAAGGAATGTCTACATATTTCAGTCTCAGCCGCATATCCTGGCAGCGGATGCCGCTCACAGTGATGCTTTTCACGCTTTCCTCCCGGAAGCGGTCAAAATCCACATCCCAAAGCCAGGAAATATCAATTCCGTCCTGGGCATTGTCGTTGATGGCGATCACAAGATCTTTGGGAGATTTGTCCTCCATGACCGCGGTGATATTCTGGTTGAATCCTGCAGGATTTTTGGCCAGGTTCAAAACAATACTCGTTCCTTTAATGCGGAACTGCTCCATCCTTCCGTTTTCCGGATTGAACTTTTTCAGCATATCATTGAAATGCTCCGCCGCAAATCCCGCTGTACGCACTCCCGCATAGGCAGCCAGTATATTGTACACATTATAAAATCCCTTATAATTTGCCACAATATGCTGTCCCTCCACAAAAAAGGAGATCTGGTCCCCCACCTTTACCTCCTGGGCATCAAAATCAAGGGAGGGTCTTTTGAATCCGCATCCGGGACAGCTATAGTCTCCCAGCTGGCTGTAATGATAGAAGTGATACTCCAGTTTCTGGCCGCACCGCTTGCAGAAACGCCCTTCCCGTATTTCATTGGTTTCGTTTTTCATTACCTGCCTGCTGATCCCATAGCTTACATAGGGATTTCCGCTCTCCATGGCCAGATAAGCCGAAAGGGCATCATCGCCGTTTACGATCACCTTCATATCCGGGACCTTTTCCATCATTTCTTCCAATATGTTCATTGTGATATCGATCTCTCCATAGCGGTCCAGCTGATCCCGGAACAGATTGGTCAATACCATATAATCCGGTTTGATCTTAGGAAAGATATGCCTGGTGGATGCCTCGTCCACTTCAATACAGGCGTAGTCCGCATCCAGGCGTCCGCTTGGTCCTGCTGCCAGGACAAATGCAGCCACTGCCCCATTGAGCATATTGGAGCCGGTATGGTTGCATACCACCTTTTTTCCTTCTGCTTCAAGGGCCGCGCAGAGCATATTGTTGGTGGTCGTCTTTCCATTTGTTCCGCATACTACAAAAATCTTTTCCCGTACCTGTGCCGCAAGTTCTTCCAAAATGGCGGGGTCGATCTTAAGGGCGATCTTTCCCGCCCAGGTGACTCCCTGCCGTCCCATTTTTTTGCAGACAAAGCCGGCTGTCTTTGCCGCCCATACAGCGGCTGTTCTTCTTATTCCCATATTCTTTGCGTTCCTTTTTCTTTTTTCTGGATAAGACAGTTATTCTGCCTTTATTATGTGCGTTTTTTGCTGGATCTTTCCCTATATTAAGCCTGTTTTCCTGAAAAAGCTCAGAGCATCTCCTGGGTGATGCTGTCCGTACAGATCCCTGCCGCTCCCTGTTCCATATAACTCCTGGCGTTCTCTAGATCATTAACCGTATAAATATACAAGAGAATCCCTCTCTCATCGAAGATCTGCTGGACCTCCGCCGACCAGTACTCTTCGTATACGGTAGCCGCAGGGATTTCCTTTTCTCTGCAGAAGTCCGCGATCTGTTCCAGTTCTTCCCGGGAGTATTCCTGCCAGAGAGAATAAATACAGGTGGGAAAACGCTTCATGACCGCAACTCCCGGGTACATTGCTTCGTTATAAATCTCCGGGATCAGGCGGGAAAGGACCTCCTCAGCATCTGCCGTTCCCGCGATCTCCACATATTCGCTGTAATCCTCCAGGGTCCTCTGATAATTTCTCACAGAATACTGCTTGGAATCCAACAGTACAAAAGCATCCGGGTATTCTTTCAAAAGCACCAGAAGGTCTTCAAAGGACATTGGCGTAAATTCTCCATATAAAGGAGAACTTAAAAATCCTTCCAGAGAAAGGACCTTCTGCCCGTCCCCTGGCCACTGTCCCATAGGATCGTTCCAGCTGTGCCGGCACACCCAGACGCCATCGGAGGTTTTCGCCAGATCCACTTCGAACAGCCGGCAGCCTTTTTCATAATTTTCTATAAAACTCTCCCGGGAATTGAGATACGTCCTTCCCTTAGTCTCTCCTAGGGCATGGGTGATCACCTGATGGTCCTCCCAGCGGAACCTGGAGGAGCCGGTAACCCGGGATTCCTCCCTGCCGCCCAGGATCACCAGGCTGACCACCAATACCTCTGTCAAAAGAAGCAGTTTCCGCAGTATATATCTCTTCCCTTTTTTTCGCCGCTGGGCATATTTGCTCATCCTTACCTCTTTTCTCGTTCCCTTGGCATGTTATCCGGGCAGATTGGAAAATTTACTTTCCAGCCTGGCTTTCTCTCATAAATCTTTCGATTTCTTCCGGTTCTTTCGGAATTCCCTCTGTAAGCACCTCACAGCCTTCCTCCGTCACCAGAATAGTATCTTCGATCCGGATCCCGATCCCCAATTCTTCAAAGTACAGTCCCGGCTCAAGGGTAAACATCATGTCCGGTTCTAAAGGCGCATTGTCATTTCCCACATCATGGGTATAAAGGCCGATATAATGGCCGGAGCTGTGGAAATAATATTTCATGATTTCTTCCGGCTGTTTTATCATGCCAAGGCGGATCAGTTCTTCCGCCATAACCTGCTTGCTGATCTCCTGCAGTTCATTCTTTGGCTGTCCCGGCCTGGTCCGTGCTATGGCTGCTTTTAAGCCTTTCAGAACTACCTGATACAGTTCCTTCTGCAAAGGCGTGAATATTCCGTTTACTGGAAAAGTACGGCTTACGTCAGAAGCATACCTTCCCCATTCCGCTCCCAGGTCAAAAAGGATCATATCTCCTTCCTGCATTTTTCTGTCATTGGCCACATAGTGCATTACGCAGGCATTTTTCCCGGATGCAGCAATGGTAGAAAAAGCATGGCGGGCATTCCTGGATTTCAGTTCAAAGTCAAAATACGCCTCGATCTCATATTCGTGCATTCCCGGCTTTAAATGGGAAAGGATACTTTTTACCCCTTCTGTGGTGATCTGGCAGGCCCGCCGGTGCAGGGCGATCTCCTCTTTTGTTTTTACCTGGCGCATATGCGCCAGATCTTCGAAGGTATTATAAATCTGAAGATAGGGATAGCAGGACCGCACCTTATCTGCAAATTCCTGGGCAGGATTTTTTCGGAAGCCGTCCTCCCAGGAGGCAATATCAATATAAAAATTCTGGATCAGATTTCTTCTGCCGAATAAAGGAAGTTTTTCCTCAAAGCGTTCCAGATACTCTACATTCTCGATCCCGG
>DXBU01000157.1 GCA_019116385.1 Candidatus Blautia faecigallinarum | reverse complement strand
AAAAGCATAAAAAGAACGGAACAGAACCGAAGTAAAGGAGGAAATCAATATGGCACTTTCCATTGACAGCAAAGTAAAAGAACTGCAGAAAAATCCGGCGGCAGCAGAGCTTTTGGAGAAATATGCTCCGGGATTTAAGACCAATCCGCAGATGAAACTGGTAGGAGCACTTACCTTCCGTAAACTGGCTTCTTTCCCCCAGGCTGGGATAAGCCCGGAAAAACTGGAAGAAATCGATGCTGCATTAAAAGAACTTGAAGAATGATCTTTATGGTCAAAAGCGGGCATGGCGCAGGAAAGAAATGTGCCATGCCCGCTTTTAGGCTATTTAAGTATCCGGATGGGCTTGATCCTGGATCTCATTATGAATTTCCAGAGCTTTTAATAAAATCTGGAGACGAAGCCGTTCATCCGGATCCGAAAGATCAGAATGCAAAAGGGATTTTATCCGGGAGAGCCGTTCCAGAAGGGTACTCCGGTTGAGATACAGAGCCTCAGCAGTTTTGGTCGCGCTCATATTATGCTTCAGGTAAACGCGCAGAGTTTCCAGATAACTGACAGATGACTGTGCATCGTGCTCTTCCAAAAGGTGCAGACCTTTTGAGTAATACATTTTAAATGGAAGATTTCCAATCATGTTGATGATCAGTTCTTTCAGGGCATAATCTTCAAAAAGATAATAATGCTCTTCGGGAGCAAACAGCCTTCCATTTTCCAGAGCGGCGCAGGTTTGGAGATAATACAGCCGCAGATCCTCAAGCCGCTTGAATGCACTGCTTACCCCTACATGAAAATTCAGGGACTGGATCACAGGGGTGAAGCGGGATTTCAGGGTTTCGTACCATGTGTTTTCTGCCTCTTTTTTTCCGAGCTGGGCACATACGACAATGGATGATTCATGATCCAGTGCAACACAATTTGGATATTCGGCTTCGATCAGGCTGCACAGATATTCTACCGGAAGCTGTACCTGCGGACCTGTAAACCGGATGGTCAGACAGACATATTCCCCGTCTGCGTGCAGGGGAAGAAGGCTTCGCCTCTGGCTGAGGCTGACCTGATACCCGTTTATTGCGTCCCGAAGGGACTGCCGAAGGACATTTTTTTCATTTCCAGGGAAAAACGTATACTTTTTCAGTGCCAGTGTGAGAAAACGGGATAGATATAGTGCCAGCGCCTCATCGCCGGCCCGGCATTTTTTTCCATAGTATTCAATTGTAAGGCAGCCACAGTAAACGTTATCCTGAAAAAGATTGATGTTTAGAAAACTGCTTCCATTTACAGTGAGTAAGATGGGCTTTCGCTCTTCAAGAGAAAGCTTATGCAGCTCCAGAAATTTTTCGAAAGCATCTAAAGGGAGAAGGTTCTTTTTATTTTCAAATCGAAATTCTGCCTGCTGCTCCAGCTCCTGGTCTGTATAATCGGAATGGACCAGATAATGAAAATCTGCATTTAGGACAAATAGTGGATTTTCGAATACAGGACGGCTGCAGGCGATCATTTCTTTTAGGCTCGCGCTGGAATTTAATATTTCATAGAGCTTTTCCGACCAGCTTTCGTATGTATTAAAAATTTTTGTGAGACTGTTAAAAAGAAGCATAGGATTTACAGAGGCATCTACTAAGAGGAGTGAACATCGCTCTTTGTACTGCTCTATATAAAGGCTGTTTCCAATACAGATAATCCCTGCACCCTGTTCTGTACGGGTGTGAGAGGATAACTCAGCGGCCGATACGATATACAAATGCCCGGATAAAAAAGGACGGGGTTCTCCAATGTAAAATTCAGGCCTTTCCAGAGTCAGCCCGTCATTTTTGAGACCTTTGATCCTGGCAGAGAATTCCGCTGGAAGATTGGCGCAGATTATTTCCATACTCAACTTCATAGCTATCTTCAAACTCCTTTAAATAAAGTATCTTCTATTTATTTAACAGAATTTTTAAATTTTATTCCTTTCCGTATAGTATAGCATAACTGCATGAAATATCCCATAAAATATGGGGGATTTTATGTAAAAAAACAGATAAAACGTGGGGTTTTGTAAATAAGATATTCTATATATGATAAAGAAAAATGAAAAAGGAGGGATTTTTATGGCATTATTAGATAACCTTGAAGAAGCGAAATGTGTACAGACGGTATGGGGGAAATTGATCCCTGAGAAAGAGGCATATCAGTATGCTGTGCGCCAGATCGCGTCTTTCTGTGCAAATTTATTCCAGGTTATGCGGATCTTAGAACCGGATTATGAAAAAAGAACCAGTGCGATCTGTGAGATCTCCTATCAGATGAATATGGCAGCTTCCAGCGAGGAATATATGAAAGGATTTTACGATGAGTGGAATATCCCGGAATTTTGCGAACGTTCTTCCTGGCTGGGCGCGATTTTCGGAGATTCGGGGGATGAGTATGAAAATATGGCAGGCAGGGTGATCCAATTTACAAGAGACCGTGTGGAAAAAGAATTGGATACCTGTCCCTGGGACATTGTAGGTTCTGAACTCTGCAATATGACAACCGCTATGTTTACCGCGAATTTTGATCTGAACAGTGCTACCGGGGAAAATGAAGTGGCTTTAAATATGTGTGAGGCCAGAGGCTGCGGCGACCGCCACTGCCGGGTAGTGGCAGAGCGCCGGGATATATACGGACAGGAAAAACAGGGATGGATGGATCATATGAACCAGCCTGCCTGTCCGGTACACGATACGCCGAAAGAACGTATGGTAAAACAAGGGCAGATCATCCGCAACGGATGCTATTCCAATGCTTTCGGGGAAGAGAAAAGCTTTACCTGGGCGTATCGCTGGTGTATGGAAAAAGGATGGGTGTGGTGCGTTGCTTTCCCATTGATCGCGATCCGGGATATGGCGGAGTCAGACGAGGAATTTGAACGGATCTTTAAGATCGTCTTTTCTACAGCAGGAAAGAATGCATTCATTGAACCTTTTGCCGTAGAAGGCCTCCGGAGCTGGCTGGGAGTGCCAAGAGAGATCGGAGACAATGATCCGAGACTGATGGGCGGATATATTAAAAATATCCTGGATACCCAGCTTGTACCTTGTGAACTGGAAGCTTTTACAGAGGATGAAGTGCGGATCAGGGTGGATACAGAAACCTTTAACGGCAGATTCCCTATGGCTCCGGTGGAGGAATTGACTCTTGGCTATGAGACTTTGTGGCATAATATGGTAAAGACCATGGTCTCCACAGAATGGTCCTGCTGGTTTGAAGGAAAAGACGATGAGGAAATGACCATCGTAGTGGGAAGAAAGATTGATAAGAGGATGATTTGAAAGGGGGATATTGGCCATGTTATTTAAAGAAGATGAAGCTGCGCGCAGGCAGCATCAGGCAGTAAGAGAAAATGCAGGATGGTACCGGTGGACCCATGACCTTGTAGAAGTAAAAGGAGAAAAAAGTACAGAAATCTTGGATTATCTGTTTGTTAATCATATCGCGGCAGCGGATGTGGGGCGGAGTAAATATACCACCATGCTTAATGAAGAGGGCAAGATCATTGATGATACGATCGTGATGCGTATGGGAGAAAAAGAATACTGGATATCAACCCTCTATGCTCCCCAGATGATCAAATGGATCGATGGACATAAAGGAGACGCCGAGATCACATATAAAGATATTACAGAAGAATGGGATATGTATTCTGTTCAGGGACCAAATTCTCCTGCGGTTATGAACCGTATGCTTTTGGATCCTGTTGATGGGATCAAGCGGTTCCAGATCCAGGATAATTCTATAGACGGTATCCCGGTAAAGATCCACCGGAGCGGATTCTCCGGAGAAAACGGATTTGAGATTTACTGCAGAATGGAAGATACCGGGAAAATAAGGGAAGCAGTAAAAAAAGCAGCAAAGGAGGAACAAGCGCCGGAACTGACGATCCTGGAAGTGTATGTGCGCAGTCTTCCGGTAGAAAAGGGCTTTGCCCTCAGACAGGATATGTACGGGCTTACGCCTTTTGAATGCGGCCTGGACTGGTCTGTGGATCTGGATAAATCTTTTATAGGAAAAGAAGCACTTGTAAAAGCCAGGGAAGAGGGGCCGAAATACCGCCTGGCCGGTCTTGAATATCTGGAGGAATCTTATGAAGATATTGCCCAGAAGGAGATCGTCTATTGTAAGGGCGTGCCCTGTGGATTTGTCCGTGCGGCGATTTATGGATACACGGTAGAAAAGAATATCGGTTTTGCGGTTCTGGAAGCAAAAAAGGCTGTAAATGGAACGAAAGTGACAGTGGGGATGAACGGATCTGCAGCAGTGGTCACAGACAAATGCTGGATTTAAGAGGAGGGAGAATATGAGACTGGAAAATAAAGTGATCGTGGTTACCGGTGCTTCCGCAGGAATGGGGAAGGCGATCGTAGAACGTTTTGCCCAGGAGGGCGCAAAGATCGTTGCAGTTGCCAGGAGGATGGATCGCCTTACGGAACTGGCAGAGAGCCTGAAAGACGCGCCTGGAGAAGTAGTTCCCTACGCTGGAGATGTGAGTAAAAGGGAAGACGACGAAGGGATGATCGAATATGCGGTGGAAAAATTTGGAAGGCTGGATGTTCTGATCAATAACGCAGGGATCATGGATGATAATACGGCGGTGGGAGATGTCTCCGATGAAATGCTGGACAGGCAGATCCGCGTCAATGCGTTGGGCCCGATCTATGCCATGCGGAAAGCAGTAGAAGTATTTTTAAAACAGGGAGACGGAGGCAATATCATCAATACCTGCTCTGTAGGAGCGATCCATCATACAGCCGGTATTGCCTACTGCGCTTCTAAGGCCGCGATCGCTGCAGCCACAAAGAATACCGCTTTCATGTATATGGAACAGGGGATCCGCTGCAATGGGATCGCTCCGGGCGGCGTAGTGACAGACATCCCCCTGGTTATGCCGAAGGCCGATGAATTCGGATTTTCCCGTACCAGCAGTCTCCTGGTGCATTCTCCGGAGTTGGGGATGCCGGAGGACATTGCCAATGCGGCGCTGTTTTTGGCAAGTGATGAATCCAGTTTTATCAATGGTGTGATCCTTACCTGCGACGGGGGCTGGACAAACTTATAGATTATATGTTTTAACACAAAATATGGAATGCCGTGAGTTTCTCTCGGGGGATTTTCCGGGAGATGTCCGCGGCTTTCTTTTTGCATAAAAGAAAGTGGTGAAAGTTATTGTTGATTTTTTAACTATTATTTTGTATAATGGGGGCATGTTGGGAACTATGTCATAGATTTCCTTGAAAACAAATATTAAGAAAGAGAGAGGCTGAGCGTAAATGGCAAATATTAATTTAAGTCAGTATGGTATCACAGGAACCACAGAAATCGTGCACAATCCTTCTTTTGAGATGCTTTATGAAGAAGAATTGAAACCCGAACTGGAAGGATTTGAAAAGGGACAGGAAAGTGAACTGGGCGCTGTCAATGTTATGACAGGTATTTATACTGGCCGTTCTCCCAAAGACAAATACATCGTTATGGATGAAAATTCCAAAGACACAGTATGGTGGACTTCCGACGAATATCCGAACGACAACCATCCTGCAACACAGGAAGCATGGGATTCTGTAAAAGATCTCGCGATCAAAGAGCTTTCTAATAAGAGACTTTTTGTAGTAGATGCTTTCTGCGGCGCAAACAAAGACACACGTATGTCCATCCGTTTCATCATGGAAGTTGCATGGCAGGCACACTTCGTAACCAATATGTTCATCCGTCCGACAGCGGAAGAACTGGAAACATTTGAGCCGGATTTCGTTGTTTACAACGCTTCCAAGGCGAAAGTAGACAACTATAAAGAACTGGGCCTTCGTTCCGAGACAGCCGTAATGTTCAATATCTCCACCCGCGAGCAGGTGATCGCAAACACCTGGTACGGCGGCGAGATGAAGAAAGGTATGTTCTCCATGATGAACTACTACCTGCCGTTAAAGGGCATCGCTTCCATGCACTGCTCTGCAAACACAGATATGAACGGCGAAAATACAGCGATCTTCTTCGGACTTTCCGGAACAGGAAAGACCACATTGTCCACAGATCCTAAGAGACTCCTTATCGGTGATGACGAGCACGGCTGGGACGACAATGGTGTGTTCAACTTCGAAGGCGGCTGCTACGCAAAGGTTATCGACCTGGACAAAGATTCCGAGCCGGATATCTACAATGCCATCAAGCGCAACGCCCTTCTGGAGAACGTAACTCTGGACAAAGACGGAAAGATCGACTTTACTGATAAGAGTGTGACAGAGAATACCCGTGTATCCTATCCGATCGATCACATCGAGAAGATCGTACGTCCGGTATCCGCTGCACCGGCTGCAAAGAACGTGATCTTCCTGTCTGCAGACGCTTTCGGCGTACTGCCTCCAGTATCCATTCTGACACCAGAGCAGACAGAGTACTACTTCCTGTCTGGATTTACCGCTAAGCTTGCCGGTACAGAGCGCGGGATCACAGAGCCCACACCTACCTTCTCCGCATGCTTCGGCCAGGCATTCCTGGAGCTGCATCCTACCAAATATGCAGAAGAGCTTGTAAAGAGAATGAAAGAGAGCGGAGCGAAAGCTTACCTTGTAAATACAGGCTGGAACGGAACCGGAAAACGTATCTCCATCCGCGATACCCGTGGCATCATCGATGCGATCCTGGGCGGAGATATCCTGAAGGCTCCTACCAAGAAGATCCCGTACTTCAACTTTGAAGTTCCTACAGAGCTTCCGGGCGTTGATCCTGCGATCCTGGATCCCCGTGATACCTATGCAGACGCTTCCCAGTGGGAAGAAAAAGCAAAGGATCTGGCAGACCGCTTTATCAAGAACTTCAAGAAATACGAAAGCAACGAACTTGGAAAAGAACTGGTTGCTGCAGGACCTCAGAAATAATTTATAAACAAATAGATGCCGTACCTGCTTAACATGCAGGTACGGCATTTTGTATACGAAATCTTCGGTTTTGTCACAGATCTTTATTCCGGCAGGCGAAGGGCTGCCATCAGGATAAAGATCCGGTCATTTTCCGTGCGGATGCGGAGTGAGCTGTGATATTTCCTGGCAATGTCCTCCATCTGGCGCAGGCCATATCCGTGAACCTGGGGATCCGGTTTGGTGGTCAGGAGATTACCGTCTTTGTCTTTTTTCAAAACATTATGAAAGGAATTTTCACACCGGATGGTAAAATAGGCACCGTTTATTCCAAGACGCAGGGAAATATAAGGTTCCTCTTCTGAAGGAACACCGGACGCAGCCTCCAGTGCGTTGTCCAGCATGTTCATCAAGAGACTGCAAAGATCCCCTTCCGGAAGGTTTAGATCCTTGGGAATATGGATATCCGTGTCCAGACGGACGCCGGATCTTGCCGCGCGTCCGGAAGTATACTGGAGGATGGTGTTGACAGTCTGGTTGGAGGTAAAGTCAGTTGTTGCCCGGAGCTCCTTGTCTTTGTTCAGTTGATCCAGCAGCTCCCGTATTCCGGCAAGATCTTCCTTCTGGCACAGAAGCTCCAATGCTGTGAGCTGGTGGCGGAATTCATGCCGCACCGCAGCGTCTGCCTCCATCCGCTTTTGGAGTGTATGGTAATTTTCTGTTACCAGACGGTTTCGAAGGATAAGGGCCTGTTCCAAAGCACGGTGCTCCGAAAAAACCTGGAGGACGCCATAGGCTGAAATAAGGGCGGCAGTAAAGGAAAGCCACAGAGAAAGCCAGTAAAGAGCTCCCCCATAATATCCTGCTTTAAGACCGGGTAGCAGAGTGCCGTTTATATACAGCGCCAGAGAGCCGCCGCTGATCCAGGAGACAAGATAGCAAAGCAGGAAGGCACCGATGCTCCACGCACAGGCAATGCCGAAATATTTCCAGAACTTCCGCTTCCGGTTCAGAGCAAGATATACGAGCAGCAGCACAGGAACCAAAAAGCTGATCTCTCTGCGGGCAAGCAGATCTGCAACAGAACGGGGCAGGAAATAACCGCCTTCGGCCTGCATGAGCTGAGTGAGGAGCAGTCCGGCCAGGGCAAAGAACAGCGGGATCAGGCTGAAGTCCGGACTCTGCATCCGGATGCTTAAAAGAAAAATGCCGAAGACAAGGATAAGAGCAAGCGCAGCGGCGCCGGATGGAAAAGCCGCCCTGTTGGCCAGGGCAGTGGATTCAATGATATCCAGATTCTCCGGAACGAAGCGGATGAGGGGCGGAAACATAGCCTGGCTGCTGTCAAGGATCTCGCAGGTCGCTTCCAGTTCTCCGGAAGTTCCTTCCGGAAGGGGAACGCTTCCCTGGGACATAAAAAGGGTTTTGCCGGCATCTGTGGATTCGGACTGCCAGATGACGGTTCCGTTCAGCGAAAGGGTGAGAGACAGGCCGTCAGTCTCAAAGAGAAGATTGCCTGTACCGATCTCCTCCGGAATGGTGCCGGAAAAACGGTATGTACCGGAAAGCTCACTGTCATTGCCGTAAGTATCTGTGGAAAAGGGCTGCTCGCTTCCGTCCTCCATGACCCGGACGGAGATATCCCAGTCAATATAAGTCATAGACAGGTCTGTTTTTGTAAACAGATGCAGAATGCAGATCACCGCAATTGTCATCCCGAGAAAAAGAGCCGGACTGATCCGGCTGAAAAATTGTTTCATAAACAAATGCCTCCTGTGGATTATTAATAGAAAAAAGCCGCCGGGATTATGTTTGTAAAAGCCATCGGCAGACGCTTTTGTATTCCTATGTTCATAGATATTATTCGTTATCTTTTCTGCATCCTTCAAGTCCGATTTTACTTTCGCTGACCTTTAGCAGAAAGGAGGCGAACACAAAGATATATTTAACAATCACGAAAGAAGTAATACAAAATGATCAAAGAAAAAGCTTTTTATAAATCTTTTATGATCCTTGCACTGTCTCTGGCCCTTCAGAACCTTTTGACCTACGGCGTCAATATGATGGACACGGTCATGCTGGGACGGTATAGCCAGGACGCCATGAGCGGCGTCAGCCTCTGCAATCAGGTTCAGTACCTGCTGCAGATGCTGGTCGTCGGCGCGGGTGAAGGGGCAGTGGTCCTTGGCTCCCAGTACTGGGGCAAGGGAAGGCTGGAGCCGATCCCTCATATCATTGGCGCGGCTCTGCGGTTCGGAGGGACGATGGCTGTGGTAATGTTTGCCGTTGTGCTGGCATTTCCCAAACAGCTTTTGTCCCTGCTGTCCAATGATCCTGCCGTTATCGCCGAGGGCGCAAAATATTTTCAGATCATCTGCTTTACCTATGTGATCTTTACGGTGACCAATATCCTGGTTGCTTCCCTGCGGTCCATCGGTATTGTCAGGATCGGCTACATCATTTCCGGCTCTACGCTGGTCATCAACGTCTGCCTCAATTACTGCCTGATCTATGGAAGGCTCGGCTTTCCGGAACTGGGCGTGCGGGGAGCGGCGATCGCAACGCTGGTTTCCCGCTGCGTGGAACTGCTGATCGTGATCTGGTACCTGAAATACAAAGAGCACCGGCTTAATCTGACCTTGCAGAAATTGCTTCATATTGATACCAGCTACATCCGTGATTATACCCGTGTTTCTTTCCCGGTGCTGATCAACCAGGCCCTCTGGGGTGTAGCGCAGATGGTGCAGACGGGGATCCTTGGGCATCTGGGCGGCAATGTGACTGCGGCAAATGCCATTGCGGTACAGGTCTTTCAGGTACTTTCCGTTGTTGCCTACGGTGCGGCGTCAGCGGCAGGCATCGTGGTCGGGCGGACCATCGGCGAAGGAGGAGAGAAACGCCTTCGTCCCCTGGTGACCACATTTCAGGTGCTGTTTATCAGTATCGGACTGTGTACCGGATTTTTGATCTTTATCCTGCGGGAGCCGATCCTTATGATCTTTGGAGGAACGCTGACCGAAACAGCACGCGGTCTGGCAATGCAGTTCATGCTGGTGCTTTCTGTTACTACCATTGGCACCGCCTACCAGATGGCCTGCGACAACGGGATCATCCGCGGCGGCGGAGATACCTCTTTCAGCGCGAAAATGAATCTGGTCAGCATGTGGCTGATCATCGTGCCCTTCTCGGCTATGGCCGCTTTCTGGTGGAAATGTCCGCCGGTGATCGTGTTCTTCCTGCTCAAATGGGACCAGCTTTATAAGACGATCCCTGTTGTGATCCGGCTGCGGAGCTGGAAATGGGTGAAGAAGGTTACCCGGGCGTGAGAAACTTTTTTGTACTTGTCAGAACTTTTGGTGTATAATGAGAAAGACGGGAAGCCTGTCATCCCGGAAACTATGGATCGGAGGAAAGATTTTATGAATATTGAACAATTAAGAAAAGATATGGTAGCGGCCATGAAGGCAAAAGATAAACCTAGAAAGGAAGCAATCTCATCCTTGATCTCTGCTGTAAAAAAAGCCGGGATTGATGCAGGATGCCGGGAAGAGATACCGGAAGATATGGTAGATCAGGTGATCTTAAAAGAACTGAAAACAGCCAAGGAACAAATCGATACCTGTCCGGATTCCAGAAAAGAATTGAAAGCAGAGTATCAGTTCCGCTATGATGTGATCCATGAGTATGCGCCCCGGCTTATGAGTGCAGAGGAGATCAGGAGCTATATCCTTGAGAAATTTGCGGAAATAGCTGCATCTAAAAATAAAGGCCAGATCATGAAAGCCGTTATGGGAGAACTGAAGGGAAAAGCCGACGGAAGTGTGATCAATCAGGTGGTAGGGGAACTGTGTAAATAAAGGAGAAGGATTAAATTCTATAATACAGGAAGTAATGTTATGTCAGACCATAAAAAAGCCCCTATTCAAAAAAGCTTCGGCTATGCTTTTGCAGGGATCGCATCCTGCATAAAGAACGAAAGAAATATGAAGATCCACTGTGTGATGGCACTGCTTGTCACTGCGGCCGGCTTTGTCCTGGAAATATCTGTGACAGAATGGTGTATCTGCCTGATCTTGTTTGCCCTGATATTTTCCCTGGAAATGGTGAACACAGCAGTGGAGTCCGTGGTGGATCTTGTTACATTAGAAAAAAAGCCCCTGGCCAAAATCGCCAAGGACACTGCAGCTGGTGCCGTACTGGCTGCTGCGATCCTTTCCGCTATCATCGGCTGTGTGATCTTTGTGCCCAAGGGACTGACGTTTTTACGTATACTATAAAGAAAAAGAAAGGAGAAAGAGACAATGGAGTTAGGAGACGGAAT
>DXBU01000156.1 GCA_019116385.1 Candidatus Blautia faecigallinarum | reverse complement strand
ATGTCATCTGTCATGTTGTTTGCAGTAAAGGTAACGTCTACAGGATTCTCTTCTGTAGGCTCTGCACCGTCAAGCTGAAGGTCAACTAACGGTGAAAGAACTTTCATAGAAGAAAGATCAACTGCTTCTCCTTCTACACCATCCTGGAATAATTTGATCTCCAGGTCTGCAATGTTCTCTGCTCCAAGAGCGTTTTCAAATACTTCCTGCAATGTGCTGTCTACGGTAGCAGACTGAATTGCTTCTGCAACTTTGCCGGCATCCTCGCCGTACTCAGCGGTGATGTCTTCAACAGATTTTTCTTCTACAGTAACGGTACCTTCGCTGGCGCTTACCTGGTTGGTATCCAGAGCATTCATCATACTGGGGGCTGCCATTGCTGCTGTAGTTCCGCTAATAATCATACCAACGGACAGGATTGCTGCAAATAATTTTTTTGCTTTCATTGTAAGAACCTCCTGAATATTCTTTTTTATTTTAGGTCCTATGTAGTATTCAGAACCCTTATTTCTCCCTCATTATATCATCGTCATTTCTAAATCGCAACACATATTTTGTATGTTTTGCTGCTAATTTATGCCTTATGATACAATATCATCCACTTTTACGCAATATTGACTGAACAATAAATCTGGAATCCGGATCTGTCGGATGCCCCGTAGAAAGAGCCAGGATCTTGTCATCCGGTCCCACGTCTACGGATTTGTCCAGATTGTTTTTCAAACCTCTCTGGCGAAAGATGTCCGAGATATATCGATTTCTGTTTTCCTCCTTAGAGAGGTCACGGGTAAGCAACAGGTGCGAGTTGTCGCCTGTGTAGGTAGCAAAAATATAATAGTGAAGGGTTTTGTCCGGCAAAAGGACTTTGATCTCACGATTTTCCTCAAAAAAGACCGGATCCTCATAATTCAGCAATTCTCCAAACATGCTCCCGTCCTCCATACAGTTGCCATATAAGACGGTGAGAAAGTCGGTAAAATCCTGACTATTGTAGTTTTCAGAAAAAATGCTGCCTGCCTCGGACTCCTGCTTTTCTGGGTTATAATTAAGATAAAAGGCATTGTCCTCCTGGCTTTGGAGAATCGGATAAGATATATCCGTTCCTTCTACCATGATCCAGCCGTAAACATCCGGATTGTCTGCCTTCAGTTTCCGATATTCCTCAGGCATATCCGGGTTCTCCACTGGAACTGCCATGATCCGCTCCTGTTCTTCCCGCTGTGCGTTGAGCTCCTGCTGGCGTTCATAGAGATAGAAACCGATAAACGCACACAGGAACAGGCAGATGACCAGCAGAATACAGGTAATGATTTTTTTTGCCGATATCTTCATAGCACTGCTATACCTCCGGAACCTCTGTATAGAAAATATCCAGCACCAGCTGAAGAAGAGCCTTGTCGTCCGCATAAAACTCTTCGTATACAGCACCCTGCTTTGTTTCGCCCTTCAAAGTGTAGATATCATTTAGGTCAAACTCCATACCTGCCACTTCTGATACAAGATAAACGGCATTGTCCAGTCCGATGTTGGTCACCATCTGCTTGGAAAACTTCTGATACAGATCGATGGTAAGGGACGGATTTGCCTTCAGCGCCGCTTTTGCCTGGTTCACAAATGCCAACGCGTAGGTTTTCTGACGTTCCATACGCAGATTGTTGCTGCCCTCTTCATTGGTATCTCTGCTGCGTACAAAGATCTCTGCCTGTTCTCCCATGAGCGTCACCGTTGCTCCCTCTGTCAGCGCAGGGTCTTTGTGGGAAAGATCCTGGGGAACGGTGACCGTCACACCGCCTACAGCATCGTTCAAAGGACCAATGGCGCTTACAAGCAAAGATACATAGCCATGGATGGGAAGGTCATAAAACAGGTTGGAAACTGCATCGACCATCATCTCACAGCTGGTTTCTCCGCCGTCTCCATAGGCATAGGCCAGTCCAAGGTGGTTCACGGATTCTCCTATCGCTTTGCCGGTGACATCGTAGTTGGTGATATCCGTCATGGTGTCTCTGGAAACCGCAATGATCTTTACCTTATTTACGGAAGGATCGATCACCAGAAGAAAAATACTGTCTGCCTGTCCGCTTTCTCCGGAAATATCAGAAAGCTCCACTCCCTCTGTATCTTTGTCGATCCCCATACAGAGAATGGTAATGATATTGCTGTTGTATTTATATTCTTTTCCTCCGTAGCGGAATACGGTAGGGTCATATTCTTCCTGGAGTTCCTGGGATTTCGCGATCGTTTCTGATTTGTTCAGATCCGGCACCGCCGTCTTTGCATTTTCACGAAGGCCGGCTTTTCCGGATGCGCGGAGATAATAATAGGCTCCCGCCACCCCTGCGGTCAGAGCAAGAAGGACGATCAGGATACCCAGACATATCTTCAGCAGCAGAAATCTTTTCTTTTTTCCTTTTAAAATACGTTTTCTCTTACGTTTATAATAAGGGGTATAGGTCATTTCATCACTCCACGATCACTTGCAGTACAGCTGTATTGGAAACATTTCCGCTTAGATCCGTTACATAATAGGACAGCTCGTAGGTTCCGGGAACATTCGTGTCTACCTCGCCGTTGATACTGATATAATGCCACAATTCGCTGATATTATCCGAATCGTCCTGGATTTCTTTTACATAGCTCAGTCTGTCGATAGACTCTCCAACTCCTATATGGATTATATAATCTGTAAGATAGATCCTGGGCGACTGAGGCGGCATTTCTTCCGCTAGTGCTTCCTGTTCTTCCCGGGCAGCACGTTCTTCTGGAGTTTCTTCCTCTACTGTTTCTATAGGAGTCGGTTCCGGTGTAGGCGTCAAGGCCTCGCTGTTCTCCGCTGGGGAAGGAGTAGGCAAGGGAGACGGCTCCGGTGTTGCGGTAGGCTCCGGTGCCTCTGAAGGCTCTGCTTCTTCCTCAGGCTCTTCTTCCTCTTCTTTGGCTGGTTTGTATGCCAATTTTCTTTTCACTTTTGTTATGTTGTTTTTGCTGTCCTTTGCCACATAAACGGCTATTGCTTCCTGCTCATCTACAGGATAGACGGATTCTATGGTGAGCGTATCTGTGACATCGCCGTCTACTGCATCTACCGCTTTCACGTCTTTGAGAAGCTTTTCTTCATCCATTCCCTCCCTGTAGGCAATATCTTTTTCCCCGAAAGTGATCTCAGGGCCCACACGGTCTGCTTTCATTCGGACCCCGATCACAAAGCCTGCAAGGATTATGCAGATAAATGCCAGTAATATCACCATTTTTCTACGCATAGTATTTACTCCTTACCGTACTTACCGTACTTGCCATAATATTTCCCATAGTATTTGCCATACTTGCCGTAATATCTCTGGTTCTTCATATCAACTTTATTCAAAACAACACCCAAGATCGGACAGTTGCATCTGGCAAGCTGTTCTCTGACTTCCTGGGCAAAACGGTAGCTGATCACCCCGGATTCGATGACCATGATAGACCCATCGCATTCCTCCGCGATCACAGCGCCATCGATAACACTTCCTAAAGGAGGGGTATCGATAATAATATAATCATACACATCCCTAACAGATGCAAGAAGCTGACGAAAATGCACACTTCCCAAAAGCTCCGCCGGATTTGGAGGAACAGCTCCTGCGTAGATCAGATGAAATTTCGGAATATTGGTGCTATATACGATATTGGAAAGGCTCTCCTGCTGGGACAGATAATGAGAAAGTCCCTTAAGTTCTCCCTCTGCTTCAATCCTTCCAAGCATGACAGACTTTCTGAGGTCTGCATCGATCAGCAGCACTCTCTTTCCGGCCTGGGCAAGAGAAACACCCAGATTAAAGGAAACGTTGCTTTTTCCCTCATTTGGCGTACAGCTTGTAATAGCGATCACTTTTTTGTCTTCTCCGCAGAAAAGCAGGTTTGTACGAAGAGACTTATAAGACTCGTCTACACTATATTCAAGTTTATCATAGATAATATTAAGACTTTTCATGATCTGCCCCTTCCCTTTCCTCTCTGTCTTTTCGATTTCTTTTCTGTATCCATCAGAGGAATTGTGCCAAGAACACTGAGATTCAGATATTTTTCTACATCCTCCTGGGTCTTTACCGTATCATTCAAAAGGTATACCAGCAGAATGATCGCTGCTGCGATCACTACGCCCAGAACGCCGCCGATAACGCCGTTGCGGGCAAGACTGGGACTAGCCTTCTCATCCGGGATGTTAGCCGTATCCACTACATTTACCGCTTCGATATCCATTACCTTCTGGATATGTCCTGCCGCTACTTCACGGACTGCATTGGCGATCTGGCTGGCTGTATATGGGTCTTCATCGCGGATGCTGATAGAAATGATACGGGTATCGGTCTGAGATTCCACAGACATTTTTTTCAGCAGGTCTTCACTTGTAAGATCCAGGTTCAGCTGTGCGATCACACCCTCCGTCACTGTGCGGCTTTTGATCAGCTCCTCGTAGTCTTTTGTAAGAGACAAACTGGTCTGCATATCCTGATTTGTCAGCGTATTGCTGTCCTGCTTGCTCAGCACATATATTTTTGTTGTGGATTCATACTGGGGTGTGATAAACAGCATGGTGGCTACAATTGCGATCAGGCCCACCGTTATGCCGGAAAGGATTATGATCCAGATCTTGCTGATGAGCAAACTGAAAATTTCCCGCAGGTCGATCTCAATTTCATCGTTATCCGGAGTATACTGGTTTTCCATTTTTTTCGGTACCTCACTTTATCATTCTTTGGGGATTTGTAATAAAGATCGTGTCTGCACGGTCCTGTCCCATTTTTTTTGATATATAGGAATAAGCTTCTTTTATCTTTGGCGGACGGTATTTCATGTTGTGAGCATCTGTGCCTACAAAATGTACCAGATCTGCTTTCAGGAGTTTTTTACAGAAGGATTTCATGAAAAACCCGCTTTCCCCTATGATGCTGCCGGCATTGATCTGTACGTAAGAACCCATTTCCACCAATTCTTCGATAAAGGAAATATCCTTTCGAAGACAGTCATACCGCTCCAGATGGGCGATGATCGGTCTGCAGCCGCAGGCAGTGAGCGCTGCAAGCCGCCCTCTTATGTAGCTTTTGTCGTCTCTTCCGGAGAACTCTGTGAGAACAAAACGGCTGCCGGCCATAGTCGAAGCCATTCCATTTCTCAGGTATTTCAGTATTTCCATATTTGCATGGTATTCACAGCCAAGATACAATTCTATGCCCAATCGATCCTTCATGGCTTCTCTTTTCAGCAGTTCGAACTGCCGGATGATCTCTTCTCTTGGAGTCTCGAACATGCCTCTGCGAAAATGCGGCGTGGCTATGATCGTCCTGACTCCCTGCTCATATTCCGCCCGCAGCATGGCCAGGGCTTCTTTTGTATCAGAAGCACCATCGTCAACTCCCGGTATGATATGGCAGTGGATATCAAATAAACCTCGCATCTCTCCTATAATCTCTTCCTATATATACAATTTTACAAACATAAGTATTATACACTATTAAAAAAGATTGTACAAGCACAAAAAGTGACGCGGCCAAGGCTGCCCCGTCACTTCTTTTTTGAAATAATATGGTTGACCACCACATATAAAACGATCACAAAAGCCCCGAAATATCCCAAAACTCCCAGTGCCGGGATCCCCCACAGCTTTGGATACATATCCGTGGTACAGATAATGCTGGAACTGATCAGCAGCGCCATAACCCAAAGGCCAGTCACAATGTTCCGGATCAGCTTGCGCAAAAGCCATGCAAGGTCATCTGAGGCGTTCAGATCCAGCTTGATCCTGGTCTGTCCTTTCATGTAGCCCTGCAGGGCATCGGTAACCAGAGAAGGCAGATCCATAGTCCTGCGAAGAGAGCGGTAAAGGCTCTTCCCTGTGGAGCGGAGTTCCTTTTTCCAAGCCCCCTTTTCCAGGAACTGGCTTTTCAGATGAACTGCCGCGATCTGGATCAGATTGATCTGGGGACTTATCTCCGCCAGCACCCCTTCCATATGTGCCATACTCCTGGCTAGCATGGTAAGCCCATGGGGCATGGAGATTTTATTTTCTTTCATGACCTCCATCAGGTCTGCCAGAAGCTCCGCGATCTTGATTTTGCCAAAGTCTGCGTTTCCGTATTTGGACATAAGGGAACGAATGTCTTCGTATAGGCGGGATTGATCCGGTTTTCCCCTGAACTGGCCAATAGCAAGCACCGCATCCTGGATCCTGCCGATATCATTCAGCGCCACCCCTTCTACGGCTTTTATGATGCTCTGCCGGTCCTTTTCTGTCAGCCGGCCCATCATCCCCATGTCCATCCAGACAATCTTTCCGTCCTGAATGCATACATTGCCCGGATGGGGATCTGCATGGAAAAATCCATCCTCCAAAACCTGTTTCATAAAATTATCTACAAATTTTCTGCCGATTTCATCCAGATCGTACCCTTCTTTCAGAAGGGTTTCTTTGTCATTGACTGGAATGCCGTCGATAAACTCCATGACCAGTACGTGGGCAGTACTGTATTCCCTATATAAGACCGGCGTGCGCACATAGACGACTTGCTGATTATTTCTGGCAAATTCTTCCATATTGGAAGCCTCTATAAGAAAATTCATTTCCTCTTGGGCTACCCGCCACAGTTCCTCAAGTACCAGATCCAGATCGGCCATTTCTTTTATGCTGACCGGCGGAAGAAGCTTTACAGCCTTTTTCATTAGTCCGATGTCCCGGGACATGATCTCATAGATCCCCTTCCTCTGGACCTTGATGACAACTTCTTCCCCGGTTTTCAGCACGGCCTTATGAACCTGGGCAATAGATGCGGATCCAAGAGGCAGTTTTTCAATAGAGGAAAATTCCTCTGTCCAGGGGCAGCCAAAAGCTTCTTCTAATATTTCCTCCACCTGAGAAAAAGGCATCGGCGGAACATCAGAACAGAGCTTCATTAGTTCGTCACAGTAGCGTTTGGGCAGGATATCTGAACGGAGAGACAAAAGCTGGCCCAGTTTCACAAAGGTAGGTCCCAGATCCACCAGGATCTCTCTAAGCTTTTTGGGGGAAACACCCCGGGTAACGGCATGCCGGTGAAGTACAGCGGTAATTTCTTTCAGCCGTTCCCTATATTCATTTTTCTTTCCTGCTTCCTGTACTCCGCTCATATAGACTGTATCCTTTATCTGTTATTCTTCTTCCTCTGACTGCTCTTCTTGAACTTTTTGTTCACTTTCCATTTCTTTAAGCTGCTCTTTCAGCATAGAAAGCTGCTCTGGCGTCATTTTTTCCAGCAATTCACTTAGTTCTTCCGGTGTAGAAGGTTTTACCGAAACATTTACGTTCTTTTTTACCGTTTCCTTCACCGTATGCTTCAGCTCCTGGTTTAGGACCTTGCCCTGTTCTACAGTAAGTTCTCCTTTTTTTACCAGTTCATCAAGAATCTCCCTTGATTTTTCCACTGTCACCGCTGC
>DXBU01000155.1 GCA_019116385.1 Candidatus Blautia faecigallinarum | reverse complement strand
GTACTTCCTTAAGCCCTGACCATTCGCTGTAGCTCTTTTTCTCCCCGTCAAGGCTCAGTGCCCTGGCGCCGATATAATAAGTCCCCTTGTTTACATTCCGGAATACTACCTTGTTTCCTGTCTGGCTTATTGCTATCCTCCCGCTGCTTCCCGAACGGATCGGCACACCAGCTTCATTTTTCCCGGTTCCAAGTACACAGTAATACATATCCCCGGTAAATTCACTGAGCTGTACAGTGATCATGTTTTTATTGATGGTCACTTTCCGGATCTCCGGAGCAATCTGGATGGTATCGTAAACATAAGGGAGGTTATTTTCTTTCGCGTATTCTTCCGCGTAAGAGCCTTTGGTTACATATAGAGTTACATTTGGGCATTCCATGAATGCGTCTTCCGCGATTCCAAATACCCCTTCAGGAATGTAAAGCTTTTCCAAGCTGGTACATTCCCCAAAAGCTTTGATATCAATCCATTTTGTACTTTCCGGCAGGATCAATTCCTGTATGCTATCACATCCATAAAAGGCTTTTCTCCCAATTACTATATCAACCCAGTCATAGAACTCCGAAGTGTTCATATCAACCCTTGATTCCGATAAATTGTAATCAATAATGGTGTTCGCGCTCTCTAAGCCATCTTCATGTATGACTACATCTTCCAGTATCGTTGCCCCATCCACATCAAATAAACCACCATCTTCCGCGCTGACACTATAACAGCCGGCCTTTGGAGGCGTAATACCAAAAAACATTACCTTGGTATCCGGGTCGAATGCGTCACTGGCTATATCCGCTCCCCGGGCATTCTCAGCCGTAAACCAGCTCATGCGGTTACACCCTCGGAAGGCATTGCTCTCGATACTGACTGCATACCCGACTCTGAACGACCTGAGATTTTTGCAGTTCTCAAAGGCTCCTTCCCGGATCCTTCCTATGACAGAACTATCAAATGCCGTCACCGTTCTTACCTTTTCATATCCTGCAAAAGCATAGGCGCCGATCTCTGTCACAGGCTTTCCCTGATAGTAAGCAGGGATATCTACCTGCCTCTGGTCCACTCCTTTTACTACCCGGTAGCTGTCCGTCTCTTCTATGTATTCATACTCCAGCCCTTCGGTCCCTTCCGCATCTTCACTTCCTGATGAAAAGATCTCCTTGTTTTCTTCTCCTTCTGCTGAAAAAACTTCCGGCTGTTCCGGAACGCCATCGGTGAAGATCTCCTCTCCCGGCACAATGGCTTCTCCGTCCTGTAACGGCATAGATATGATTCCTGTCTGGCCTGCAGTCTGACACTGTATCCCATCCGGATCCTCGCTTTCCGGCCCGGGCAGTTCTTCCTGGCTGTCAAAGACTTCAACTGTCTCTTCCTCATTCTGAGCTTCCCCGGCAAAGGCCATATCGCCCGATCCTAAACACATAAATCCGGCGAGCAGGACTGTCAATACGATTCTCTTCTTCATAAAACCCTCTCCTTTCGTATTTTTATCACATTTTGCAATGTATATCTTCGGAAAAAGCCACAAAATCCTTTGTATCATTTCCCTTCACTTATATAATGCATCAGAGAGGTGTTTTATTGCAACCGAAATAAATTTTTTTTGCAGTCATAAACAATAATAGCCAGGGAAAGCGAAAAACCTTCCCTGGCTGTCTCTTCTTGCTGTATGGATTTTATTTCACTACGATCTTCTTTGGTTCTGACCATTCTCCGAATACTTTCAGTCCGGATGTGACATTCTCCCTCACAAAGGAATGAGCCGCCACATAATAGGTCCCTGGCTTTACATTTTTAAATGTGATAGTGGATACCCTCTTATTCTTGATCGTATAGACCTTTTCTTCAGGGACTATATCCCAGCTTTTCGCCAGCACGCAGTCATAGCCCATTTGTTTCCGGGGATTTTCCGTCTTTACTGTTACCGTAACATTCCGCCCTTTTACCTCTGCCCTGGTGATCACAGGGGTCTCCGCCGGCTGCTGGCTTAGATGCACCGACACTTCATTGGACCATTTAGAAGTCCTTTTGTTGTTCATAAACTTTGCCAGACATACGACCTTCCAGTCCCCTTTGGGGAGATTATAAAAAGTGGCTGTAGTAGCAGTGGTGTCTTCTGTATAGATCTGGCGGATATATAAGTCATCATAATAAGGACGGTCACTCTGGGCTGCATAGTCATACAAAACATAAAATTCATAGCTCCTGGCTCCCGGCACCTCCCTCAGCAGGGAACAGGTCACTGTGTTCCCGCTGCATTTCACAGATGACAGGATCGGCCGGTTTGTGATCGGGCTTTCCGCCTCTCCTACGCACTCAAAAGGAATACCCTGGGCTTTTGCGTAATAAGATGCATAGGAATTTTTTGCCCCCTTCAGCACCAGTCCGGGGATTCCTTCAAAAGCATTCGTCGCGATATAACTGACACTGGACGGGATGTAGACTTCTTTCAGGTTGACACAGCCCGAAAATGCCTTCACGTCTATACCTGTCAGTCCCTCGGGAAGGTTGATCTCCCTTAATGCGGTGCAGCCCGAAAATGCCGCATATTTTATCTTTTTTATCCCATCTGCTAAGCGTACCTCCCTTAACCGGCTATCACGGCAAAAGGCAGCTTCGGGGATGTCTTCTTTGGTATTCCAGTATACGGTTTCCAGATTTTTACAGTCCATTGCCAGCCAATCATCTACTGATTCCACAGAAGCCGGGATTGTCAATGATAACTGATTCGGCAGATACATTCACCGACCACACAAAAATCCCCAGAAAAACTGCTGCGATCAATAGCCTAAGCTTTCTCATTTTCAATCCCTCCTATACCTTCTTTACATGTTCCTGCTTTTCATCTTAGAATTCCTTTCGTCACATCAATATCTCTTTTCCCAGCGCAAAAGAATAAATATATTTCTCCTTTACCTTCACATGCAGAAGTTTTTCCAGGGCCTCCTGGTAGTTTTCCAGCTGGGTGTGGTAGAGACGGACCAGGTTCTGTTCTTCCCAGGCTTTTACCTGGTCAGTCTTATAGTCCACAAGCACCAGGCCGTCCTCCTCCTCAAAATAGGCGTCTATGATCCCCTGGACCAGGACCCGGCCCCCATCCTTCCATTCTGGCTGGATTTCCTTTGCATCCACGGCCATAACAAAAGGCTGCTCCCGCACAAGCCGGCCCCGAAGGCTGGCTGCTTCCATCCGTTTTCCCAGGGGAGAGCGCAGAAAGATCATCACATCCTCTATAGAAATACTCTCTGCCTGCCGCTCCTCCATCTTCTTCTCTGCTGTAAGCTTCTGGATCTGCTCCCGGATTTCTTCTTCCTTGGACACCCGATGATAATCCAGACATTCCATAAGCCGGTGGTAAGCAGTTCCCCGGCGGGCTCCCTTGTACTCTTCTTCCTCCCCGGCAGCAAAGCGGGGGATGAGCGGCACTACATCCCGCTCAAAAAACAGGCTTTCCTCTTTGTCCAGATCCCCGGCATAGTCCCGTTTTTTCAGTTCTGATACGCTGACCTTGACCGGGATATCTTTTAAATATCCATAAGGGTAAGAGAAACCAAACCGCTTTTCCAGTTCCTCCCGGATCTTTTCATCCCATACCTGATCCGGATCAAATCGCTGCACCATTTCCTGAAACAAGGCTTCCTCTGTCTGCTGCAGTGTCTCCTCCCCTGCCAGATCCGCCGCTGTCAGCCTTACCAGAGAAAACTCTGCCTCTGCCTTATAAAGGGGATGCTCCTTAAAAGGCGCGATCCCATATTCCTTATACAGCGCATCCATACACCGGTGCCGGGACAGCGCTGGAAGAATATAGGCCCAGTAACTTCTGGCTTTCAGCCGGGTTCCCAAAGGGAGCAGTTCCCCGGCCTGGTCCTGATACCGGGCAAGGGTGCGGATCTGTTTTTCCAGTTTGGAGATTGTTCCTGTGATCACCAATTTTTCTTTGGCCCTGGTAAGGGCTACATACAGCACCCGCAGTTCTTCCCCCAGGCTCTCCTTTAGAAGCTCTCTGCGGATGATCTGTTTGTGAAGGGTATTCACGATCAGCCGTTTCTCAGGCAGGATGGCATCTGCTCCAAAGCCAAGCTCCGGGTGGAGCAAAAGCCTGGCGTTCATATCTTGAAAATTAAACTGTTTTCCCATCCCCGCCGCAAACACGATGGGGAATTCCAGTCCCTTGCTTTTGTGGATGGTCATGATCTGTACCGAAGCATTTCCCGCCCCGGAAATATTGGTCTCTCCAAAATCCACCTGGTATTTCTGCAGGCTTTCTATATAGCGGATAAAATTAAACAATCCCCGGTAACTGGTCTTTTCGTATTCCATGGCTTTTTCCACCAGCATGTGCAGATTGGCCTGCCTTTGTTCTCCTCCGGGAAGGGCTCTGGCATACTCTCCATAACCGGTCTTCTCGATCACAGAGAGGATCAGCTGATGGATGGGGGTATATTCCGCCATGGCGCGCATTTGATGCAGCCCGCCCAGAAATTCCACAAGCTTATCCTTTAAAGCTTCTTTTCCCTCTTCTTCCGGGAAAAGTTCCATTTGTCCGTCCTCCACATAAGCGCAGACACTTTCGTAAAGCAGCCCTTTGGGAAAATCCCGGCGGATCATCGCCAGTTCCTTTGCGGTGCACCCTACAATAGGAGACCGCAGCACCCCGGCCAGTGGAATATCCTGAAGGGGATTGTCGCACACCCGCAGGTAGTTCAGGACCGTCACTACCTCAAGGGCAGAAAAATAGCCGGTGCGGGAAGACGTGTAGGCAGGAATCCCCTTGGATTCAAACACCTGGGAAAAGGTCTCCGCCCAGCCGTAAGCAGTGCGCAAAAGCACGGCAATATCCCCGTAGGCTGCCGGGCGGTACTCCCCTTTTTCCTTATCCCATACCTTTTCTCTTCCCACGATCCGCCGGATCTCCTGGGCAATGGCCAGAGCCTCCAGCTCCTGAGCCCCGGCGGAGCCTTGTTCCTCCAAAAGCTCCTCTGTATCCTTTTCGATCAGCAGCACACAGGTTTTTACAAACTCCGGATCCGCCCCTTCCGGGAAATCCGCCCCTGGATAAAGAGCCGCCCCTTCGTCATATCCGATCCCGCCCAGATCTTCTCCCATGATCTGGCGGAAAATATAGTTTACACTTTCCAGCACTTCCGGGCGGCTGCGGAAATTTTTGTGCAGGTCAATTCTCTGTTCCTGGCTGTCGGTAAGGGAATAACGCTTAAATTTCTCCATAAAAAGCTCCGGCCTTGCCAGTCGGAACCGGTAGATGCTCTGCTTCACATCCCCTACCATAAAGATGTTCTTTTTTTTCTTCACCCACCCGGAAACGCAGGTGGTCAAAAGCTCCTGGACCAGGTTGCTGTCCTGGTATTCATCCACCAAAACTTCCTCATACTTCTCGGAAAGCTCCCTGGCAGCCGAAGTCATCTCTCCTTTTTCATCCATGAGGATCTTCAGGGCAAAGTGCTCCATATCGGTAAAATCCAGGAGATTTTTTTCTCTTTTCTTCTCTGCAAACTGTTCCATAAAGGAACGGACCAGTTCCGCCAGGGTCGCCATAGGCCCCCTGCAAAGCTTCAAAAGTACCAGGATCTGGGCTTCCTTTCCCAGAAAGTACCGGGTTTTCATCTCTTTTAGGATAGCCTTGCCTTCCTCCCGGAGCGCTTTTGTCTGCTCCTTTTTGGTTTCTTCCACTCCCTCCATCTTTTTCCCGGAAAGCCTGGCAAAGGACAGATCTGCCAAAAGATCCGACATTCCGTCAAAGTCCTTTTCCCTTGTCCTTTTCTTAAGGATCTCCAAAAATTCCAGATCTGAGTCCAGAGCTTCCTCATAAAGATAGGGGCCTCCCAGACTGCTGCACAAAGCTTTCGCCTCCTCAAAGAGGCCCTGTGCTTCTCTAAGCTCGTCCTCTGCCGCAGTCCACAAAAGCTTCATCCATTCCGTCTCCCCCAGTTCCTCCACCGTCTCTGTTTCGTAAACCTTCAGACATTGATCCAGCCACTTTTGGGGATCCGGGTGGCTCATGGCGGCCTCATACACATCCAGGATATAGTCTTTGATCCCCTCATCTGTCTTTCCGCCGGCGTAGCACTCCACAAACTGATGGAAAGCTTCTCCTCCCAAGGCATACTGTTCTTCCATAAGGTCTTTGAGAACATCTTCTTTCAGGAGTTTTAACTCCCCCTCCTCGGCGGTCTTGCAGCCGGGATCCAATCCTATGAGATGAAAATAATTCCGTATGACATAAGAGCAAAAGCCATCGATGGTGGTGATCTGCGCCGTATGGATCAGCGTTGTCTGCCTTTGGAGATGCTCGTTGTCCGGGTCCTCATAGAGGGCTTCCTCCAGGGCCCGGGCGATCCTCTCCCGCATTTCTCCTGCTGCCGCCCTGGTAAAGGTCATGATCAGCAAACGGTCGATATCCACCGGATGCACCGGATCCAGGATCATACTGAGGATCCGCTGCACCAGGACTGCAGTCTTTCCGGATCCCGCCGCCGCGCTTACCAGAATGTTCCGGTCCCGCAGGGAGATCACTTTTTCCTGTTCTTTTGTCCAGGTCACGCCCATCCTACTGTACCTCCTTTGCAAATGCATTCCACAGTTCTTCATCGGAAAATTGCTTCAAACGCCTGTGGGCAAAGCCCGGAAGCTTCCGGTCATAGCCGCAGACCGGCCGAAAAGCGCAGTATTCGCAGGCATCCTTTTTCCCAAGTTCATAGGGAGAGGGCTGGGCGTCTCCCCTTAGGATCTCTTCCTGTATCCCGGCGATCTTCTTTTTCACAAAGGCGTTTAAAAGCGCAAATTGTTCTCTGGTGGCCACGGAGGCATTTTTCCGGAAGCTGCCGTCCTTATTAAAGGAAGCGGGGATAGATATAAGAGAATGGTCCAGTTTTTTTGCCACTTCCGGGTCTGCCTGGAGCAGGCCGTTCATTTTCAGTTCTTTTAAGAGTCTCTGGTCCACGTCCTGGATATCTGCCTCCATAGATTCCTGGATCATAGGGTCTTTGATGTTGTAATAAAAGATCCCCGCCGGCTCTACATCCTTATCCGGATACTTTTGCTTTTCCGCAGTAAGGGCCCCGTCCAGATAGATCATCAGCTGCAGCTGCAGCCCGTGGTACAAGGCCAGAAGGTCAAAGGAGGTATTTCCCGTTTTGTAGTCAATGACCTTTACATAGACCTTATTCCCTTCCTCCAGGATATCCAGACGGTCGATCCGGCCTCCGCCTATGGACACCTCAAAGCCTTCCGGGGAAAAGTCTCCCCTTTTCAGCTGTTCCTGGAGGGCCCACACCGTGCGCCGCAGGATCCTTTTTGTCCGCTGGATCATATAGGTGTTCCGGGCGCTGCTTTTTAAAATGGTGTTCCCATAGTCTGCCGCCACCTCGTCCAGACAGGCGTCGATAAGGGCGTTCCGGGTGTCTTCGTCCACGGTTTTCCAGTTCATGCCCTTTTCCACAAGCTTTCCGGAAAAACGTTCCAATGCCCCATGCATCACATTTCCCATGTCCACGGCTCCAAATTCGTATTCCGCCCGCTGGGTGAGAGCCAGCCCGTACTGGAGAAAATGGGCGAAGGCACAGGCACAGAACCGCTCCAGCCTGGTGGCCCCATAAGGGGAGATCTCCCCATAGAGAGCCTTTGCCACGCTTCTGGAGATCCGGTCTGCCGGCTTTTTATAAAAGAACGCCTGGGTAAGCCGTTGGATCTTTTCTTTATATTCCGGATTTCGCAGATACCAGCTGTACAATTCCCAAAAAGCCGGATCCTCTTTTCCTTTTCCTGCCTTGTCCAGATGCTCCAAAAAATAGGAGATCCCGGCTCCCGGCAGTTCCAGATGATCCGGGTCTTCCAAAAGCTTCTCCGCCTCTTCTATCTGCAGCCGGGGAAACAGCTTTTTTAACATGCCGATAAGGTAGGCCGGGCTTAGGGCTTCCCCTTTTCCGCTGGCCAGGGAATAGGACAGGCACAGCAGGCGGTCCGGCTTGGTAAGGTTCAGGTAAAGGTAAAACCGCTGCATGTTCATCCGTTCCTTTGGGCCCGGTGCCAGCTCCACGCCCTCCCGGGAGAGAAAGTCCCGGTCAAACTCCGTCAAAAGGCCGCCGGACTCCGTATTCTTCGGGATATTTCCCTCATTCACTCCCACGAAAAACAGCACCCGCACATCCTTAAGGCGGGTCCGCTCCATATCTCCTACCAGCACCGCGTCTTTGCTGGGCGGGATCAGGGCCACCTTGGCCTCCAAAAGCCCGGTTTCCAAGATCTGCTGAAACTCTGCGGCGCTTACTTTTTCTTCTCCCAGGATCTCTGCCATTTTGTCAAAAAGTTCCATGACAATGCCATAGATCTGCGCATACTCTTTTTCCATGGCAAGATCTCCGGCCTGGTGAAAGGCCAGTTCTCTGTCTTTCAATTTCTTCTGGGTATCGTTTTTCACAATAAAATCATAAAACAGAAGGCAGAATTCCCGGATGGTCTTTTTTCCTCCCCGGAATCCCTGGTACAGGGGCCCTGCCTCCATAAGGAAACGCTCCCGGGATGCATTCAGCTGCTGGATCTCTTCCGGGGGCATTCCCCGGTAAATACGCACCCACTTCTGTTCCCAGGCTTTATAGCCCCGGATCCCCAGTGCGATCGCATAATTTTCCAGCTTGTCCGTTTCCTCCCGGGTAATGCCGGACATGCCGCAGCGCAGATAGCGGAACACACCTTCGTAGGTAAATCCCTTCACTGCCATATCCAGAGCGGCCCGGAGATACTCCACAAAAGGATTCATAAGGACCGTATGCTTATCATCCAGGAAATAAGGGATCCCCGCTTTTTCAAAAACCTGCTTTGCCAGATTTTTATATTCTTCCAGATTTCCGGTGATGACTGCCATCTCTCCGTAGCGGTATCCCCGCCGGCGCACCAGCCGGGCCATTCTTCTGGCTGTTTCTTCCATCTCTTCCAGGGGATTCCTGGCGGAAAAGATCTGGATCTCTTCCTGCTCCTTATCATAAACCGCCTTCTGGTAACGGAAAATATGCCGTTCCAGAAATCCCAGGGCCGGCGACCGGGCAAACCGGGACTTTTCCCCCGGCAGGATCCCCACCGGATCTTTGTTCTCTTTGGTCATGGCCCTTAGGGTATGGACCATCTTCCGGCTCATATAAAAAAGCTGGTGGGGCTTTCCCTTTACAAAGGGGTCTTCCATGGCATCCATGGTAACAGTCACCAAAACCTCCCGGCACAATCCCAAAAGCTCACGGATCACCTTATGCTGGATAGGCGTAAAGCCGGTAAATCCATCCAGCAGGACAATGCTGCCTTTTATTTTTTCTGAAAAGGGGAGCATTTCTGCCAGAATGTCCAGCACTTCTTCATTGGTCATATAATGATCCTTCAGATAGTCCCGAAAGGCCGTGTACAATGTCCCCACATCCTGAAGCTTCATCTGAAGGAGGCTTTGCTCCTGGGTTTTTTGAAGGATCCGGGCAAAGGCCTCTTCCCGGATGTCATACTGCATAAGTTCGGATACCAGAGACTTTACCTCATTTAAGTATCCTGGCTTATTCATCTGTCCGCCCAGATAGGGCATCTTTTTTTTGCATCCCTGCACCAGTTTCTGCAGCACCATACTCTTTCCAGTCTCTTCCAAAAGCCGGCGGCTGTCTCCTCCTGTTTCCTCAAACACCCGGTAAGCCAGGCGCTCAAAGCTGAGCACATCTATATTTAAGATCCCTCCCCCCGGATGCAGTTCCACCAGTGTCCTCTGGGTCTGCATGGTAAACTGCTCCGGAACGATCACATAATACATTCCCCCGGGATCCTTTATGGATCCCTCAATGATCCGTCCAAAAGCCGCCCGGGACTTGCCGGCTCCCGAACTTCCTATCAAAAACTGCAGCGCCATCTTTATTCACCGCCTTTTCATGCTTGTCTTTCCTACAATCATATCATATTTTTTAGAATAAATCTCTACTCCCTGTAATAGGATATACAAAGAAAAACCAGGAGGCGCGTACCATGAGTTCCAAAACCAAGATCATCGTCTTACATATGAGGGAAGTGATCTATACTCTGATCTTCCTGCTCCTAGCCATTATCCTAGGCATTGTACTCTTCTTCATGTTCGGCCCGGGCAAAGCCAAAAACGCATCCACCGAAGCCGCCGCCCGCTACACTCCCGGCATCTACCGCACGTCCATCTCCTTAGCTGACAACACCTTTGATGTGGAAGTCACTGTGGATCCGGACAGCATTACCTCCATACGTCTGAACAATTTAAGCGAGAGTACCTCCGCCATGTTTCCTCTCATGGAACCGGCCCTGGAATCTCTAGCCAGCCAGATCTATTCCTCCCAGTCCCTGGAAAACATCCAGTATCCCAGCGACCAGAAATATACCTCCCAGCTTCTTTTGGAAGCCATAGGATCCGCCCTTTCAAAGGCAGAAAATAAGCCGGCATCCTAAAATGCCGGCTCGTCTTTTGTTATCCGATCTCCAAAAGCTGTTCCAGCCACACCCTGGCGCTGGCATCGCTTGGCATGCGCAGATCTCCTCTGGGAGATACGGCCACGCTTCCCACCTTCGGTCCGTCCGGAAGACAGGAACGTTTGAACTGCTGAGAGAAAAATCTCCGGTAAAAGGTCTTCAGCCATTTTAAGATGGTTTCTTTATCATACATTCCTGAAAAGGTAATGCAGGCGATGCGATAGATCTTTTTCGGCTCAAATCCTGCCCGGAGCATATAGTACAGGAAGAAGTCGTGCAGCTCATATGGGCCCACCAGATCTTCTGTCTTCTGGGCGATCTCTCCGTCCTTGGGGGGCAGGAGCTCCGGACTTACCGGAGTGTCCAGGATATCCAAAAGAACGGCTTTCAGGGTCTCATCCTTACAGGTATCCGCATAATAGCGTACCAGGTGGCGCACAAGGGTTTTGGGGATGGATCCGTTTACCCCGTACATGGACATATGATCCCCGTTATAGGTAGCCCATCCAAGAGCCAGTTCGGAAAGGTCTCCGGTTCCCACCAGGATGGAATTTTCCTGGTTCGCCAGATCCATCAGTACCTGGGTGCGCTCTCTGGCCTGGCTGTTTTCGTAGGTCACATCATGTACCTCCAGGGAATGGCCGATATCCCGGAAATGCAGTTTTACCGCCTCCTGGATATTGATCTCGGAAAGCTCCCCTCCGATGCAGCGGCTCAGCTTGCATGCATTCTGGTAGGTTCGGTCTGTGGTTCCAAAGCAGGGCATCGTCACACAATGGATCTTTTCTCTCTTCTCTCCCATCCTGTCAAAGGCCCTGGCGATCACCAGAAGGGCCAGTGTGGAATCCAGACCGCCGGAAAGGCCCACCATGGCCCGGGTGCAGTGGATATGCTCCATCCTCGTCTTCAGGCCCATAGCCTGGATGTTCAAAATTTCCTCACAGCGCAGCTCCCGCTCCATCTGATCGTCGGGAACAAAGGGATATTTGGGAAAGCTTCTGGTAAGGACGGTCTCCTCTTCCCGCACCTTAAAGGGGATCCGCATATAGGATTCTCTTCTTTCTTCCGGGAAGGTGGATAGCCTTCTTCTCTCATCGGTCAGGCGCTGTACATCGATCTCGCTGATGACCATATCGTTTTCAAAACGCTTTCCTTCTGCCAGGAGGACGCCGTTTTCCGCGATCATATTCTGGCCGCCGAATACCAGATCCTGGGTCGATTCCCCTTCTCCGGCGTTGGCATACACATAGCCGCACACCAGCCGGGCAGACTGGCCGGTCACCAATTCTTTTCTGTAGCGCTCCTTGCCCACCATCTCATTGCTGGCAGAGAGATTTACGATGATCCGCGCGCCGGCCATGGCGTGGCTCACGCTGGGGGGATCCGGCACCCACAGATCCTCACAGATTTCCGCTGCCACGGAAAATTCCGGCATGCCTTCTGCATAAAAGATCAGATCTGTTCCAAAGGGTATCTTTTCTGAACCAGATTCTATATAGGAAAAGATCTCCCCGCCGCTGACAAAGTTCCGCTGTTCATAAAATTCTCCGTAATTGGGCAGATGGGTCTTTGGCACGATCCCCAGGATCTTGCCTTTATTGACTGCTGCAGCGGCATTATAAAGCTTGCCCCCAAAGCGCACCGGCAGTCCCACAAAGATCAGGGCGTCTGCCTCTCTGGATTCTTTGGCGATCCATAAAAGGGTGTCCCAGGCGCTGTCCAGAAGGCGCCTCTGCTCAAAAAGATCCTGACAGGTATAGCCGGTGATGCATAGTTCCGGAAAAACCATCAGCTTTGCATGTTCCTTGTTCATCTTGCGGATCATTCTTAGAATTTCTTCCCCGTTTGCTCTGCAGTCAGCTACGATGACCCTGGGGGTAGCCGCTGCTGTTTTGATAAATCCCTGCTTCATGATCGATTCCCGCGCCTGTGTTCTTCTGGCGCTGTTCCTTCCCTTTTTATTTGCACCTGCGGAGGATCTCTTTTAATTCTTCCACAGTAAACACATAGTTTGTATTACAGAAATGGCAGTTCAGTTCCACCTCTTTGCCTTCCTGGATCAGCTCATTTAAGTCCTTTCGCCCGATGCTGATGAGGGCTTTTTCCACCCGGCTCTTGCTGCAGTTGCAGTAAAATTCTGTGGGAGTCCGGTCATTGATCTCCACAGCAAAACCATCCAGCACCGTATCCAGCAGGGTCTCCGCTGTATGTCCCTGTTCCAGCAGGGTGGTCACGGAGCTGACCTTTGCGATATTTTCCTCCAGCCTTTTGATGGTGCTCTCCTCTGCAAAAGGCATCAGCTGGACAATAAAGCCGCCGGCCTGGCGGACGGTATTTTCTTTATTTAAAAGAACACCTAAGCCCACCGCAGAAGGGACCTGCTCGCTGGCAGCAAAATAGTAGGTAAGATCCTCGGCGATCTCGCTGGTCTGCAGGGCAACCTGCCCCACATAGGGTTCCTTCAGGCCCATGTCCTTGATCACATCCATAAAGCCCACGCCCACAGCGCCTGCCACGTCCAGCTTTCCTTTGGAATTGGCGGGAATGCATACATTGGGATTTCCCACATAGCCTTTCACCCGGCCCTTGGAATCTGCTGTGACGGTGATGCCCTTTAAGGGGCCGCCTGCATGGATCTGGAGGGTAAGGATATCCTTTTCTCCCTTCATCATCACGCCCATCATAGCCCCGGCAGTCAGCAGGCGGCCAAGGGCTGCCGTAGCTACCGGGCTGGTATTGTGGGCTTTCCGGGCGGTCTCCACCGTTTCTGTGGTCACTGCCGCAAAAGCACGGATCTGGTTTTCGGCGGCAGTTGCTCGTATAATATAATCGTTCATTTACTTAGTCTCCTTAATTTTTCCTGTTCTCTGGCAATGATGGTATACCTGCCGCACTCTGCTCCCGGGGGATCCAGGGTATATTCGTCATACACGGCAAGGACCTTCAGGCCTGCCTTCTCAAGCAGGGAGGTGATCGTTTCCAAAGAATAGGCTCTCTGGTCGTGCACTTCCTCATACTTTTCATATAAGCCGTCCTCTCTGGGGACGAACAGCGTCAGGTCGTAGGTATTGATCCGGCTCTTCTCTTCGTAAAAATTTTCCCAGATAAAGCTGCCCTCATCCCGGTTTTCTGCGATGGTGCCCTCTCCCAGGATCTGCTGGTACTTATAGATCGTATTCATATCAAATAGGAACAGCCCGCCCGGATCCAGGTAGTTGTTCACCAAACGGAATACCTGGAGAAGTTCATCTTCCTCCAGGATATAATTCAGGCTGTCACAGGCGCTTATCACCGCCCGCACCGTGCCGTAAAGCTCAAATTCCTGCATATCCTGCAGGAGGTACAAAATATCCAGGCCGGATCCCATCTGCTTTTCCCTCGCTTCCGCCAGCATCTCTTCGGAATTGTCCACGCCGATCATATCATACCCGGCACGGGATAAAAGCTCTGTAAGAGTGCCCGTCCCGCATCCCAGCTCCAGGATGAGGCCGTCTTTGATCCCATAGTCCCAAAGGCGGGCGGTCAGATACTCTGCCCACTTTTTATAATCCACATTGTCCATAAAGACATCGTAAAGTTTTGCAAACTCTGTATATTCTCTCATACTTTCCTCTTTTCTGACATCCGGTATGGGATATATTGTAGCATAGGTTTTTAATTGGTACAACCCACATAAATATACGAGGCTGCGGATCAAACCGCAGCCCCGTGCTCGTAAGTGTTTTCTTACTGGGAATCCGGAAGAGGCATGTAATATACGTCTGCCGCTTCTCCGTGATAATAATAGTCTACGTCATTCTGGTCATAAACGTCGCACTCTGATGCGAACCGGTAGGAATTTCCGTTGTCATCCACCCAGTTGCCGTTGTTGTCGATCTTGATCACCAGCGGCTGGCCGTCGGAGTTCCGATAAATGGTCCTGGTCTTGGTGTTGTCGCTGATAATGTCTTCGCTTGGCTTGCCGGGAACCACACCATTGCTGCCGGCAGCTGCCTGGCCGCCCTCTTGGCCCTGTCCGCCTGCGGCTGCTTTCAAAGTGGAGTCTCCCAGGATCTGGAAGGAATTTACAGACTTCTGGAGCCTGTTGTAAGCTTTCTGGCTTCCGCCTATGCCGGAAGCAGTGATGCTGTAGTACTCGTTGTCGTTTGTCAGATATTTATTGATCACAAAGGAATAGCCGCCGCTCTTCTCTGTGTTCAGCATTCTGGTCACATAGCTGTATACATTCACGCCGTTTTCGGTGGTGGCGCTGTATCTGCGGATCTCAAAGTCGGTGCCGTTTACAAGGTCGGAAGCCTGTTCCAGGGAAATGGCCAGGTCCTCTGTACTTGGGATCACCGCAGAAGACATGTCTTCCGCACCCTCTCCGTGGATGATGAGGATCCGTCCCTGGTCGGGGGATTCGAAGCTCACCAGGTCGCCTTCGTCTGAACGGTTCGCCCAGGTAGCATCCGGCAGTTCTATAGAAATGGATCTATCAGCAGATGTATATGTGGTCGACTGTGAAGACGCTGCAGGTGTAGGAGTAGGATCCGGCGCCTCTGTGGGTTCTGGTGTGGGAGTCGCTTCTACGATCTCCTTCGGCTCGTCTCCACCGAAGCTGCAGGCAGACAGTACACCGGAAAGTGTTACAGCCAATGCCAAAATCATCAGTGTTTTTTTGTTTTTCATAGTGTCCTCCTTAATTCTGTTATCTACAGTCCCTTGGCTTATATTTTACAATTTTATTACAAACCTGTCAATAAAATATTCATAGCCTATTGTGAAATTCCTATGAATTAATTCTAAACAAAAGGCCCGATCTCATATACAGAAAGTTCATGAAGGGCTCTGGTAGCCGCGATGTACCGGCCCTGGAGATCCAGCGCGCTTCGCTTTTCTGCCGGGAACAGGGAAAAGACCTGGTCAAATTCCAGTCCCTTTGCCAGATAAAAGGCCAGGACCGTCACCCCCTTCTTAAAAGAAGTACTGTTCCGGTCCAGCAGGGAAAGCTCCGGGCTTTCTTCTCCTTCCTGCTCTGCCTTTTTACACAGATATCCATAAGCAGAAATGGCTTCTGCCTCTGTCCTTGTGATAACGGCGGCAGTTTCAAACCGTTCTTTTTCTTTTGGGATCTCCCGCCAGATCTCTTCCAGGGCCTCCTCCATAGAAGCCGCCTGTTTTTCCGTCACCGGCCTGCCATGGCGGTTAAAGACTTCGATATCAGTAAGATGGACAAGGCGGTTGGCATACTGGGAAATCTCTGCGGTATTCCGGTAGCTTTTGTTCATGGAGATCTTTTTTATATCCTTTCCCAGGATCTCCGGAAGAAAGGTAAATACATCCTGGGCTTTGTCGTCTATGGTCTGGGCTTTATCTCCCAGGATCGTCATCCTGCAGGAAAAGATCTTCTTCAGGAGCAGGTACTGGAGCCGGGAATAATCCTGCATCTCATCCACTACCAGATGCTTGATGCGGCTGTGGCCGGTCTGTGTCAAAAGCCGGTATTTCAGATACAGCAGGGGATATACGTCTTCGTATTTCAGACGGCGCTTTTCTCTCGGGACCGGCGGCAGCGGGGGATAGCCTTCCTGCTCAAGGAATCTGCTGTACAGCACATACAGGTCCCTGGTCTCATACATGGAAAAGAATTTTCCAAGCACCGCCTCCCGGTCTTCATCGGGAAGATCTTTGCCCCGCAACGTTTCTATCTCGTCAATAAAGTACTCCGCCACCGCTTCCATGCGGGATAAAAGGGGCAGCTCCATAAATTTGAAATAAAAAAGCTGGATGATCTCCCCTTCTGTTTTCACAAAGCCTTTATAAGACACATCCTTAAATCCCATCAGTTCGTCTTCCAGGGAAAGGAGATAGCCCTCCATCTTGTTGATAAATTCCCTGGATTGTTTTTCTTGGTAAAGATCCTCTCCTCCTATGCCCCAAAGCCTGCGCTCCAGATATTCATACCGGTCCTCACAGTCTTCTATGGTATCTTTCAGCTGCTGGTAGGCAAACAGGTCGAAGCTCATCTCCTGGATATTCTCTTCCCCCAGTTCCGGAAGGATATGGGAAATATAATCCGAAAAGGCACTGTTGGGGGACAGGATCAGGATGTTGGAGGATTTCAGGTTTTTCCGGTCGTGATACAAAAGATAGGCGATCCTGTGGAGTGCCACAGAGGTCTTTCCGCTTCCTGCCGCGCCCTGGATCACCAGGACCTTATCCTGCTGGTTCCGGATGATGGCATTCTGCTCCTTCTGGATCGTCCGGACAATGTTTTTCAGCTGTACCGTGCCGTTGCTGCCCAGTTCTTCTTTCAGGATCTCGTCGTCGATCTTAATGTCGCTTTCGAACTGGTAGAGCATTTTTCCCCGGCGGATCTTGTACTGCCATTTTGCCTTGATCTCCCCAAAGATCTCTCCCTGGGGCGCCAGATAAGAGGCAGTGCCCTTGTCGTAATCATAAAATAAGCTGCACACAGGGGCCCGCCAGTCATACACCAGCGGCACTCCCCCTGTCCGGGCGGCAAAATTGCCGATCCCTATATAAAAAATTTCTTCCTCCTCTTCCCCTTCATAGCAGAAGTCCACTCTCCCGAAGAAAGGGGAATCCAGCATTTTTTTCAGGCGGCGTCTTAAGAGGATGCTTTCCTGGTTGGCGTTTATACGGTTTAAAAGAGCCTGGCGGTTGTCGAAGTCTTCGTAGCCGTACTGATCCATCTCCGTATAATTTTCCCAGTAGTATTCGTGCATTTCTTCTATATCTTTTTCGCCTTCCAAAATGGAGGCGTCGATCTCTTCGATTCGCTTTTTCAGATTTTCCAGCACATATGGCAGAAATTCTCTGCCGTTTTTTTTCTGTATCATAGGCTTATGCAATAACGGCAGTCCCGCTCTGGAGCAGGCGGGCCCTTCCTCCTTTTCGCAGATTTATCCTATTATACCCCATACCTCTGAAAAAGTATAGAAAAAATTCTTTTCCTCAGGCGCTGGCCTGTTCAAACTGGCTGTTGTAAAGTTCTGCGTAAAAACCGTTTTTCTTAAGAAGTTCTTTATGGGTGCCCTGCTCGATGATATCTCCGTCCTTCATCACCAGGATCAGGTCCGCATCCCGTATGGTAGAAAGCCGGTGGGCAATGATAAAGCTGGTGCGGCCTTTCATCAGATTGTCCATGGCCTTTTGGATCTGTACTTCGGTCCTGGTATCCACCGAGGAGGTAGCCTCGTCCAGGATCAGGATCTTATTGTCCGCCAGAATGGCCCTGGCGATGGTGAGAAGCTGCTTCTGGCCCTGGGATACGTTGCTGGTCTCTTCGTCCAGCACCATCTGGTAGCCCCCTGGCTGCTGCATGATAAAGTTGTGGATATGGGCCGCCTTGGCCGCCTGGATCACTTCCTCATCAGTGGCGTCCAGCCTTCCGTAGCGGATGTTTTCCATGATCGTTCCGGAAAACAGCCAGGTATCCTGGAGTACCATGCCGAACATCTCCCGCAGCTGGCTGCGGTTGAAGTCCCGGACGTCATGTCCGTCCACCAAAATGGCGCCCTCATTTACATCATAAAAGCGCATCAAAAGCTTGACCATGGTGGTCTTTCCGGCGCCGGTGGGGCCTACGATGGCGATCTTCTGCCCGTCCTTTACCTCTGCGGAAAAGTCATGGATGATCCGATGGTCCGGCTGATAGCCAAAGGCCACATGATCAAACTTCACATTTCCCGAAAGCCCCTGGATATCCACAGGATTTTCTGCTTTCTGGTCCTCCTCCGGCTCTTCCAGGAATTCAAATACCCGCTCGGAAGCCGCTGCGGAGGACTGGAGAAGGTTGGTCACCTGGGCGATCTGCTGGATCGGCTGGGTGAAATTGCGGATGTACTGGAAGAAAGACTGGATCTCCCCTACCTCGATCACCTTTCGGATGGCAAAGATGCCGCCCAGAAGGGCCACCATCACATATCCCAGATTGCCCACAAACTGCATCACCGGCATCATCATGCCGGAGAAGAACTGGGATTTCCAGGCAGATTCGTACAGTTTTTTGTTGTCCTTTTCAAATTCTTCCACTACTTCATTTTCTTTATTAAAAACCTTGACTACATTGTGGCCGCCAAAGTTTTCTTCGATCTGGCCGTTGACTTCTCCCAGATACTTCTGCTGGTCCCGGAAATATTTCTGGGAGCGTTTCATCACAAAACCGATGATGGAAAGGGACACCGGCAGGATCAAAAGGGCCACCAAAGTCATCCATACATTGATGGAAAGCATCATCACCAGCACGCCTATAAGGGTCGTGACCGAGGTGATCAGCTGGGTCATACTCTGGTTCAGGCTCATCTGGAGGGTATCCACATCGTTGGTCACCCTGGAAAGGATCTCACCGTGGGTGCGGCTTTCGAAATAATTTAAGGGAAGCCGGTTGATCTTTTTGGAAATATCTTTTCTCAGGTTATAGGTCACATCGTTGGAAATGCCGGTCATCACAAAGCCCTGGATAAAAGAAAACAAGGCACTGATCACATATAATCCCATGGTCCATAAAAGGATCCCGGCGATTTTCTGGAAATTTATGCCGCCGGTGCCGCTGATCTTTGCTACCAAGCCGTTAAAAAGCTCTGTGGTGGCTTTTCCCAGGATCTTCGGACCTACGATATTAAAAACGGTTCCAGCCACCGCGAAAACAAACATCAGGAAAAAGCGGAATTTATATCTCCCCATGTAACGGAAAAGCTTTGTCATTGAACCTTTAAAATCCCGGGCCTTTTCTCCGGTCATTCCCCGGCCGTGTCCCATGGGGCCTCTTCTGCGTTCACTCATTTGCCAATTCCTCCTCTGACAGCTGTGACATGGCGATCTGCCGATAAACCTCACAGTTTTTCATAAGCTCTTTATGGGTTCCTATACCCGCCGCTTTTCCATCGTCCAGGACCAGGATCAGATCCGCGTTGAGGATCGTGCTGATACGCTGGGCAACGATAATGGTGGTGGTCTCTTTGGTATTTTCCCGGATGGCCTTTCGAAGGGCGCTGTCCGTCTTGAAATCCAAAGCGGAAAAGCTGTCGTCAAAGATCAGGATCTCCGGATCTTTGGCAATGGCCCGGGCAATGGAAAGCCTTTGTTTCTGGCCGCCGGATACGTTGGTCCCGCCCTGGGCGATGGGGGCGTCATAGCCTTTCTTCTTTTCTTTGATAAAGTCTTCTGCCTGGGCGATCTTTGCCGCCCGTTCTATTTCTTCTTTGTTTAAATCTTCCTTGCCGTAGCTGATATTGGAAGCAATAGTCCCGGAGAAGAGCACCCCTTTCTGGGGAACATAGCCCAGCTTATCCCGAAGTTCCCTCTGGCTCATCTCCCGCACGTCCACCCCGTCTACCCGGACGGCGCCCCCGGTCACATCGTAAAACCTGGGGATCAGATTGATCAGGGTACTCTTTCCGCTTCCTGTACTTCCGATGATGGCCGCCTGCTGGCCTTTGGCGATCTTAAAGGTGATATCCGTCAGCACATTTTCTCCGGCTCCCGGGTAGGCAAAGGAAACGTGGTCAAATTCCACCGTCCCTTCTGCGCCCGGCTGGGGAGACCGGGGATGTTCCGGATCCCGGATGGTCTCTTCTGTATTCAGGACCTCCCCGATACGCACTGCTGCCACATTGGCTCTGGGGAGCATGATGGACATGGCCGTGATCATCAGGAAGGACATGATGATCTGCATGGCATACTGGATGAAAGCCATAACATTTCCCACCTGCATGCTTCCTTCATCCACCGCATAGGCGCCGTTGTAGATGATCAGCACGGAAATGCCGTTCATGATCAGCATCATGGTAGGCATCATAAAGGTCATACACCGGTTTACAAACAGATTGGTCCTGGTCAGTCTTTCATTTGCCTCTTCAAAGCGTTCTTCCTCATGTTTTTCCCTGCTGAAGGCCCGGATCACCGGGATACCGGTAAGGATCTCCCTGGTCACCAGGTTCAGCCGGTCGATGAGGGTCTGGAGCATGGTAAATTTGGGCATGGCGATCAAAAACAGCATCAGGATCACTGCAAGGATAAGGCCCACGCCCAGGCCTAAGATCCAAGTCATAGAGGAATCCGTTCTCAGCACCCGGATCACCCCTCCGATGCCAAGGATCGGCGCATAAAGCACGATCCGGAACATCATGGCCATGGTCATCTGTACCTGCTGTACATCGTTGGTGCTCCTGGTGATCAAAGAAGCGGTAGAGAATTTGTTGTACTCCCCGCTGGAAAAGCCCATGACTTTTCTGTAAACTCCGTTTCTAAGGTCGTGGCCCAAAGCGGCAGCCACCCTGGAGGACAAAAAGGTAACGCTTATGGAGGCCGCCATGATCAAAAGGGCCATCAGCAGCATCTCTGCTCCCGCTTTTAAGATATACTGCATCTGGATACGGTCTACATCCTCGCCGATGGCCTCATATTCTGCCCGCACAAATGCAGCGGCAGCCTGCTGGATCATAGAATCCGGCAGCTGGCTGATCCCCTGGGCCGGCAGGGTTCCTTCCCCTGCTCCCAGCTGGGATGCATACTGGGAAAGAAGGAGGATGGCCTGGCAGACGGCATCATTTAATTCTTCTCTTTTTGTTCCCTTGACCGTATCTTTTAGGATATAAAGGTCCTCTTCCAGTGTATAGGCATCGGAAAGGGTTTCTCTGTCCGCCCCCTCAGACACAGACAGCAGGCCTTCCATAGTTGCCGGACGCATTTTTTCCGGTACTCCGTCTTCGATCCCCTGCTGCTGAATGCCCACATTGACGATCCTGGAGGTATAATCCGGAAGCGCCAGATCGCAGTACGCCTGCAAAAATAACAGGGCCACGATCACCACGATCCAGCCTGCGGATTTTTTCAGGTATTTCATTAATCCCAGCATGCGTTTACTCCTTCCTTCTTCTTATGATCTTTTTCCATGGGATCGGATATCCCGTCGATGTTGTCCAGTATCTGCAGCAAAAAGCGCCGCATCAGGCAAAGCTCTGCTTCGTTGAAATTCTCAAAAAGGCTTTGTTCATTTCTGCGGACTTTCTCCATAGCCTGTTCTATGATATCTTTTCCCTTATCTGTCATATAAATACGGGATACCCGCTGGTCTTTTTCGTCCTGCCGCCGGCAGACCAGGCCGGCTTTTTCCAGCCTTGTGATGGACACATTTACAGTAGGCGGCTTTATATGCAGGAAATCTGCGATCTCCTTCTGGCTGCTCCCTTCTTTCTGCACGATCCTGCCCAGCACCGGGATCTGGCCGGGATAAACCCCCAGTTCCATAAGCTGGTGAAAGACCAGCGTCAGACAGCGCCGGTTCACTTCCATAAGCAGTCCCTGCAGGCTTTTTTCCTCAATCTCATTTTGAAAAAAATCCAAATCTTTACCTCCTCTTTATAATTAGTTGGCTAATCATATATATAAGGGTTTTGCACAAAAAATGCAAGGGTTTTTTGTTAAAAAGTTTTTAATCCTGTAATTTCTCCTGAACATAAACGGGATTTTTTTCTTTTATTTATTTGTCCGGCTAATTAATTATATGGGTTTTTAAAATGTTGAAATAAATGCAAAAAATATAGCAATTTCTCACTTGACTATGGTCGAAAAAAAAGGTATTCTATATGAGATGATAAGGAAATACATAAAGAATTAAGAATCAGATTAAGACAAAAGGAGTCTTGTATTTTATGAAAAAAATCACCCGCCTGTTTCTTTGTCTGCTTTTGACGCTGAGCCTTGCCGTTCCGGCCGCAGCCGCACCGGCATCCTATCCTTCTCAGATGGGTTTTTCCAGCAGAAAAGCTGTCAAGATCCTAATGATCGGAAACAGTTATACCTGGTTCAACAAAATGCCCGAAATGCTGGAAAAGATCAGCAGCAGCGCAGGCGTAAAAACAAAAGTCACTTCCGTCACCTGCGGCGGTGCCAGCCTTAGGCATTTTGCAGATAGATCCACCCGCATAGGCCGCCGGGTTAACCAGCTTTTAAAAAATCAAAAATGGGATTATGTCATCCTTCAGGACCGTCATTTTTATCCCATTGCCTATCCGGAAAGGCTGTACGATGCTGTTCTGGATCTAAAGCCCCGTATTGAGGCCGCCGGTGCCAAAACCGTTCTTTTCATGACCTGGGCCCCTTACGGATACAGCAAAGATTACTCCATGTACAAAAATGTTGTAAAGGGACGGGAAGATTACCAAAAACAGATACAGGAGATTTATGAAACTACCGCCAGAGAAGCAAACGCACTGGTAGTTCCTGCAGGGCTTTCCGTTACCAAAGCAGATAAAGCAGATATCGTCAAACGCCTTCTGCGCCGGGATGGTTCCCATCCCAATTATGCCGGCAGCTATGTAACCGCCTGCACGATCTTTAAGACGCTGTTTCCCGATTCTTCCGATACCATTACTTATTATGGAAGATTCGCTTCCAAACCCCGCACTGCCCGCGCGCTCCAGCGCATTGCCATAAACACGGCCAAAAGTTACCAACAGCCAAATAATGAAGAGACAAAAACAGAGACCGCCTTTTCCTGGTGGTCTCTGTTTTTTGTCCCTTCTGCTTTTGTTTATACGAACTGATTGATCTGCTCATCATAATGATAGTCAATGCTGTCCAGCTTTTCTAAAAGTTCTTTTTTCTTCATGCCTCTGCAGGTACATAAGGCTTCCAGGGATTCATAATAATCCCGCAGCTGGGTATTCACATAGCTTAAAAGCATCACCGGATCCTTGGGTATCATTTCGTTCCATCCTTTACTCGTGTTATGAAATCTTCTCCCTGGACATCCAGCACGATGGTATCTCCTGCATGGAGTCTGCCGGAAAGGATCTCTTTGGCGGCAAGTGTCTCCACATATTTCTGGAGATATCGTTTTAACGGACGGGCGCCGTAAACCGGGTCATAGCCCTTTTCGATCACCTGTGTCTTTGCCTTATCGGTAAGTTCCAGAGAAAGCTCCTGGTCAGAAAGACGCTTGTTCAGATCTTTCACCAGTAATTCTACTATCTTACCAATGTTGTCTTTTGTCAAGGGCTTAAATAAAATGATTTCATCCAGACGGTTCAAAAATTCCGGACGGAAATGATTTCTAAGGTCTGTCATCACCATTTTTTCGGTTTCTTCTTTGATCTCCCCTTTGTCGTCGATCCCCTCCAGAAGATAGGTGGAGCCGATGTTGGAGGTCATGATAAGGATGGTGTTCTTAAAGTCCACGGTGCGTCCCTGGGAATCGGTGATCCGCCCATCGTCCAGCACCTGGAGCAGCACGTTGAATACATCCGGGTGGGCTTTCTCGATCTCATCAAAGAGAACTACGCTGTAGGGTTTCCGCCTTACCGCCTCGGTAAGCTGGCCCCCTTCCTCGTATCCTACATATCCCGGAGGCGCTCCGATCAGTCTGGATACAGAGTACTTCTCCATGTATTCACTCATGTCGATCCGGACCATGTTCTGCTCATCGTCAAAAAGATTTTCTGCCAGGGTCTTTGCCAGTTCCGTCTTACCTACGCCGGTAGGTCCCAGGAACAGGAAGGAACCAATGGGCTTGGTGGGATCTTTGATGCCGGCTTTGGAACGAAGGATGGCGTCGGTCACTCTCTTTACCCCATCCTCCTGGCCAATGACACGCTGGTGGAGCTGGTCTTCCAACGTCAGCACCTTTGCCCGCTCTCCTTCGGTAAGTTTCGCCACCGGGATGCCGGTCCACCGGGAGATGATCCTGGCGATCTCGTCATCGGTGACCGCTTCGTGCACCAGGCTCCTGTCTCCTTCTTTTACATTCTTTTCTTCCACTTCCAGCTGCTGCTGCAGTCTGGGCAGTTCTCCATACTGAAGTTCCGCTGCCTTCTCCAGATCGTAATTCTGCTTTGCAGACTGAATCTGCTTATTTACATCCTCGATCTGCTCACGAAGCTTCTGGAGCTTTTCTACGGAATGCTTTTCGTTGTCCCACTGGGCTTTTTTTGCATTGAACTCGTCCCGCAGCTCTGCCAGCTCCTTCTGGAGATCCTCAAGACGTTCCCGGCTTAGATTGTCGGTTTCTTTTTTCAGAGCGGATTCTTCGATCTCCAGCTGCATGATCTTTCTGCGCTGTTCATCCAGTTCTGTGGGCATGGAGTCCAGTTCTGTCTTAATAAGGGCGCAGGCTTCATCCACCAGGTCAATGGCCTTGTCCGGAAGAAAACGGTCGCTGATGTAACGGTGGGAAAGGGTCGCCGCAGCTACCAGGGCGCTGTCTGTGATCTTTACACCGTGGTACACTTCGTAGCGTTCTTTCAATCCACGAAGGATGGAAATGGTATCTTCCACGGACGGTTCGTCTACCATGACCGGCTGGAAACGACGTTCCAGGGCGGCGTCCTTTTCGATATACTGGCGGTATTCATCCAGGGTGGTGGCGCCGATACAGTGCAGCTCGCCTCTGGCCAGCATAGGTTTCAGCATGTTTCCGGCGTCCATGGCGCCTTCGGTCTTTCCGGCTCCTACGATCAGGTGAAGTTCATCTATGAAGAGAATGATATTCCCCTCGCTTTTTTTCACTTCCTCCAAGACAGCCTTCAGACGCTCTTCAAATTCGCCTCTGTATTTTGCACCTGCTACCAGGGCGCCCATATCCAGGGCGAAGATCTTTTTGTCTTTCAGGCCTTCCGGCACATCCCCTGCCACGATCCTCTGGGCCAGTCCTTCTACGGCAGCAGTCTTTCCTACCCCAGGTTCGCCGATGAGGACCGGGTTGTTTTTGGTCTTACGGGAGAGGATACGGATCACATTGCGGATCTCCGCGTCTCTTCCGATGACCGGATCCAATTTCTGGTCCCTGGCTTTTTCTACCAGGTCTTCTCCGTATTTGTTCAAGGTATCATAGGTTGCTTCCGGGTTGTCGCTTACCACCCTCTGGTTTCCCCGGACAGTGGAAAGGGCCTGCAGGAAGCGCTCCCGGGTGATCCCGAACTCTTTGAATATTTTTTTCATGCTGGGGCTGGGATTGCGCAGCAGGGACAAAAACAGATGCTCCACGGAAACGTACTCGTCTCCCATGGCTTTTGCCTCGTCCTCTGCACTTACCAGAGCTTTATTCAAATATTGTCCAAAACGCAGATCCCCGCCGGAGACTTTTACTTTTGCATCCAGGGCGTTTTCTACGGTGTTTTGGAAGTATTCTTTATTGATCTCCATCTTTTCGATCAGTTTCAGGATCAGGCTGTCCTCCTGCTTGAGAAGGGCATAGAGGAGATGTTCCTGTTCGATCTCCTGGTTGCCGTACTCATAAGCGATCTTCTCCAGTTCCTGGACTGCCTGTATGGATTTCTGCGTAAATTTACTGATATTCATAGGCGTTCCTCCTTATTATGAAAAAGCATTTCTGCTGTATTTCTTTGTTCTAGTGGAAATATAACACCTTTTGTTAGCACTGTCAAGAGTCGAGTGCTAATTTTTATGAAAAATCTGTGAAGCACTGTTTAGTCATTAGCATCCGGAATTCCACAATACATTGACAACCCTTCCTGGAATCGTTAGAATACAAGAAAAAGCTCTGTTCAGAAAGGATGATTTCATGAAGCGTTATTCCTCTCAGAAAAGAATACCGATCGCTATAAAAGTTCTTTTTTATATCACATTTGTGGTTCTTCTTGGGTGGAGCATTTTCCTTGTCCGGGATAAGATCTTAAGCAATGCGGACCAGATGGGAACAAGCCTGGCCCAAAACTATGCCAACGAAGAAGAAAACCGGATCGGCATGTACTCTCTCCTATTGAATATGATGTCCTATTCTGTTCAGGGCAGCATCAGCCATGATATCAGCCAGGAGCAGATCCAGGCGCAGATAACCAATTATTCCTCCCAGCTTGAAACCATGCTTGGCAGCAAGATCATAGATCCATATGCGGTCATTGATAACAAGATCATCGCAGCAGAGCCCTGGTCCGGAGATGCAGACTACACCTATGCCTCATCCCAATGGTACACCAAGACTTTGGAGGCAGAAGGAGCGGTAATTTATACCAACGCCTATAAAGACGCGGTCACCGGAAAAGATGTGATCACTCTGGCCAAACGGTTAAATGAAAACAACGATGTTCTGGCCTTTGATATTCTTTTGGAAAATTTTTATGCCCATCAGAATAAGGTAAGCCTGCCTGAGGACAGTTCCTTGTTCCTGTTCGATTCCGATGATCATCTGATGTATTACGCAAGTAATTTCGATCCGGAAGAGCCAGGCCCCAAAAACTATTTAAACGACCTGGTGGTAAGCATCCGCCAGGGAGAGCTCACCTCCCACAGCGCCACGGTTTCCGGACCGGACGGAGAAAAGCGGGTGGTCTATTATTATGAGCTGAGCAACGGATGGCTTTCCGTGATCACCATCCCCATTGACGTGATCCTACAGGATGGATGGGACATGACGCTGCTCATCCTTACCTCCATCTGTTCGATCCTGGCCATCACAGCCGCCGTGTTCATGATCCGGGGCTATTTAAGCGATCGGAACACACGGCAGATCTACGAGACGCTGCAGATCCTGGGAGATTCCTACTACGCCATCTACCGGGTCAACTTCCGCAGGGAGACGTATACCAGCATCAAAAGTTCTGATGATGTAAAGGAACTCCTGGGAGATTCCGGAGATTACCGGCACTTGCTGGATGTTGTAAAAAATGTGGTAGATAAAAATACTCACGAAAAATTCGAGGCCAATCTTTCCGCCGAAAATATCCGCCAGCTCATAGCAGACGGGATTTATGATTTCGGCGGAGATTACCAGCGCTATTTCGGCAAAACCTATAAATGGGTGAATATACAGGTCCTCTATAACAAGGGGCTGCATATTGACGAAGTTATCCTGGCCTTCCGGGAGATCGATGCAGACAAGCGCAAAGAGCTTCAGCAGCACATTCTTCTGCAGAATGCCCTGGAAGCCGCAAAGAAAACGGTTCAGCAAAAAACTATGTTTTTCAGCAATGCTTCCCATGATATGCGCACCCCGCTGAATGCCATCATCGGTCTTTCCAAGCTGGCTCAGCGGCCGGATGTTTCCAGGGATATGGTCAATGAGTACATTAAAAAGATCCAGAACTCCGGGGAACAGCTTCTCACCCTGGTCAATGACATTTTGGATGTATCCCGTCTGGAGCATGGGAGAGGCAGCGCGATGAATTATGTCTCCATGAATATCTGCAAGTGTATACGGGAAAATGTAGATACCTTCCGGGAACAGGCGGCCGCAGAAAAAAAAGAGCTCACCGATGAATACGATGTACGTTTCTCCCAGGTGTCCTGTGATCCCGCCCGCCTTGGCCAGATCCTTAATAATCTGGTCTCCAATGCATTAAAATACAGCCACCCGGGAGCCAAGATCCACGTTTCCCTAAAGGAACTGAATCATCAGCCCGGCCACAGCAAGTATCAGCTGATGGTCCAGGATACGGGGATCGGGATGAGCAAAGAATATCTGGCCAATATCTTTGAGCCATTTTCCAGGGAAGCCACCTTTACTGCAAATAAGGTAAGCGGAACCGGTCTTGGCATGCCTATTGTAAAAACACTTGTGCAGCAGATGAGCGGAGAGATCACCGTTTCCAGTGAGCCGGGGAAGGGAAGCACCTTTATTGTCACTTTACCCCTCCAGAATCTGGAGGACGAACCCGTCTCTGAAGCCCTTCCCGAAGAGCCATCAGAAGAGTTTTCTCTGGAAGGAAAGGTGCTTCTTCTGGCAGAGGACAATGAGATCAACATGGAGGTAGCTACCGAATGTCTGGATATGCTGGGCGCCCGTGTGATCCAGGCCTGGAACGGGCAGGAAGCGGTAGATTTCTTTGAAAGCAGCGGGGAAAACGAGATCGATGCCATCCTGATGGATATGCAGATGCCGATAATGAACGGCTGCGAGGCTGCCGAAGCCATCCGGAAGCTTCCCCGTAAAGACGCGGAAACGGTTCCCATTATCGCCGTGACCGCCAATGTCTTCGCCGAGGACATCGCCCGGACTACCCAGGCCGGTATGAACGCTCATGTGGCAAAGCCCATTGACTTTAAGCAGCTCCAGGTTGTCCTTAAGGATTGTCTGGCAGAAATGCGCCGCCGCTGATTTTTCTGGTTTTTCTCTCTTTAAAGAACAAAAATCCGGTGTTTTCCTGTTTGGGAAAACATCGGATTTTTTGTCCTTATGCGCTGTGATAATTTTCTCTGGGTCCCTGGGCGCGGCTCCGGCGGCTGGCAATTTCGTATTCCTTCAGCTTTTTCCTGGCTTCGGGAGACAGGCTCTTGGGAACCTGGATCTGTACCGTGGCATACTGGTCGCCCCGAAGGGACGGATCCTTCATAGACACGATGCCTTTGCCCCGCAGACGGATCTTGCTGCCGGACTGGGTCCCTTCTTTGATCTTGCAGATCACATTTCCATATATCGTAGGCACAGTGGCCTCTCCGCCAAAAACGGCTGTGGTAAAGGGGATCGAAACGGTGGAATACACATCCATCCCTTTTCTCTCAAATCCCGGCTTTTCCCCTACGGTAACCTGCAAAAGCAGATCTCCCGGCTCTCCGCCGCCTATACCCGGCATTCCTTTTCCCCGAAGGCGGATACTCTTTCCGGACTCGATCCCTGCGGGAATGGAAACCTCCAGGGACTGGGCACGTCCGTTCTGGTCCTGGAACCGGATCACCTTTTTGCATCCAAAGGCAGCATCGTCAAAGCTCACTTCTACCTGTGCATGAAGGTCAGAACCTTTTCTGGAGGTGCTCCTGCTGCCGAACCCGCCTCCGTAGAAGGAGTCTGAATGAAATCCGTCTGTGCCGAATCCCCGTCCGGCAAAGCCTCCATAGCTGCCGCCATGATTGAAAATATCGCCGAATATATCCCCAAACAGATCGTCCATATTGCCGTCCGAGCCGGTAAAATGGTATTCGTGGAAGCCCTGACGTCCATTTTGGAAATCTTCCGGTCCTGCACCGCCCTGTTCAAAGGCGGCATGGCCGAACTGGTCGTACAGCTTCCGCTTCTCGTCGTCACTTAATACATTATAGGCCTCTGTAACTTCCTTAAACCGTTCCTCCGCTTTTGGATCTCCCGCATTGGTATCCGGATGATATTTTTTGGCCAGCTTTCTATATGCTTTTTTTATCGCAGCTTTGTCTGCGTTTTTATTTATTCCAAGAACTTCGTAATAATCTCTTTTTGCGCTCAATCTCATCACCCTCTTCAACGCTATTTTGTCAATGGTTCCGGATGCAAAAGAGAAGGAGACCGGAATATCCGCTCTCCACCGTCCTTTGTTCTACTTGAAATATAACACCCGTATCTATAAATGTCAAGTGTTATTTTTTCTCTTTTTAGAAATTTCAAAAAAAATCTCTTATTGTCTTTCCACATTCATAAGATCAGATCTGGATCACGCTGCCTGCAGGCAGATAGCAGATCCGGTCTCCCATCTTCTCATGGAGCCCTTCGTAGGCTTGTGTTCCGGTGCAGTGGCAGGTATAGTAACTGCTCCTGCTCTCTAAAAGCTTTGCGGCAAGACCGCTTAAGAAAGCTTTTTCCTTTTCCGGATCATCGTAGGCCTTTCTCAGGTGCAGGCCGCCGAAAACATAGTCGATCCCTCCGGGCGCATAAGTCTCTGCTTTTTTCATGATATTCACGATCCCGTTGTGGGCGCACCCGGCGATCAGGATGATCTTGTTTCCTTCCTTTAATAAAAGGTTCTGCTCATGCATAAACAGATCCTGTATGTGATGGCCGTTCATGCTCTGGAACAGTCTGTCGTTGGCAGGAGAATAATATTCCCTTCCTGTGATGCCGGCAAATACCTGAATGCTCCCATCGATCTTGTAGTCTCCTGTATGCAGTACGATCCGGGGATGGTCTTTTAGTTCCTCCGGCAGTCCGATGTACCGGATGGTCCCGTCCGGATCGTGGGCGTAAAATTCTCCAAAGGCCTTTTTCTGCATATGTACTTCTGCTTTGTCATTGGCCTCAAAAAAGGCTTTCAATCCGCCCCCGTGGTCGTAATGTCCATGGGACAAAAAGGCAATGTCCACCGCGCCGATGTCGATCCCCAGGCGCTCTGCATTAGCAAGGAATCCCTCATCCGGCCCCATATCGAAAAGTATTTTGTGATTTTTTGTCTCAATATAAAAACTCAGCCCGTGGCTGGATTTAAATTCCTCAGACAGGGCGGTATTTTCCATTAAAACAGCGATCCGCATATTGCTCTCCCCTTTCACAAAAACATATTTTCTCCCCTTTTGTTTGTATCATACCCTTATCAGATAAAATTTACAATACAAATTTGATAAATTTATTTTTTTCTATTATAATCATTAGCATAGGAAATCACTTAGAAAGGGTGACGAAAAATGAACGAAGAACACACTGAGAAACCATGGTTATCTTCTGACCCTCAGAAATTTATTGACAATGCCTCCCGTTTTAATGACCTGATGATGCAGTACCGCTGCGCCATCCGGGAGATCCGTACCAAGTGCGAAGTCCTGGACGATGAATTTTCCGTAGAATACAAGAGAAATCCCATTTCTTTCATCAAGAGCCGGATCAAGAAGCCGGAAAGTATCTACCGCAAGCTCCAGAAACTGGGGTATGACTTCACGCCGGAAAACATCCGCACCCAGCTTCACGATGTGGCCGGGGTACGTGTGGTATGCTCCTTTATTGATGATATTTATACCGTAGCGGATCTTCTTAGCAGCCAGGACGACATCACTGTAGTGGAAATACGGGATTATATAAAGAATCCAAAGCCTAACGGCTACCGCAGTTATCATATGATCGTCGACGTGCCGGTATTCTTTTCCAAGGGAAAAACCCTGATGCGGGCGGAGATCCAGATCCGTACCATCGGAATGGATTTCTGGGCCACACTGGAGCATCAGCTCCGTTACAAAAAGGGGATCGAGCAGATGGAAGGCTATGAGTCGATCAGCGACGCCCTGCTTGAGAGCGCACAGACGATCTCTCATATGGATATGGAAATGGACCGGATCAAAGATATGATCGGACAATTCCACGAAATCTGACAATAAAAAAATATCCCGGCCGGGAATATTTATTAGATTTTATTTTATCATTGGCATAAAAGGTGAGAATACCTGAGAAATGAAAAAACCAGAAAGCGGGAAATCCGCAGGTTTGAAATTTAGGAATGGTGTCTATATGTAAGAACTTTTGTATTTAATCTAAAATCTGTATTTATTGTAGCATATTCTTCTGTAGAAAAAAACTGGTGATATTAGACGAAATTAGATGTCGGGTTTTGAGCAGTATTTCAAAAAGAGCCGGGGAAAAGTCGTATTTTTTCCACCCGGCTCTTTTTTTATCTGGAAATCTCGAAATTTCTCATGATATCTCATTTTTTAACATTTGATACAATTCTTCTGTTTCTTGTTCCGTCCGGGCGTTTACCCCTATGGTCCCCTCCGTGGTCTTTAAGACCACCAAAGCGCTGCAGGGCTTGTAGGCATAGAGGAGATACTTTCCATACTCCGTATTCTCAAAATGCCCCGCCAGAAGCCGGATCCCCCCGAAACCGTTTGTCCGCCGGCCGAAGGAAACATTTTCTTCGTAGGTGACAGACTGGATCTCTTCAAGAGGGATTTCTTTATCCGGCCAGTAGGATACCTGAATAGTGATCTCTTCTCCGTGTACCGCTACCTTTACCTCTCCGGTAAACAAAAGCACCGCAGTGATAGCCAGGATCAGGACCGTAAAGCCTGCGCTTCCCCATTTCACAAGGGCGGAATTCCGGTTTTTCTCCCCGGCCGCTGTCCTGTTCCCGTCCTTTCCCGGTTTTGCTTTCCCTTTAATATTTAAAAGGATCATCATCACTGCAATGTCCACAAGAATCACCGCCGGAACAGCAGCCTCCAGCCAGTAAGGCATATCATCCCCAAAAAGAGCCATGAGAAACAAAAGAATCGTGATCACTGCCATGCCCCCGCCTGTGATGCGGCAGAGCTTTTTTTCATCGTATTTTTCTTTTTCCGCCTTGCTTGCCGTATTGTATCCCGCGATCAGAAATCCGCCCCTGCCGGAGAGCAGTACTCCGGATAAAAGAGCGAACAGCGCGGTCATCACCCACAAGATCATGTCTGCTCCTTAGTCTAAATGGAAAACGTTCTTCAGGTCAATGCTCACCGGGCTGTTGTCCGGATTGGTCTCCATAATATCCGCCATGTAATCCCACCATTTTCTGTTGATAGCGGTGTCGGCTCCCTTTGCCCAGAGCTCCTCGTCTTCGATCTCAATATAGCCGAAGAGGGTCAAAGTTTCTTTGTCCAGAAAGATGGTATAGTTCTTTCCGCCGTGCTCATGGATCATATCCTTCATCTCCGGCCAGAGCAGGTTGTGGCGTCTTTCATATTCTGCTTCCTGTCCCGGATACAATTTCATTTTAAATCCTTTGATCATAATCGTTTCCTCCCTGAATACACTTTGAGACGAGGCCGAAGCCCCGTCTCAAAGATAACATTATTTGCTTCTTATTGCAACTCTGACCTGAAAATTAGTACAGCTCAGCCATCTCTTCGATGTTTTCCGGATTGAACTCAAGGGGATCGCCAAGAACGATCTCTGTGCCGCCGTCGTCTGCTGCTGTGATGGTGTACTCGCCAAGGTCGCCTGCTGTGAAGGTTTCACCTTCCGCACCGGTGATGTCGCCGTTTACCAGAGCCATTGTAGCGTAAGCGCTCAGCTCACCAAGGCCCTGCTGATCCCACAGATAGAAGTATGGGCAGGAATGTGCGTCGTCATCGCCTGTGTACTCAAGCATTTCAGAAGGAAGTCCAAGACCTGTCAGTTTGCAGGTGGAACCATTGTCCTGAAGGTACTTAGCTGCTGCTGCGATACCAACAGTGGTAGGTGCACAGATCACTTTCAGATCCGGGTATTTCTGAAGAAGAGCTGCGGTCTGGTCTGTAGATTTCTGCGGCTCGTCATCGCCGTAAGCAACTTCTACCAGTTCCAGTGCGCTGTATTTCTCATCGCTTTCCATAAGAGCTTTCATAGCGTCGATCCATGCGTTCTGGTTTGCTGCCTGAGAAGTAGCGGAAAGGATCGCCCACTGGCCTTCTCCGCCTGTGATATCCAGAACTGCGTCCATAAGAGCCTGTGCTACCAGGTCAACGCTTGTCTGGTTGATGAATACCTGACGGCTGTCCTTGTTGGGAGCGGAGTCGAAGGAAGATACCTTGATGCCTGCGTCCATAGCCTCTGTCAGTTTTGCCTGAAGAGCATTCACGTCGTTTGCAGCGATGCAGATAGCATCCGGCTGCTGGGAGATCAGGTTGTCCAGAACTCTGATCTGTGCGTCTGCGGTAGCAGCTTCCGGATAAACAACGTCTACAGTTGCTCCCTCAGCCTCTGCTGCTGCCACGAAAGACTCTGCAGATACTTCGAAGAATGCGTTTCCTGCTGATTTTCCAACCAGAGCGATGGTCATTCCTTCATCAGAAGCGAATACCGGGCTTACTGATGCAAGAACCATGGATCCACAAAGAATTGCGCTGATAACTTTTTTGTTCATGATGTTTTCCTCCCTTGGAATATAGTTTTTATTTGCAACCGTCCCGTTTGGACACGGAACGGTTAGCTAACGTGTTATTGTAAAATAGCGATCATTTCTTTACGCTTCTCTGCACCTGCTTGATGATGTTTGGAAGAGCCACCGCACCGATCAGCAGGACGCCCAGGATAAGAAGGATAACCTGGGGATGGATGTTTCTCTGTCCCAGACCAACACGCAGACAAACAATGATGAATGCGGAGATCGCGCCGCCTGCCAGATTTCCTTTGCCGCCGGTAGAAAGGATGCCGCCGAATACTGCCATGGCGATGGCGTCCATTTCATAGCCGTTTCCTGTGGTGGTGTTGGCACCGTAGGAGGTGGACAGAAGGAACAGGGCACACAGTCCGGAGAAGGTTCCCATGGCTGTGTAGATCAGAAGACGGATCTTCTGTACATGGATCCCGGAGTAGTATGCGGTCAGACGGTTGGTACCGATGGCATATACTCTGCGTCCGAATGTTCCCTTGCCTAAGATCACTGCGAAGATGATCAGAAGGATCAGTACCAGGAACAGGATGTAGGGGATCTGCCCTACTTTTCCGCCGATGAGAAGGAAGCCCTCTGTGTTGGAGGCGGAGATACTTCCGCCGCTGCCCAGAACGATCTCGGCGATACCGCGGAAGATGATCTGTGTTGCCAGTGTAACGATCATCGGAGGCAGTTCCTGGAATCTTGTCAGGATAAAGCCGTTGATGAATCCGCAGATGGTTCCTACCACCAGAGCGGTAAGAACGACCAGGATAAAGGGTGCGTTGGTGTTGCACACGATACAGGCCATTGTGGATGACAGACAAACAATGGAGCCTACGGAAATATCGATCTCACCCAGGATCAGTATGTACGCCATAGGTATCATCAGGAATACCTCAGCCACATAGACAGGCATCTGACGGAGCAGACTGCTCAGGTTATAATATTCTGAAAAGAACGCACAGAAAATGTTCACCGCGATAAACAGGAGGACCAGAATGCCTTCCCAGCTGAATATGATCCGTTTCACGGAACTTTCCGGCACGTTGTTGATACTTCTTCCAGATTTTCCAGCCATGATTACATCTCCCTCCTCTTCAATGCATTCCTGTCAGCGATACGCTGCAGCACTACGTTTACCATAACTACCACCAGGATGATAACACCCTTGATGGTGTTCAGCCAAAGCTGATCGAAGAACGGTACCAGCGGAAGCGCTCTGGCGATGGTAGCCAGGATCAGGGAACCAAGGAGCGCGCCGATCACAGTACCCCGGCCGCCGCTCATGCTGACGCCGCCGATCACGCAGGCTGCGATAACATCCATTTCACCGCCCTGCTGCATATCGGGCATGGCAGATGCGTAAACAGAAACCTGAAGGGCTCCGCCAAGGCCGCCTAAAAATCCCATCACGGTATAAACCATCAGTTTGATGTTCTTTACATTGATACCGGAAACCTGTGCCGCATCGGCATTGCTTCCTACTGCGTAGATCTTACGTCCCAGTCTGGTCCATTTCATAAAGAAGAAAAAGATCACATAACAGATGATGATCACCCAGACTACGTTGTTGATCCCTAAAAAGCTGCTGGTGGCAAAATCTTTAAAGGTTCCAAGAGCAGCCGCGCTTGCCCACTCGCCGTTGTTGGATACCAGGTAGCCCATGGCACGGTAGATGTACATAAAGCCCATAGTGGCGATGATCGGCGGAACGTCCGCTCTGGAGATCACCAGACCTACCAGGAATCCGCAGACAGTACCGATGGCAAGAGCGATGACAAAGGTAAGGAATGTGTTGGAGATATGCTCATATTTCCAGAGCATACCGATGGACATTCCGGAAAGCGCCAGGGTTGACATGATGGAAATATCAATGCCGCCCACCAGCATAACGCACAGCATACCAAGTGCCATGACCATTGTGACCGCGTTGTTTTTCAGCATATCCATGATCGACTTGGGTGTCAAAAAGGACGGGCTGATGATTGTGACTATCACGAAAAGCAGGATCAGGATCACTGCGAGCAGTGCTTCACGAGAGCCTGTGATCTTCTTTAAAACAGATTTCTTTTCCATTTAGTTGGCCCCCTTTCCTGTTCCTTTTTCCATTGCCAGTTCCAGGATCCTCTCCTGTGTCGCTTCCTCACGGGAAAGCTCTCCGGTCTTGCGGCCGTTGCACATAACGATGATCCGGTCCGCCATACCCAGGATCTCCGGCATTTCCGAAGAGATCAGGATGATGGCGTAGCCTTTCTTTGCCAGGTCGCCCATGATGGCGTAGATCTCGGATTTCGCGCCGACGTCCACACCCTTTGTAGGCTCGTCCATGATGACTACCTTCATCTCCTGGCTCAAAGCCTTAGCAACCACTACCTTCTGCTGGTTTCCTCCGGAAAGGGAGCTGGCCGGCTGGAAGATATCCACTGCCTTTGTATCTACTTCCTCAAGAAGCTGTTTAGAAATGTCTCTTTCTGTTTTTTCATCATTAAATCCGGACTTTGCATATTTGCTGATGGTAGGAAGGGTTACGTTTCTTCCCAGTCCCCAGCTCATGATCAGACCTTCCTTCTGACGGTCCTCGGGAAGAAGGATGATACCTTTTTCCATTGCGTCGGAAGGCTGTTTGATATGGATCTCCTCATTTTCCAGATAAACCTTTCCGGAATCCGGATGGGTGATGCCGCATACCGCTTCCACCACCTCTGTACGGCCTGCGCCTACCAGACCGGTAAGGCCGATGATCTCTCCCGCCCTTACGCTGAAGGAAACGTTTTTGAAATATCCCATCCTGGAAAGATTCTCCACACGGAGCATTTCCTTTCCGGGCTTTACATCCGGTTTCGGGAACAGCTCTGTGATCTCACGGCCGACCATGGCCTTGATCAGGTCCGCATTGGTGATCCCGTCCACATCGTAGGTGCCGATGTACTGGGAATCACGGAATACCGTAACTCTGGATGCCAGACGGTACATATCCTCAAAACGGTGGGAAATGAATATGATGGAAACCCCATCTGCTTTCAGCTTATCAACAAGGGTGTAAAGCTTCTCTGATTCGGATCTTGTCAGTGCCGCTGTGGGCTCGTCGAGAATAATGATGCGCGCATTTGTGGACATCGCCTTGGCGATCTCTACCATCTGCTGCTGGGCCACACTCAAGGTGCCCATCTCTGCCGTAGCGTCAAAATCTGCGTCCAGATCCTTAAGGAGCTTATTTGCTTCTGCGTTCATGGCTTTCCACTGGATCATCCTGTTCTTCACGATCTCATGGCCCATAAAAATATTTTCTGCAACAGTCAGATCCGGATATGACGTAGGATGCTGGTATACGGCTGCGATCCCCGCCGCCTGGGCATCCTTGGGGCCTTTGAAGTCCACCTTTTGTCCGTTTAAGAACATTTCGCCTTCTTCCGCCTTATGTACGCCGGTGATTACTTTGATAAAAGTAGATTTACCAGCGCCGTTTTCACCCATAAGCGCATGAACTTCGCCGGGCTTTAACTGGAACTGCACGTTGTTCAGCGCCTTAACGCCCGGGAAAATCTTGGTAATGCCTTTTAACTCAAGAACATATTCAGACACGGCTCTTTCTCCTCCCTTTTTTTCTGTCTTCTTTTTTGATCATGTTTATTTTATCATCGGGGTGTATTTTGGGAAATGGGAATATTTTTGGAATCAGGGTAAAATATTTTCCAGTTAAGTGCACAAATAACGCCCCTTTTTTCTCGTAATCCCGGGCATTTTGTGCTAAAATCTAGGAAAATGCAACTGTTGCGGATGTTTTTCACACTGGAGAGTACCTATGAAATTATTGATCGTTGACGACGAAGAGCTCACCCGTACCGGAGTGGTCTCTTCCATTGACTGGGCTTCCCTGGGCATCAGCCAGGTCCTGGAAGCCGACGACGGGCTCCACGGCCTGGAGACCGCCCGCCGCTTTAAGCCGGAGATCATCCTCTGCGATGTGCGTATGCCCCGCATGGACGGCATCACCATGCTGGAGAGGCTGGAGACGATCCTTCCGGATTCTGTCCCTATTTTTATGAGTGGCTATTCTGACAAGGAATATTTAAAGGCCGCCATTAAGCTGAAAGCGGTAAATTATATTGAAAAGCCTTTAAATCCCCAGGAGATCCGGGACGCCGTCCTGGAGGCGAAGGATCTGTATCTGGAAAAACAGCGCCTCCATCACGGAGAGACCCTGCATTCCATGGAAACCGCCTCCCGCCTTGCCCTGCAGCTAACGGTCCCCTTCGGCGCCAACAAAGAGATCATCGAGCATCTCTGGGGGGAGCTTTCTCTTAACTGGAATGCCGGCACCTGCTTTACCACCTTTATCGTACAGATGGATACGGCTTCCGATTCCGACGAGCCGTTAAAAAGGGAACACTTGCATAAATTCCAGGATTTTCTGGCCGGCCTTCATATGAACTGTATTTATGTGGAAAAAAGGCTCCGCTATCTCGTTTATTTTGTGTACGGCCAGAACCGTCCGTCTTCCTCTGTCCTTGAGAGGATCGGACATTTTCTGGGAAGCCAGTATGAGGCTGCGGGGAAATATTTCCTTGCCGCCGGCGAGACCGCCGTGGGCGTTCACAGAGCCTGCCGTTCCTATGCCTCTGCCGTGATCCTTCTCCAGAGCAGCTTTTTCTTTCCCTGCAATTTCTTTCTTTATGGAGAGCTTTTAGAAAGCCTGCCCAACAATCCCGGCGTTTCTCTTCCCTCTTCTCTGGAAAGTGATTTCAGGGAAGCCCTTACTGCAAAGGACCGCAGCTCCTGCAGCGAGATCCTGAAGCTTTTGGAGGCATATTTTTATAAAAACCATTCTCTTTTACAGAATCAGGCCAAGGACCTGTATTATAAACTGCTTCTTTCCATAGAAAGCGCCCGGAAGCAGCTAAAAATCCCCGGTCCCTCCAAAGAGCAGGAAAATATCGTAGACGTTATGGTGGGATGTTTTTCCTTTCTGGATCTTCATCAGATCCTCAAAGAGCGGACGGAGGATTTCTTTAAAAGCGCGGAGGAAACCCGTCAGGAGCACCCCACGATCTTCCTGATCAAGGAATATATCAGCCAGAATTATATGCATGAGACCTTGTCCGTGAAGGATATCAGTTCCCACGTTTTCCTTTCCGCCTCTTATGTGTGCACCTTCTTTAAAAACGAGACCGGGCAGACCCTGAACCAGTACCTTACCGAGTACCGGATGGAACGGGCCAAGCAGCTTTTGGAAGATCCCCGTTACAAGATCTCGGACATCTCTTCCAAGGTAGGCTACAGCGACGGAAACTACTTCGGAAAAAGCTTCAAGAAATACAGCGGGCTTTCCCCGTCTGAATACAGGGAGAAAATGACACAATGAAAGATCGTTTTACTGCGCTCACACAACATTACCGGGACATGTCCCTCCAGGCCAAGTTCACCCTTGCCCTGGTCATCGCGGTAACCATTCCTGTATTGATGTTTGGTTTTTTCTTTTACAACCGGCTTTATGATATGGTGGTCTCTTATACCATACAGCAGGAGCAGGACGCCTCTGCCAAGACCTCTCCCATCATCGAGGAGACGGTGCAGAAGGTAAAGGATACCAGCGACAGGCTTTCCGAGCTCACCTTTTTCGACACCTTATTCCATATGCCTGTGCACGACTCCTTTTCCTCCCTGGCGTCTTCCGCCCTGGCCGAAGAATTCAAAAAGGAGGTAGACGTCCTGACGGACGGGGAGCTCATCACCGCCATTCGGATCTATCTGGATCTTCCCAGTGAAAATAACCCGCTTTTTACCTATCCCTCCACAAAGGAGATCTTCGCTCCCATGAGCCAGGCCAGGGGTACCTACTGGCACGGTATTTTCCAGGGAAATTCCAATATCCAGGAGCTCTACTGCCCTTCCTTTTATCTTGGCGCCATCGAGCAGGAGGAATACGGGGATATGGCCTATATATGGCCGATCTCTCTTTATCATGAGGGAACTCCTCTGACCTGCTATGCGGCGGTCTACTATTCCTCCGATGAGATCAACGCGATCCTGTCGGAAAACCTGGGTCTGGAGGGAAGCGTTTCCTATATCGTAAATGACCGGGATTCTCTGGTTGCCTCCTCTGACCGTTCCCTTTCCGGTATTTACTGGATCGGCTATGAATCTATTGAGGAATCCGTCATGTCCTCCAACAATTTTATCGAACGGAGTATTCTGGACGAAAAAGTATACGCCAGCTTTTACCGGATCAGCCAGCCCGGATGGTTCATGGTCACCATTCTTCCTTCCAGGCCGCTGATCGAGCAGAGCAATAATCTTATGGTGCAGTATATTTTCTGGTATATTGCCTTTTTGATCCTGGCTGTTGTTTTTGCCAATATCCTTGCTCATTCCATCACCAACCGGATCTCTTCTGTCATCAGCCAGATGCAGAAGATCCGCCAGGGCCCTCCTGTTCCCATGGAAAGTCCGGTCACCCACGATGAGATCGGCGACCTGATCGATACCTATAACTATATGACAAGGAAGATGAGCCGGCTGATCGAGGATCAGGCAAGAGCCGCCGAGGAGCTGCGCATCGCGGAATTCAATTCCCTGCAGGCACAGATCAATCCCCATTTTCTCTATAATACCATGGATATGATCAACTGGCTTGCCCAGCAGGGACGTACAGACGAGGTAAGCAGCGCCGTACAGAATCTTTCCCGGTTTTATAAGCTGACCCTGAGCCGCAAAAAGAGCATCAGCACCATCGCCCAGGAGGAAGAGCATGTCTCCATCTATATCCGCCTGCAGAATATGCGCTATCACGACAGCATCTCCTTTGTGTCGGATATCCCGGACGAGCTGATGGAATATCAGATCCCCAAGCTCACCCTGCAGCCGGTCATTGAAAATGCCGTCCTTCACGGCATCCTGGAAAAAGACAGCAAAACCGGCACCATTGTCCTCACCGGCTGGATGGAGGATGAGGACATTGTCCTTCTGATCTCGGACGACGGGGTGGGCATCCCTCCGGAGAAGCTCTCCCAGATCATTTCCGGCACAGGAAATACCTCTTCCAAGGGGACCAATATCGCCGTATATAATACCCACCGGCGGCTGCAGATCCTGTACGGAAAGGAATACGGGCTGTCTTATTCCAGCATGCCCGGTATGGGGACCGAGGTACAGATCCGGATCCCCGCCCAGAAAGAATACCAGAGTCCATATATCCACAATTCCGCAGGCCATGAAGACAAGCCTTTTTTCCCTCTTATTTCTGTGTCGGATCAGAGGGGAGGCGCTTCCGCCGCGGTCTCTCCGGAAACACTTTTAAGCTACAGCCAGAAGCTGACTCAGGATCTGTATAATATCCAGAACCTCCATCAGCTTTCCAAAAAGCTTCCGGAGAATGAGAACCTTTATATCCTTACCCATAATGTGACCAGTGATTTTCCCAGCCACACGCATACTTATTTTGAACTGAATTATGTATGCAGCGGCTCTCTCATCAATGTGATCGACGACAATGAGATCTATATGGCTGCGGGAGACCTTGTTTTTCTGAATAAGGATGCGGTCCATTCTCTTAAATATCAGCAGCCGGACACTCTGATGATCAACTTCTGTCTGAATCCGGAGCTGTTCGACCGGACCCTGAAGGCTTTTATCCAGGAAGAGAATCTGATCTCCGACTTTTTCAGGGGGACCAGTCCCGTTGACAACAATTATATTTTCTTCTCTCTGGGCCACAGTCTCCACGCACAGTCGATCCTGACGTCGATCATACAGGAGTATGCGGATAACGGGTTTCATCAGTCCTTTGCCTTGGAAGGCTTTTTCCTTCTGCTGTTCTCCTATCTGATCAGCGCGGAGGAATTCAGCTACTGCGGCATCGATGCACAGACACATTATATGGTTGAATATCTTACCTCCCACTGTATGAAGGACAGCCTTAAGGATATCGCCGCTCATTTTCAATATTCCGAGGAACAGTTTGGCTGCCATATAAGGAGCCGGACCGGACGGAGCTGTGAAAGCTTTATCCAGGAAAGAAGGCTGAATATAGCGGTAGAAATGCTGGGGGACCCGAAGGTAAATATCTATCAGATCGTAGAGAAATGCGGGTACCGGGACGCGGAGGAATTTTTCGAAATCTTCCACAAGAGGTTTCATATTTCGCCGCCGGAATACCGGAAACAGTTTTTGTAAGGAATAGACAGGAAGCGGGATGCTGCATGCAGCATCCCGCTTCTGTGAATATGTGTATAAAATTTGGTCGGAAAGCGATTTTAGATGCAGGATCGGTCTGGCAGATTATTCTGCGTGGTAGATCTTTACATCGAAGGATTCGTGGATCACATTTCTTGCTTCTTCGATGGAACCGAATTCGCCGGCTTTCAGCATCTGTGCAGTGATGTTTCCGATGGCAGTTGCCTCGCCCGGGCCTGCATGGATTTCTTTGCGGGTGGCCTTGGCGGTCAGTTCGTTAAGGTATCCGGCATTGGAGCCGCCGCCTACGATATGGATGCGGCTATAGGTCCTTCCTGTCATCTCTTCCAGTTCCTTGGCAGTTTTGGCGTAGCACTCTGCCAGGCTGGTGTAGATCACTGTGGCGATCTCGCCTAATGTTTCCGGAACCTTCTGTCCGGTCCTGCGACAGTAGTCTTTTACTTCTTCGGTCATGTTGTCCGGAGAAAGGAAGCATTCGTCGTTTGCGTCTACTCTGGACGGGAAGTCTTTTGCTTCCTCTGCCATGGAGCAGATCTCTGCAAAGCTGTATTTATCGTCAAATTCATGGCGTACGGACTGGATCATCCACAGGCCCATGATATTTTTCAGATAGCGGAAGCGTCCTGCGTACCCGCCTTCGTTGGTCAGGTTCAGTTCGCAGCTTCTCTTGGAGCAGTCCGGAGTCTCTCTTTCCAGGCCCATCAGGGACCAGGTTCCGGAGCTGATATAGATAAAGTCGTCGTCGTTTGCCGGTACGGCAAGAACAGCAGAACCGGTATCATGGGTAGCGGGCGCTACAACTTCCAGATCAAATCCGATCTCATTCTTTACTTCTTCGGTAAGGTGTCCGATGCTGGTGCCCGGCATGATCAGCTTCTGGAAGATTTTTCTCGGATAGCCCAGCATATCGATCAGTTCGTAGTCCCAATCCTTGGTATATGGGTTTACAAGCTGGCCGGTAGTGGCTTCTGTATATTCATTGGTCTTCTGTCCGGTAAGGAGATAATGGAAATAATCCGGCACATGCAGAAGGGTCTCTGCCTGCTCCAGGTATTCCGGATGGGTTTTCTTTACTGCCATTAACTGATATACAGTATTGAAGATCGCTTTCTGGATACCGGTCCTTGCATAAAGGTCTTCCAGAGAGATGATCTTGTATACTTCCTCGTCCATCCCTTCTGTACGGTGATCACGATAACCTACGGTATTTCCAAGTACTTTTTCGTCTTTATCAAGGAGTACGAAGTCAACGCCCCATGTATCTACGCCCATGCTTACCGGAACCTTGCCAAGTTCCTTGCATTTCTTCAGGCCGTTTTTGATCTCTGTAAACAGACGGTCAAATTCCCAGCACAGCTCTCCGTCTTTTTTGACCATGCCGTTTTCAAAGCGGTACACTTCCTCCAGTACCATCTTTCCGTCTTCCATATGTCCTAAAATGTGGCGTCCGCTGGATGCGCCGATGTCTACTGCTAAATAATATGTAGCCATTTTAAAACCTCCTCAATTTGTTAGTTTTTCACGAACCGCTTCCGATCCGCTTAATCCCTTGTTTCTAATAATACCATATTTTCATGGGTTACGGCAAGAAATATGCACAAGCTTTCTAAAAAATCCGCCGCAGCCCGGTTTAAAAAGGGCATCCCGGTTCTCCGGGATGCCCTCCTGATTTTAAATCATGTCAGTAATACACTTTTGAATCTGTATTTGCTAATTAGTCATACAGGTTCGGAGCGATGGACTCGTCTTCCATGTTTGTAGCGTCATACCAGTAACCTTCGGTAGGAACGTCAACCAGTTCCTGTCCGTTAGCTGCTGCGGTAAGAGCGTAGATTGCGTAGTAGCCCATCATCAGAGGAGACTGAGTAACAGCACCGATGAATGTTCCATCCTGTACAGCGCCCTTAATGATAGAACCAGCATCGAAACCAACACCGATAACATCGCCGTTTGCTGCGTCAGAACCAAGAACGTTCAGGTTTGCGTTAGCTGCGATAACACCTTCTGCTGCAACCTGGTTGGAGCCGAATACTGCAATACAGTTTTCCTGAGAAAGGATTGCCTGTGCCTCTGTGGAGCAAAGCTCTACAGTTGTCTGTGCCGGTACAGCTACCTGGATCACAACGTCTGCGCTTTCAGCGTCTGCGTCTGCACCTGTTGCTGCGTTTACATAGAACTCATTACCTGTAACTGCAACGGTCTTTCCGTCTGCCTGGATCAGCTCGATCATCTTGTCGATGAAGCCGGTACCACGCTGCTGGATATTCAGAGCAGTTGCATCCTGGTTGATCTCGCCGATGATAACCTGACCTTCAGCGTTTGCGATCACGTCTTTGATTGCCGGATACATATTTTCTGCTGCAACAGAACCAGCCTGTACGTTGTCTGTAGCAACTTCACAAACTACAGAGCCTTCCGGAGCATCTGCGATACCAGTATCGAAGGTAACTACCGGGATTCCCTTATCCAGACATGTCTGAAGAGCATCCTGTACGGAAGAAGTATCGCATGCAGCCAGACCTAAACCAACAGGATCTGCACTGATAGCGGTGTTGATCATGTTAACCTGGTCAGCGATATCGGACTCACTGTTTGGTCCCTGAGCGGTGTAGGTAACACCTAACTCGTCAGCTGCCATCTTCATACCTTCCTGAGCTGCATCCCAGTATGTAGACTGGAAGGATTTAACCATCATCGGGAACTCATATGCTTCGTTTGCTACCAGTCCCTCGAACTGAGCGGTCGGATCTTCTGCTGCAGCTGCATCATCTGTAGCTTCTTCTGCGGTTTCCTCAGCTGCTGCTTCCTCTGTTGTTTCTTCTGCAGCTTCCTCTTCTGTGGTCTCCTCAGCTGCTGCCTCTTCTGTTGCAGCTTCCTCTTCAGCCAGAACAGGTGCAACTGTCATGGTTGATACCATTGCAGCGCAAAGTCCTAACGCGATCAGTTTTCTTACTTTCATTTTCTTCGTCCTCCTTAATTATATAGTTTTATGATGATACACCGGGCGGAAACGCCCGGCGTTTCACATACATTAGATAGTTATTGCTGTATTATCTTTTCTTTTCTTTCAGGATATCGATCAATACGGCTACGATCAATACGATGCCGGTGATGATCTGCTGCCAGTTTGCCTGCAGTCCGATGTAGGGCAGACCAGTCTTTAAGAGCATGATCACGAAGATACCTACAAAGGTTCCAAGTACGGAGCCGTATCCGCCGGATGCGGCAACACCGCCTACGAATACACCGCCGATGGCGTCCATCTCAAGGCCGGCGCCTGTACCGGGCTGAACGGTTGGGGTAACCGCCGCATAAGCGATGGATGCAAGACCTGTGAACAGACCGCATACCACATAAACCATTACATGGTAGAATTTTACATTGATACCGGAAAGTGCTGCAGCTTCCTTGTTGGAGCCGATAGCGATGGTATAGCGTCCGAATTTTGTATGGTTCAGCACGAATTCCATCAGCAGCACCAGAAGGATCATCCACAAAAATCCAAGGGGATAACGGTCTGCGCTTCTTCCGGTCCCTATGGTCAGCTTAAAGATGGAATGGAACCATCCGCCTTCCTGGGTCAGTGTGGGCCATGGCGTAGCGCTGTAAAGGGAGCCAAGACCTCGGGTGATCATACAGGTACAAAGAGTTGCCAGGAACGGAGGAAGATTCATAACTCCGATCAGAACGCCGTTCAGGAGGCCGATAAGAACACCCAGAACAACGCAGAGCAGCATCGCTACTAAAACAGGGCATCCATGACTTCTTACCATAGTTCCGGCGATCAATGCGTAGCACACCATACCGGTTCCGATGGACAGGTCTACACCTCCTGTGATAAGAGGGAAGGTTACACCGATCGCCATCAGAAGATCATAGTATGAGAAATCCAACATACTTAAAAGTGTCGTGTACTGCCTGAACTCTTTACTCAGTATGGAGAATATACCGGCCAGTATAATAACAACCAGTAAAACAATAAATCTTTGATCACTTAAAATACTTTTTTTCTTCCTAGTCATGACTTTCCTCCTTAATTGATATTCCGTGTAGCCTTATCCATGATGCTTTCCTGGGTTGCTTCGGAAATATCGATATCTCCTGTCACCTTACCCTCACACATGATAATGATACGGTCACTCATTCGGAGAACCTCTGTCATCTCAGAAGAAATCATGATGATTGATTTGCCTTCCGCTGCCAGTCTGTTCATTAACTTGTAGATTTCGTTCTTGGCACCAACATCAATACCTCTGGTCGGTTCGTCGAAGATCAGGATCTCACTGTTGCGGGTCAGCCACTTGGCGATAACCACCTTCTGCTGGTTACCTCCGGAAAGATTAACTACCAGCTGATCTGCAGACGGAGTCTTGGTTGCCAGCTCCTGAATATATTTCTCAGTAACCTGTTTTTCTTTTCCTTTTTGAATGACCAGACCACTTGTGAATTCTTCCATGGTAGCCAGGGTTGTGTTTTCCGTTACAGATTTCTGTACCACACAGCCATATCTTCTTCTGTCCTCAGACAGATAACCGATTCCGTATTTAACAGCATCCTGCGGACTGTTGATGGTCACTTCGTGGAGCTGTCCGTCTTTTCCCATGATGGAGATCTTGCCGCTCTCTTTCGGATCCGCTCCGAACAATGCTCTCGCAGTCTCGGTACGTCCTGCGCCCATCAGTCCGGAGAAGCCCAGGATTTCTCCCTTTCTCAGTTCGAAGCTTACATCCTGCACCATCTTGCCCGCGTTCAGATGTTCCACTTTGAGAACTACCGGAGCATTCGGCGGAACCATGCTGTGCTGCTTGGGATCCTCATAGATCACACGTCCAACCATCATGTTGATGATGTCTTCCTTAGTACTTTCCGCTGTGATCAAAGTTCCTACATAACCGCCGTCACGCATAACCGTTACACGGTCCGTAATCACCTTGATCTCGTCCATACGGTGGGAAATATAAACAATTCCGAGATTTTTGCTGCGAAGGTCTTTAATGATTTCAAAGAGATCCGCAATCTCTTTTTCTGTCAGCGCTGCTGAAGGCTCATCGAAAATGATAACCTCTGCCTTATGGGAAATCGCCTTCGCGATCTCGCACATCTGCTGCTTGCCTACTGTCAGGTTGTTCATTTTTTCTCTCGGGTCGATCTCAATATGAAGATCCTGGAAAAGCTTCTTGGAATCCTCGATCATTTTCTTGTCATCGATCCGGAATCCCTTTCTTGGCTCGCGGCCGATGAAGATGTTCTGTGCCACTGTAAGGTCGCCCACCATATTTAATTCCTGATGCACGATCACGATACCTGCGTCCTGCGCTTCTCTGGTATTGTGGAAGGCTACTTCCTTTCCTTTATATGTGATCGAACCGGAGTCTTTCTGATAGATACCGGTAAGAACCTTCATAAGGGTAGATTTTCCGGCACCGTTTTCTCCCATGAGCGCATGTACTTCACCGCGTTTTACTTCGAAGTTAACGTGATCCAGGGCATGAACGCCAGGAAAGGACTTATCAATGTCCTTCATAGTTAAAATAACTTCACCCATTGTCTCATCCTCCCTTCGATCAGTTCTTTCTGCGTCTTGCAGAAACGTCAACGTAAACAGCTACGATAACAATGATACCTGTGATGATCATCTGCTGGCCTTTGCCAAGACCGAATGCCATGATCCCCTGCTGAAGAAGAGAAATGATGAACACGCCGATCACTGTACCGCCAACGGAAGCAAGTCCGCCGACCATGGATGTACCGCCCATTACACAGCCCGCGATGGCTTCGTTGTTGTACTGGTCGCCGTAACCAGGCTGAACGGTGGTATATGTAGCAACAAAGAACAATGCAGCGATCCCTACCAAGAATCCACAGATCATGTAAGCGAGCATCCGCCACTTCCTTGTGTTAACACCGGAAAGACGAACCGCCTCACTGTTGGATCCAAGACAAAGGATATAACGTCCAGGTTTTGTGTTGAACAGGATAAAACCGCAAAGCACTGCCACAGCCAGGAAAATAATGAGTCCTACCGGAAAGCCATTGTAGGATACAATGTTTCTGAACCAGCCGTTCACCGGATCAGAACTCTGAGGCCAGCTGACAGACTGTGTCTTGGTGAACACAGAGGCAATACCTTTTGCGATGTTCATGGACGCCATGGAAATAATGAACGGCGGAACCGACATATAAGATACCATCCATCCATTAAAGGTTCCGAATGCCAGACCGATCAGCACACACAGGATCATGGCTACCGGACATGGAACTCCGTAGCTGACCATGCAGTATCCGGAGATCAGGGCACAACAGAACATTACCGGCCCGATAGAGAAATCTATACCGCCGGTGGCGATTACAAATGTAACACCAAGTGAAAGAAAGCCCAGGAAGTATACGTAATTCAAGGTGGAACGGATACTGTCCATTACCGGGAACTTACTTCCCAGGACTACCTTGAACGCCGCAAACATCAAAACCAGGATGCAGACCAGCAGGATCCTGTTCAGGCCAAGTTTCTTCACAATTGGATTTTGTTTCAGCTTTTCCAATTTTTCACCCTCCTAACGTTTTGCACATATAACGCATTTGCGTTTTCTCTATAATAACGTGAAACCGGGTGGAATTGTAATAGAATATCTTCCAAAAAAAGGTTAAAAAATTACGGTACCGTAAAATTTTAACCTTTTTCAGACATTATTCACTATTTCCCCTCATCCTGGGTCTTTGCGCTGTCAAAAGGGAACAGCAGCTTCTCGATCTCGCTGGCATACATGTTCTCAGGAGTCACCAGTTCACAGCCGGAATCGATGTTTTTTTCCACCTTTTCTCCATTTAACAGGCGGACGGTCTCCCTCACGCCTACATAGCCCATTTTAAAGGCTTTCTGTACCACGATCCCGCTGAAGATCCCCTCTTCCATAAGGTCCACTGTCTCCTGGGAGCTGTCCACTCCCACCACACGGATCCGGTCCTGGGCTCCCGCGTCCTTTACCGCCCTTGCGGCCCCCACAGAAGAATATTCATTAAGTCCGGCTATCATCTCCAGGTCCGGATACTTTTCCATCAGCTCCATGGTGAGGCGGTAGGATTTTTCGTACATGGAATCACAGTATACCACGTCTACGATATTTTTCTCCTTCTCTCCAAGGCCCTCCCGGAAGCCCTCTTCCCGTTCGATCGCCGTAGAAACGCCCTGCACATGTCCCACCACGGCGATCTTGGAGTCTTCCGTCAGAAGAGTCCCTGCATATTCCCCCAGCTTTCTGCCCACTTCCAGGTTATCTGTGGCAACGGTGAGATCCTGGAGGTCTTCCTCCATATAAGAATCGATAAATACGATCCGGATCCCCTGTTTCTTTGCCTCCTCCAGAATGCCCGCAGACTCTGTAAAGCTGGAGGGAGAGACCAGGAGCGCATCCGGTTTTTTTAAGACCGCCTCCTCTATGAGCTCATTCTGGAGTTCCACATTCTGCTCCGCATCCGGCGCCAGGACTTCCAGAGAAATATTATATTCTTTGGCCGCCATTCTTGTGCCGGAGATCAGTGAGGTCCAGAAATCATTGGTACCATCCTCTGTTTTCGGCACATAGATCAAAGACCACTGCTCTTTGTCCGCAGGCTGCCGGAAGAAAAAATTCCATACAAACGCCCCGCAGGCCAGGACCAGAACCCCCGCCAGGAGCATCAGCCGTTTTTTATGCTTCTTCATGATCCGCCTCCCTTCTCTTGGGGATCCTGATGGTGGCAGTGGTGCCCTCTCCTTCCCTGCTCTCATAGCTGATCCCGTAGCCGCTTCCATAGTACAGCCGCAGCCGCTGCTGGACATTGTACACGCCTACACCATTGGAGTGATAATTCACCTTATGTCTGTCAAAAATATGTTCCAGCTTCTCCTGATCCATTCCCACTCCGTTGTCTATGATCTCCAGGATCACATCCTCCTCCTTTTCATAACCTCTGACGATCAGAAGTCCCTTGCTCTCCTTATATTTCAGTCCGTGATAGATCGCATTTTCTATGATCGGCTGGAGTGCCAGCTTGATGATCTGCACCGCCAGAATGGACGGCTCCGCCTCGATCTGAAACTCCAGCTTGTCCTTATACCGCATTTTCTGTATGGTCAGGTAGCTCCTGGCATACTCGATCTCCTGGCCGATGGATACCAGCTCATCCTCATTGCTGATGCTCTGGCGCAGGAGCCTGGCCAGGGCCGCCGTCATAAGGACTACCTCTTCGTTTTTCTTTCCTTCGGCCATCCAGATGATAGCGTCCAGGGTATTATACAGGAAATGGGGATTGATCTGGGACTGGAGCGCCTTCAGCTCACTCTTGCGCTTTTCTTCCTGTTCATGGATATTCTGCTCCATCAGTTCCCGGATCCGGTGGGTCATCACATTGAAGGATCTGGTAAGGCTTCCGATCTCATTTTCCGTAAGCACTTCTACATCCGCCGTCTCAAAATCTCCCTTCTGGACCTTCGCCATGGAATCCCGCAGGCGCTGGATCGGCAGTGTGATATTGCGGGCGATAAGGCTGGAGATCAAAAGGGCAACGATGATCAGGACGATGGCCGTCACAAGGTAAATGCTCCGGGCCTGGTTGCTGGTCCGCAGCAGTTCTTCTACATTGATGCAGCCCACTACTGTCCAGCCGGTCTTCTCTGAACGGGAAAGGGTATACATCCGCTCCTCCGATCCGTTTTTGACCTGGAAGGTATCCTCCGTGGATTCCATCACAAGGCTGATGTTTTCCGTCTGCAGTTCATTGTAGAGCTGCTGCTGCTGAGGATGATAGACAATGTTCCCGTCCTGGTCCACGATAAACACATACCCTGTGTCGCTCACACTGTTCTGGTCGCACAGCTCGCTGATGGCGCTGTAATTCAGGTCGATAAAGAACACCCCCGAGCTGTCTTCCGGGTCATCCGCGTTTTTGATCGACTCAGTCAGAGTGATCACCCATGGCCTTTCCCCTTTTACCACATGCTGCACGTGAGACGAGGTAAGGACGGACTTTCCATCCGCCTCAATGGCCTTTTCATACCACTCCTGCCTGGAAATATCCAGGTTGGGATTGATCTCCTCCGTGCCGTCGTTGATTAAAGCATTTCCGGCCACCTTCAGGATACCCAGATTTTTAATATCTTCCCGGCCTTCCAGAATGGTATGGAACTGATCCTTCAGGCGGTTCCTGCTCTCCGAACCGGAATCCTCCCGGAACAGCACCTCCTGGACGTCCTCTCCGCCGGATACCAGAGACGCGATATTTTCCATGTAATTAATATAGGAATCAATATTCTGGTTCATCTGGTTGATGATCGTCTGGGTATACATAACAGAGTTCTCGAAGATCGAGGACCGGGTATACTGCAGGGACACCGCCGTCACCACGATGACCGCACAGAGGACCAGTATGGAAAGCGCCATAAAGATGGCGCTTTGGATGCTCTTGAATTTTCCCAGGACTCTGGTATGAATGTTGTTCATTTTCATCTGCGGTACTCCCTGGCATATTCCGTAGGTGTTTTTCCTGTCATCTTTTTAAAGGAAATCCCGAAATAGTGAGGGTCGGAAAAGCCCACCTTCTCCGCTATCTCATAATTTTTCATCGTTGTGTTTTCCAAAAGTTCTTTTGCCTTTTTCATTCTGGTATCGATTAGGACTTCCATAAAAGTCTCCCCTGTTACTTCCTTAAAAATGGTGCTGAAATAACTGGTGCTGATATTTAAGTAGGAACAAAGGCTGTTCAGGCTGAGATCCGGATCCATATAATTATTATGGATATAGTCCAGGGCGAGCAGTGCCTGGCGCTGGCCGCTGGTACTATTTATGGATGACATTTTCTCAAAGACCTGCTCTGCATATTCTTTTACCAGGCCAATGGCCTGATGAAAGGTTTTTTGTTCGGTCACCTGCTGCAGCAGAGTCTCCTTCCTCGCATCATAATCTTCCATCTGGGAAGATACCGACCTGTAAGAATTTGTAATGGCCCGGATGGTCTGTTCAAGATACATGCAGGCCCGGCTCTTCTCCACATAGGATTTTTTAATGCATTCTTCTATCTGGGAGAGACTGCGCTGCATACTTTCCCGCTTTCCTGTCTTCAAAGCATCTGTCAGTTGCTCCAGCGTGTCATACAGGGAGATTCCTGTCTCCGCCTTCAGATCCTGTTCGTCCAGGAGGAGGTTTCCTCCCAGCAGATATCTGTGCTGTATGATCTTCTCCGCCGTCTCATAGGAATCTACAAGCTCGTTCAGGGAACGCACCCATTTGCCGATGCCCACGGAGACCTCGATCCCTATGACCTCTTTTACCTTTTGTTTGATCTCCCGGCATATGGACCGGATCCTCTCGGACGCCTCTCTGTTGCGCACGCCCTGGAAAAGGATGCATACCCGGTTGCTTCCTTCCTGATAAGCAAAACCGGCGTTTTCCCTGCTTACCAGTTCATCGCTGATATTAAAAAGCACAAAAGCCATCAAAGCGCTTTCCTGTCTTTTTTCCGTGTCGATCTGACAGATCTCCGAATAAATATCTATGTCGAGGATGGCGACTTTATAATTGGAAGCGTTCAGCTCTATCCCCATCCCCCGGAGCTGCTCCAGGCTTTCTCCGATATCCTTGGAACAGGTGACCAGGCCTTCGATCGCCTTGGAACGGATCACCTGGGCGTTTTTCCGGTAATTTTCCGAAGCCTTCGTAAGCTTTTCCAGCTTTACTTTTTCTTTTTTCCGCTGGTCCACCTTTTCTTTCATTTTGTTCAGGACCGTGGTCAGCTCCATGGCTGTGATGGGTTTTAAGATATATTCGCTGACATTATATTGAATGGCCTTTTTTGCATATTCAAATTCACCGAATCCGCTGAAGATCACGATCACTACATCCGGATAGTTGTCGTGAAGGAAGTGGCTTAATTCCATGCCGTCCATATAGGGCATCAGGATATCGGTGAGGACGATATCCACCGGATTGGATTTTACAAATTCTGCGGCCTCCTGGCCGTTCTGGCAGCTTCCCACCAGTTCACAGTCTATTGCGGCCCAGTCGATGTTCTCTTTTATGGCATCGCGGACCAGGATTTCGTCGTCTACTAAAAGTACACGGTACATATTGTTTCCCCCTGGATGTGTTGGTATCTTAGTAAGTCTATGGTATCACGTTTTGGGGGATTTTACAATGAGGGGTTGATGGAGACATGGACAGCTTTATTTTTCCGATATACTGTTGACATTTTATATACTATGCAGTACGATGTACATAGGTAAGTACAGGAGGTGAAGGGCATTTATGGATCTGGAGAAGTGGAAGTCGCAGATCGTGCGGGGGACGCTGGAGTATTGCGTGCTGATGATGTTGGATAAGCGTGTTTGTTATGGATATGAGATCTTGCAGAAGCTTGACCGGTATCCGATCATTGCTTCTACGGAGAGTACGGTGTATCCGCTGCTGCGGAGGCTGCAGAAGGAAGGGTATCTGGAATCTGTCTGGAAGGATTCGGCGGAGGGGCTTCCTCCCCGGAAATATTATTCTTTGACAGAAAACGGAAGGCACTATTTAAAAGCTATGGATATTGAATGGAAAAATTTATTACAGGCTATGTCCGAATTGAAAGAAGGAGAGAACGCATGAATACAAAACTTGATAAATATTTAGATACGGTAGACCGGCATTTACGGCCTCTTCCGGCATCGGAACGGGTTGATATCGTCAAGGAGATTAAGGGATCTATGATCGAAATGGAAAAGTGGACAGCATCGGGATTTTTATTCCCGGCAGGACGCTGAATCCGTTCTTCGAGTTCGCAGGCTGTTTGCTCATCGGGATCCTGTTATACCTGGCCGGGCGCGGCTGCTGGAAGCTGCTGCTGCTCTACTGCCAGAATGTCAGCAAGACAAAAGAGCATTTTGCCATATGAACTAAGGAGGGAAGAAAATAGATCTTCGTCCTTTGTACCGTTACCGGCGGACATTTCCAGAAAAATATCGAGACAACAGGGTACGGTTATTTTTCTGAAAACGAACTTCCGGATCTGGCCGCCGAAAAGAATACGGCAGAACAGATCCGGATGTGTTTTCATGCTTACCGGGATGAAAACTGGGTGACACGATTTGATTAGTTCTCTTCCCATGCTGCTTTACTATACAGTCTGCTACCCTTTAACCAAGGTTTCGTGGATCTGCGGATCGGTCTTTTTCTGTTCTTCCTGGATCTGTCCGCAGATTTTTCTCACCTCTTCTTTATCCATGTCCAGGATTTCCGCCATGGAATCCTGGGAATAGCCTTTGCCCAACAGATTGCGGATCACGGCGGTCAGGGTCAACTGTCTTCCCTCTGTACGTCTTTGGGAGAATCCCTCTGTATGTCCCTGGGAGAGCCCAAGGATATTGTATGACCGCTTTTATTTAATATTTTTCGAGCATACATCATTTCCGCATATTCTATATCCAAAAACTCAATATGTACTCCATATTCTTTAAATACATCTTTATAACCCAGCCACTTTCCATCTGCAGCCTCAATGATCGGAGGATGTTCTAAATGCGTTCTCGCCAAAGCGATAAACTTCCGGTCGCTGGAGTCAAATTCTTTTGTTCTTTCTGGAGATCCAACTCTTCCTCTTTACATTCTTGTACGGGAGTTGCCGCCTTTGCAGCAACATTCGTATCCATAATAATTTTATTCGTCATTTTGTTTATCCCTTTTTGCAATCCGAGCCTCTAATTCCTCCACAGATTTTTCATAAGCCGCATCCAATAATTTACTGTCTGCCCTCAAAATAAAATTCGGATCCAACTCTTCCATTGTATACGCAGACTGACTGTATATCTCATCCGAGCGATGATTTACGTCTTGGAATACTTCCCCTAACGCCTCCGGCATTTCTGATGATGCCTTATACAGATTATGGAACAAAACATCCTCTTTTTTTTCTCTTTTAATTTCCAGATATTTTGCGAAATTATAACTATGTGTCGCAATAAACATCTGTACTCCGTTTTTTTGCAGTTCCAGCAATATATCAACCACCAGCGGATATAATTCCGGATTTAAATTTGCTTCCGGTTCATCCCACAATAAAACAGTACCTTTTTCCAACAGTCCGTTTCTGATCAGTTTCCAAATTAGTCCTAATTTACGAAGTCCCTCTGCCTCTAAGGAAAAATCCACTTTCCTTCCATCTGATTTTACAATATAGAAACTATCATTTTCCAAAATAACTTCACCGTCGATCGCATTGCTGATCTTTTTCAAAACACCTTTCATACTTTTCGGTATTTCTCTCGTTTCGGGCAGAGAAGCATTGACGATAATATCTACCTGTGTCCCATCAAAAGGCATATTGTATTTTTCATATAATGCCAGAAATCCCTTGGAATGTGACAGCATTTCCGTTGTCGGGATAAACACAGAATGAATATTTAATCCTGACCATTCGCCCAAGTCAAACAACCCCTTATGTGACAAGCTATACTCAAATTTATGTGTGCCGTCCGATACCCTGTAATAACAATATCCATTTTTGTAATCACTGTTTTTTAATGCTTCATTATCAGAAATTGCGTTGGAAAAAAACTGCAATAAATTCTTTGTTTTTCCAGGATTGGTTTTTTCTATAGACCACTGGGCGGCAGCATAGATCATTTTCAATAAACTGGTTTTCCCTACGCCATTTTCTCCGATAATAACATTGATACCATCGCAGAAATCCAGGTGAAACCCATCTGAAATACTATCGCCGTTCGGTATTTTTCCACTCATACAGTTCCCGTTGTTTTTTCTCCTCTGTCTCTGGAATATTAAAACATTTAAAATATCAATCGACTTGATTGCCATACCGATCACCTCTCTATTGTATTAGTTCTCGTTATATTATACCCCGCCATACGCAAAGCCTGTTATTCCATTCTAAATACGCCATTTACTATCGTTGCCGTATTGCATCTACTATTTTACCATTTATATACTACTTTGTGTATCAAAAAATGGTATTCGGCAGAATACCGGCTATGTCCGAATTGTAAAGAAGGAGGGAAAATATAGCAAATTTTGTTCTAACAGACAACATTTTCCGCTTATAATATAAAAGATAACTTAGGGAAATAATTTGTTAGATATAAAGACTGCATAACTGCAAAAGACCAGAAACAGATTCCGCAAAACAAATCAGATAACCTCTCAAAACAGCTTCATTGCCTGATAGAAACGCTGCGCCCTAAAAGTGGCTGCTGCTAAACATAAAAATCTGCCCGGAATCTGACAAATCATCAACTGCCTCCGCCATCTCCGAAACGCTCAGGCAGTTGATGATAATTCACATTGTAAAAGAAAAAGGAACAAAATGCAATGACAAGTTTTGTCGAATAACGGGTGCCAGAGCATCTCCGCCGGATATACAGTATCGTTTTATTTTACACTGGCTTTACCGTATAAACAAGGGCAAGATCCGTATCCGAAGGGATCCTGTAGGGTTTATGCACCGGCGCGCCCCAGCTATCGTCTCCGCCTACGCCCATCTGTTTTGCCAGGAGCCGCACCCAGGTATGCCGGGAAATAGGAAGCTCTTCTTTATGGGAAGCGCTGTCAAGCTGTGCCGCGCTGTAAGGAAGCACGCTCATCTCAAAAGGCTCTCCCTCCGCCTCAAACCGGAGTCCCTGTCCCTTTTCATCCGTCACCTCAAGCCAGCGCACGCCCGTACGGTTTCCGCACTCCTGGGGAACCAGATAACCCGGTACATTTGCCTCTGCCGTATTCTCATAGACTCCAAGTCTTGCTCCTTCCATACGGTCCACATAATTTTCTTCCGGGCCCCGGCCGTAATAACGGAAATGATGATATGCTTTTTTAAGCTTCCATTCCATCCCGAAAGCCGGCAGATCCGGCAGATCCTTTCCCCCTTTGAAAAAGGCATTTACCTTAATAGAGCCGTCCGCCCTGGCGCAGTAGGAAACATAGGAGCAGGCTTCTCCGGGAACCGGCAACGTGAATTTAAATACGATCGTCACCTCGTTTGTCCCTTCCACTACCTGTATATCCCGTACCTTCTGATATTGCCCTGCGTTCTGCCAACAGCCGCAGTCGAATCCAAGGGCGCAGCCCCGGTCGTTATCCGTAAGGGCACGCCAGTAGGTCACCTGGGGGCGGCGGGTGATAAATTCATTTCCATTATAGCAAAGAGAAGCAAGCCCTCCTTCCGCCTTGGAAAACATGGCGGTAAAATGCTTTCCCTTCACTCCGATGTTCACATCCCCGTGAATGATCTTAAGCTCCCCCTCCATAACCTTTTCCTGCTCTTTTTCCTTTTTCCATACATACTCCCCGAAGGAAATCTCAAATCCTCTTTCTGCCCAGATCTTATCCTCTCTAAGGACGGCAGATACCTGAAGGGCGTATTCACCGGGCTCCTCTGACGCTTTTAAAAGGGCCGGGATTTTCACACAGGCATTTTCAAGGGGAGCCACATCCCAAAAGAAGACTCCCTCTTTTACGGGAAGGCCGTCCCTTAAAAGCTTCCAGCAGAATGCGTATTCTTTGGTAGAGATATAATTGTTTCTGTTTTCAATCCGGACATGATCCTTTTCGGGAAACAGCCGGACCGGCGCGTAAAGCTGCTTTACTTCCTGGGCCTTGGGAGAGATTTTTCTGTCCCCATAGACGATCCCGTTGGTACAGAATTCATAATCTGTTGCCCGGTCGTCAAAATCTCCCCCATAGGAAAGCACCTTTTCTCCAAACTCGTTTACCCGCTCTACAGCCTGGTCAATGTAATCCCAGAAAAGCCTCCCTGGTATTTCTCGTACCGGTCCTCCAGGTCTGTATACAGCTTCATGCCGCCGCAGGAATTTCCCATGGCATGCATATATTCACAGCTAATATAGGGTTTGGAAGGATCCGAATCCAGATACGCGGCGATCTCCTCCGGTTTTGCGTACATTCTGGATTCCATATCTGTACATCCTTCGTATTCCCTGTTCCAGACGCAGCCCTCATAATGTACCAGACGGGAGGGGTCTCTTTGACGGAAAAACTCTGCCATGGCCAGTATGTCTTCCCCGGCGTAGGACTCATTTCCACAGGACCAGATCACAACGGAAGGATGGTTCTTGTCCCTTTCCAGCATGGAACGTGCTCTGTCCAGAACCGCCTCCTTCCACTGTGGAAGATTCCCCGGTACGTTCCAGGATGGTTCGCACTGTCCCAGCTTCTGCCAGGAACCATGGCTTTCCAGATTGGTTTCGTCAATGAGGTAAATGCCGTATTCGTCGCAGAGCCTGTACCAGAAGCTCTGGTTCGGATAATGGCAGGTCCGCACGGCGTTGATGTTGTGCCGTTTCATAAAACGGATATCCCAGAGCATTTCCTCCTTCCCGATCGCCCGTCCCTTTCGATAGTCAAATTCATGGCGGTTGATACCCCGAAATACTACTCTTTTTCCATTAAGAAGCATTAGCCCGTCTTTCATTTCAAACCGGCGAAAGCCGGCTGTCTCCCGCACCACTTCCACCAGCGATCCTTCCCGGTCATAGATCCGTACAAAAAACGTGTATAAATAAGGCTTTTCCCCGCTCCATGGCTGCACTGTCCCCACGTTCCGACAGGAAATACTTCCATTTTCCGCAGACCTTCTTTCCTTAAAGAGAACGGTACCGTTCGGATCCTCTAAAACCAGCTCAAGCTCTGCGCCTTTCTCCCGTCCCAGGATTTCCCATTCAGCAGAAAACGTGCCCTCCCGGAAGCTGTCATCTAAATTTGCATGCAGAAAAAGATCCTGAACGTGTATTTTGGGCACTCCATATAAATACACGTCCCGGAAGATACCGGAAAACCGCCAGAAATCCTGATCCTCCAGCCAGCTTCCGCTGCATCGTTTATATACCTCCACCGCCAGCCGGTTTTTCCCTTCTTTTACGAAGGAAGTGACCTCAAACTCAGAAGGGGTGAAGCTGTCTTCGCCGTAGCCTACAAATTTTCCGTTCAGCCATACATAAAACGCGGCCTCTACCCCCTGAAAAGATAGAAAGGTCTGCTTTCCCTTCAGTTCTTCCTTAAGTTCAAACTCTTTTATATAGCTTCCCACCGGGTTGTAATCATCGGACACCATGGGAGGGCGAAGCTCTTCCTGCCCGTCCCAGGGATACATGGTGTTGATATAGTGCATATGGTCATAGCCCTGGGTCTGGATATGACCGGGGACCTGGATCCTTAAGAAATGGCTGAGATCATAATCCTCCCGGTAAAAATCCTTTGCCCTTTTATCCGGATTTTCCCCATAGGAAAATCTCCATTCTCCATTTAGATACTGGCGCAGAGGCATCCTTTCTTTCAGAGAGACCTCTTCCTCCTTTTCATAGAAAAAATGATCGGAATGAGCCGCTATACGGTTGACTTCAAAGACCTCCGGATCCGAAAGCCACGTTAAAGACGCTTCTGTTTTCTTCATAAACTGTTTCCCTCCCATTGTTTTGGATTTTATCTTCCTTGCTGAGGTTATCTTAGCATAAAAAACTCCAAAACTATTAATAGAATCTTCCCTGCAATTTGGATTATATTGGGATTGCTCTTTCTCCAGGCCAGAAAATAGGATTATTTTTATAAATTTGAACTATTTTCAGACTTTACCATGACAAAACAGGAGTAGATTACGGGAAAGCCGGTGAGCACCGGATTTTCAATCCTTTTTCTCATTAAGATCTCCTACCATATTAACCGCCAGAATATTCCAGTTGATAAAGCCCCCGTTCATGATCGGACGGCCGGTAAACGGATCGTAGTATTCATGCAGGCTTCCCGTTTCTTCCAGGTCCCGTCCCAGAAGCAACAGGGTTCTTCTGCACATCTCTTCGGCCTCTTCCCGGAATCCGTAATTGAGAAATCCCTTAAATACCACGTAATTTGCTACCAGCCAGATCGGCCCCAGCCAGTTGGAAGGATTGTTGGTGACAGAAAGGTCAAACATTTTTTCATCTTTTGCCAGAGTGGTAATGCCATAGGGGCTGTTGAAGGTACTCTCATCTTTCCAGTGTTCCACAAGCGATTTCGCCTCATCCTCTGTAGCAAAGCCTTCCAGCATAGGGATAAACCCTGACCATACACGGATTTTAATCGGAAGTGTCTTCCAGAATACCCCCAGTCCTTCATGGAACCAGTCAAACTTTCTGGTCTTTACATCCACATCGGCGGAGTAGAAAAACTTATCCCGCTTGTCCCAGCATTCCGCCTGGACCGCCTGGATCAGATTTTCCCGTTTGTCCATAAATTCTGCGGCGATCTCATCCTTATTTAATGCCCTGGAAATTTCCGCCATACAGCGCATTTCCTCCACCATAAAGCTGTTCAGGAAAATATTGGCTGTAGAGAATTTCGGGCGGCCAAAAGTTGCCGGATCATTGTCCATGCCGATCATGATATCGTCGCACCAGACATACAGGCCGCAGCTATCAAAATAATAGTTTTTGTCGTAGCATGCAAAGTATTTCAGAAGCTTGGGATACTGTTCTTCCATCCAGGAAAAGTCCTTTATGTAATTGCTGATCAGGCAGATCTGCTGGCAAAGGAAAGGTTTATGCATGTTCATAAGGATCCCTTCCTTATGTTTCATATTCAGATACGGCTCCGGCCACTTAAATGCCTCGATCATCATAGGGATATAGCCATCCTCAAGCTGATGGTCGAAGAAATTATATACATTTCCCTTGGCATGGACCAGGATCCTCTCCTGGGTTTCCTGGTCAAACTCCTCCATCATTCCCAGAAGGCCATACACAGACCAGAAGGTGTCCCAGTCCCACACATTCCCGTCATAAATGGAGCCCGGATCGATAAAAGGATAATGGATAAATTCTCTTGGCTCCTTTAATACATTTTCCACATTGTCCTTTACAAATTTTCTTATAGATTTTTCATAGTCTAAATATTTTTGTTCCAGCATGTTTTCCTCCTTGTTTTCAGTTTTTGGGGCCAAACTCTATGGTAAAATATAAAAGTCCCGTCTGTATGGTTTTTAATTCCGTACTGCTTACAAAAGTCATGGAATACAAAAGGTCGTTCCATTTGAAGAAAAACTGAATGACCAGCACGGTAATGATGGAATTCTTTGTAAGAGGGATCACGATGCCGAAGGCAAAATACTTCTAAAAAACTCTCTTCTGATCGCTCCCCATAGATGCAGTATCATTCCTGCGCTTTGTTTCGTATGACTCCAGACGTTTTTGATATTCTTTTTTTAAAGAGTCCCTTGGCTGGATCTTTTTCTTCAATCCATAACGATAAATATCCAGCCATAACTTGTCATCCCCGTCTGCCCACGGGACCAGCCATAAAGCTTTGTACAGAACAATTTCTTTATCTTTTTCCTGGCACTTGCTAAAGTAATAGCTCAAACCTTCCTCCGGTTCGGACAGGGAAATTTCCAAAAGCAAAATAAGATCGCAAAGATTATTGATGTTTTCTCTCAGATAAAATTCGGTATGGCTGTATTTTTTTTCTTTCTGTAATTGTTCACCGCATTTAGCGACAAAGGATTTCGCCTCTTCAATGGCCATATATTTTACATCTGCCGTCTTCAGTTCACGTATGAGAACCGCCTCCTGCATCACAGGCAGATCCTCTCTGCTTATTCCTCCGGTAGCTGCCAAAAGGATCATTGCGGCTATTTTCTCCCGGGAATACCCGCAGGCAAATGTCTTTATTGCCACCAATGCGTACAGGTCCGGCTGACTCCATCCGATCGACCGGAAGGGATCGTCTGACGAAAAATAATAGGTATTACAGCTGTCACACATCAGTTTGTATATATCTGTCAAAAGCTTTACCGCAGTGTCGTAGTATTCGCTTTCCAATGGTACTTTTTCCAGTTTCTTTATGTAATCTTTTACAAGGAACCGCCATTTTGACCGTTTACTTTTGGGGACGCTCCGGTTAGGAACCAGATAATTCTGCGCATAGGCGTTTTCTATAAATTCTGTGATCTCTCCTTCAAGAGCCTGGAAATCCGGCAGGGCATCCTTTTCCGTTTTTTTAACGTCCTCTCCTTTCAGGATTTCCTGTATCATGAAATCGATTTCTTCCTTCTTCGCTTTGGGAAACTGTTTGTAGCTTTCCACAAAAGCCTTTTCCATAAGCTTCCGGTCTGCATCGGCTAAAAGCTGTCTTAGTTCCTGTACTTTCATTGTATTCCTCCGTTTTTTACTGCTTTTTTCCCTCCTGCCTGTATAAATAGTTTAACAGGGATACTGTAAAATTTCCAGAAAAGATTTCCGATAAAAAGCAGCCATTCTGCAGCTTAAGGAAACTTAAATCAGAATGGCTGTTTTCTTGTTTTTATTAGTATTGAAGCCTTTATCAGACTTTTTGCTTACACACCTTCATCAGGAGTTGCGGAAACGGCTGAGGAAATCTTTGGTCAGGTCATTCTCCGGTTTCTCAAAGATCTGTTCCGGTGTGCCGTCCTCTACGATCACTCCATTTGTCATAAAGATCACGCGCTTGGACACGTCTCTGGCAAAGGCCATCTCATGGGTCACAATGATCATGGTAAGGCCTTCCTGTGCCAGGCTTCTCATAACCTCCAGCACCTCTCCCACCATCTGGGGATCCAGAGCGGAAGTAGGCTCGTCAAACAGCAGGAGCTCCGGTTCCATGGCAAGGGCCCTGGCAATGGCTACCCTCTGCTTCTGCCCGCCGGAAAGCTGTTTGGGTTTTGCGTTGATGTAAGGAGCCATTCCTACCTTTTCCAGATAATACATGGCTTTCTTTTCCGCTTCTTTTTTATCGCGTTTTAATACCTTTTCCTGTCCGACCGTACAGTTCTCCAGCGCTGTCATATTATTAAAGAGATTAAAGTTCTGGAACACCATGCCCACCTTGGAGCGGTATTCCGGCACATTTACATTCCGGTCTGTGATATCCCGGCCGTGGTAGTTGATCTCGCCGCCGGTGGGTGTCTCCAGCATATTCAGGCAGCGGAGAAGGGTGGATTTCCCGGAACCGGAAGGGCCGATGATACAGGTGACATCCCCTTTTGCCACAGAAAAATCGATATCCCGCAGCACCTGATTTTTACCAAAGCTTTTTTCCAGATGCTTTACTTCCAGAATCTGCTCACTCATCTCTGATCCTCTCCCTTCTTCTTACTGTAGGAATACATCCCGCTTGTATGAGTCAGGGTATCCGTAGTCGCCAGGTCATAATTGTCCGGTCCGTCCATCCTGCGCTCCAGAAGACGCAGCAGCCGGGAGCATGCAAATGTCATGATAAAATAGATCACCATGGCGATGGAGAACGCCTCAAAATATGTATAAAACGCTCCTGCCACACCTTTTGTGGTGTAAAACAGCTCCACGATGCCGATAATGGAAAGAACGCAGGTATCCTTGATATTGATGATCAGGTTGTTGCCGATCTGGGGCATGATGTTGCGCAACGCCTGGGGAAGGATCACATTCACCATAGTCTGCACATGGGTCATACCGATAGCCATGGCGGCCTCTGTCTGTCCGTCATCCACAGAAAGGATACCGCCCCTCACGGTCTCTGCCATGTACGCGCCGGTATTGATGGATACAATGAAAAACGCAGCGAACCACATGGACATGTTTATACCGAAAAGATAGGAGCTTCCAAAAAAGATAAACATGGCCTGGGCCATCATGGGCGTGCCTCTGAAAAACTCCACATAGCAGGCCATGATAAATTTCAGGATTCCTACCAGTCCTCTCTTAACCGCAGAGTCTCTTTTATCTGTGGGGATGGTCTGCACGATCCCCACGGCAAATCCGATCACACAGCCGAAAAAGGTTCCCACGATGGCAATGATCATGGTATTTCCGGCACCCTTTAAGAAAGAAGGGCCATATTGCTCCAGCAGATACAGGATTCTGCCCCAAAAGCTCTCAGGAAGCATGACTGCTCCTCCTTCCCATCTTAGTTTGCAAGGGGCTGTACGGAGATCGCTTCATCCATCATCTCTGTAAAGTCCTCTTCTGTCATATTTTCCAGCACGCTGTTCAAAGCGTCCACAAGCTCCGTATTTCCCTTCTGTACGGAGATCCCGATATTGATATCTTCGTCTGATACCTCAAAAGCGCCGTCTGTTCCGGAGAAATCCAGAAGCTTCAGATCCGGATAGGCTTCACAGGCCGCCATTCCGGTAGGCATATCGGTAACTACCGCGTCACATACGCCGGAATCCAGCGCTACCAGCATAGCAGGAGCGCTCTCCTGTGCAGGCAGGATATCTGCATCCGGGATCTGGGGCAGACAGGAATCATACCAGATGGTGTTCTGCTGGGAAGTACAGGTAACTCCGGACAGATCCTCCACACTTGCGGCTTCCGCATAATCACTGTCGCTCTTTACAAGGGTTATGATCGATGCATAATAATAAGGCTCTGTAAAGTCCACCATCTGCTGGCGCTCGGAAGTAATGGACTGTCCTGCGATCACGCAGTCCACTGTGCCGGACTGTACAGCCGGTACCAGGGAATCCCAGTCAAGCTTTACGATCTCCAGATCATAGCCCAGCTCTTCACAGATATGTTTTGCCATCATGACGTCATAGCCATATGCGTAATCAGAACTTCCGGAAATCTGCACCGCACCGTTGGAATCATCCGGCTGGGTCCAGTTATAAGGCGCATAGCTGCATTCCATAGCTACCTTTAAGGTTTTTCCTTCTTCGGCCATAACGGCTGTCGCCGGCATTGCCGCGCTCAGACCTGCTGCTGCCAGGATCACGGTAGCTTTTTTCCATGTATTGTGTTTCATTGTCTTCTCCTCCTTTTTCTCTCTTCTGAAATCTCTATCCTTCAAAAATCTCAGAAACCTCCCTATGATGAAAATTGCAATGCCGCATTTTACTCTGCTAAAACGTCATTGCAATATAGAAAATGATAACCCGATACCCCGGGAAAGTCAAGAAAAATCTCTTCCTATATACCCTTTTTCGCCTGCTTCAGCATTTCATAGGTAACTCCGTATTTTTCCGCGATATCCTGTGCGTAGGACAGCCCTTCCGGGGGCGCCACCCGGATCCGGTAAGAACGCCTGCCCTCTTTTGTCTCTGTGATCAGGCTGGCCGCCTTGCTCTCCCCTGCTTCTTTGTTCAGCTCCTCCACTTCTCTGGCAAGCTTGTGCATATGGGTATTAAAGATCGTGCGCACGCCCAGCCGCAGCAGGACACGCACCACATCCCGGGCAATAAAGAATCCTTCCTCAAAGGATGTAGTGGAAAAGGACTCGTTTAAAAGGAGCAGGCTCCTGGAGGTTGCTTCCAAAAAGATCTCCCGGAACCGTTTGGATTCCTCTCCCAGTCTGCCCAGGTCCATGGTCTTATTTTCATCTGCGGGATAATGGGTAAAAATATTATCCACCGGGCTGAAGGAAAAGGAGCCCGCCGGAACATAGATCCCGCCCTGGGCAAGAAGAAAGGCGATACCCACGGCCTGGGTGATCGTCGTTTTTCCGCCCCGGTTTGCCCCGGTAAGGATATAAAGCCTATGGTCCGCGTCAAAATCCAGGTCATTTCCCACGATCTCCCCGGCGGCTTCTCCTTTTTTCATCATGGACTGGGCCAGCTTCAGGTTATAAAGCCCTTTGGCGTGCATTTCTCTTTTCTCTCCCGGAAGAAGCTCCGGTTTTGCCATGGCAAAGCCTGCTTTCTGCAGCTTTTCCACATACTCTGCCCAGTAGATATAATATAAAAGCTCCGGAAGGAGGGCGGATATGGTGGAGGTGCTCACCGCCACATGGCGGGAAAGGATCTGCTTCAACTTTCTGGTAAGCCGTGTCAGCATGGAGGTGATGGCACGGTCCAGAATATGGGTAGCGTCTTTGCTCTGCTCATCATTGGAGACGTCCGCCATTCCCTGGGATGAGGCGCCCCGGGCCAGAAGCCCCTGCATTCCCGGAAGCATTGCCGCCGGGGCATTTCCCAGATTTCCCTCCTCCTGCATCTCCCGGCCCGGTGTACGGAAGGTGTATTGTTCCTTCCATTCATTCCCTTTCTGGATCTCGTCCCTGTGGGTCAGAAAATCACAGAAATTCGCCACAATGCCGGATTTTGTAAAGGCTTTATTATTAATGGATACGATCCCCACCTCAGAAGGCTCGTACCGTTCATTCAGATTGATCCCCAAGGTGATGCTTTTCACCTTGGAAGCGTCCAGCCTTAAGGCGTCGATGTCCTTTTTCAGTTCTTCAAAGCCTGCGTCTTCATAGATCCTCCGCACATATTCCTTCAGGGCGCGGAAGCCTTCCGAATGGATCTCGTTCCCGTTCAGGCAGTGATAGATTTCCTGGACGCACTGGATATATTCGTGCATTTCATCCAGGCGGTGCACCAGTTCCCAGATGCCCGAGGCATCGGATTCTTTCCCAAAGCTTCCGTAGGTTTTCAGAAAATCCACCCGGTCCAGAAGAGACCGCAAGGTTTCCCTGAGGGCCGGATTATGAAGCACATCCTCAAAGACGTCCGTCCGGTACCGGACCACCTGCTCATCGCCGGTGATGTGGGTGAGGATGCTTTTGAGCATTTTCCGTTCCGGTTCCATCTGGGTCAAGAGGGCGCAAAAGTGATCCACAGACAGGTCATGGGCCGTGTCTTCGGGAAGGAGGCGGTATTGGGGCAGTTCCCTGCCGGGGTAAAGGAGGCTTAGTTCTTGCATATAGGGGTACCTTCTTTCGTGCTGCAGCGGTGGGTCTCACGGCTGGTATTTAAAATGATACGGATTAAATACATATCTTCATGGGTAATGCTGATGATTTTTATATACGTAAACAATAGCAAATTATCGGCATTTCTTCAATCCCCTGCCAACATTCAAAATGGAATATGGCAAAGGTTTTCCTGGATATTTTATCGTATCCCTGTTAAACTATATATACAGGCAGAAAGGACGGAGAAAATGCAGCGTGCCTTTCTACAAAAGAAAAAACTAAGAAAATACAGATCGAAGACATTAAAAAGCACATGAGACAAGGATACCAGACAAAGAAGAAAAGGAGATGCCTCATGGCGAATACAAAACACGAAGACGCAATTATGAAGATGGGCTTCGACTATTTTCGCGACCATATTTTAAAGACCCTTGGAATTGATTATGAGTTTGTTGAATTGGGGCCGACCGAACTTGTGGAACTGACGATCCATTCTATGTATATGGATTTTACCTTTCTTACCAAAAACGGAATTTATGTACATATTGAATTTCAGACTACCGATGGAAAGGAAGAGGATCTGCGGCGTTTCCACGCATATGAAGCGGTGTATTCCCATAAAACAGGAAAGATCGTTGTCACATATGTAATCTATTCTGGAGGAATACGGAAAACGAAAACAGAATTGGACTGCGGTTTGTATCGATATCAGGTAAAACCGATTTATTTAAAGGTACAGGATGCAGAGGAAATTTTTCGAGAGTTAAATAGAAAGAGAACTGCAGGAGAGCCTTTTACAGAAGAGGACTTTGCCGGATTATCTCTTACCCCGTTGATGAGCCGGAAAGCAGAACGAAAGGATACAATAAGAGAAGCGATTCTTTTGGCTAAAAACAGCAGCAGTGCAACTTCGCAGAAATCGATGGCCATGCTGTACGCATTGGCAGACAAATTTTTGGAGAAAAAAGAACTGGAAGAGATCAAGGAGGTGATTTCCATGACCAGGATCGGCCAGATGCTTTTGGAGGAAGGAATGGAAAAAGGCAGAGCCCAAGGTATTGAAAAAATGGCAGAATTGACAGAAAAGCTTTTGGATGCCGGGCGCACAGAAGATATCAGACGGGCGGCAAAGGATAAAGCGTATAGAGAAAAATTAATGAAAGAGTACCAGCTTCTATAAGAAGAAAGTCCGCAGGCAGAGGATTCTGCTTGCGGGCTTAACATATATTCAAAAACTGTTGTATTTTTGAAAAAAGCCGCGAAAATACTGCGGCAGATCAGGGGAGATAGGAAATGAAAATAACAGAGGAACTTTTAAACGAAAGAAAAAAGGACAGCAACTTCAGCGACGGGATCATCCTGCCGGATGGGGACTACCGTCTGATCCAGGGAGGAGGACATCTTAACGCTCTGGTGGAGCTGCTTCCTTATACGAAAGACGAAATTTTTAAGATGGTGCCGGAAAACGATTCTCCCTTATTCTGGCTGATCGAAAAAACCGGCTGCGTACTCACGGATTATAATTCTTCTGTGGGTATGGACATGACACCTCAGCAGGAGAAGGTGTTTCAGGCATTGGCGGACCATGGGTTCATTTCCCATGAATATTTTAATCTGACGAAGCAAAGGCAAAAAGTGCACGGGCAGAAGTGATGTTTCCGGTAAGAACCAATATGAGCATAAAAGTGGGATATGCATCCCGCTTTTATGCTCATATCGGGGCGGGCCCCAAGGTCTTTCACCCACTTATGAGCAAGCTCATGTGGGCTTAGACCTTTTGACCCTGGCATCTTATTTTACAATAACGCCGTCCTCATCCCAGAGGTCATGCCAGTCATTGGCGCCCGGCCACAGGAATACCTGTCCCTTGATCAGACGGTTGTTTCTCTCCAGAGATTTGATGACCGCCATCTCCTCGTCTGTAAGAGGATCCTCTGTCACGCACTTCAGGTTCATGGTATAGTTCTTCTCTTTCAGTGAGAAGGGGATCGGGGTCTGTCCTCTCTGTACTGCCCACTTGATGCAGATCACTGCCGGATGCACGCCGTGTGCCTCTGCGATCTGTTTCATCTCAGGAAGCTGGATGTCCGCGATATCTTCCGGTGTCTTGTCTCTTTCCGGACGTTCCGGAGAACCGATGGGGCAGAAACCTACCACTTGGATATTGTGTGCGTTGCAGTAATCAAACAGTTCCTGCTGCTGGAAGCATGGGTGCAGCTCCATCTCAATGGCTGCCGGCTGGATCCTGCACAGAGGGAGCACTGCCTCAAGCTTCGGAATGGTCATATTGGACATACCGATATGCTTGGTCAGGCCCATATCCACCAGGCGCTCCATCTGTCTCCAGGTCCTCATAAATCTCTCCACAGAGAAAGGCTTGGAATCCGGATTTCTGGAATCCACGTCGCATCCCGGTGCATGATAGTTGGGGAATGGCCAATGTACATAGTACATATCCAGATAGTCAAGCTTTAAATCCTTTAAGGTCTTTGCGCAGGCAAGGAGCACGTCCCCGTCTCCGTGCATGTCGTTCCACACTTTTGAGGCGATGAACAGTTCTTCTCTCTTCACCACGCCTTCTTTGAAGGCATCCTCAAATACCTTTCCGATCTGGTCCTCGTTGCCGTAGCACGCCGCACAGTCAAAGGAGCGGTAGCCCACACGGATCGCGCCTGCCACCGATGCGGAAACCGCATCCGGGTCTGCATGGTCGCTTCCAAAGGTTCCCATTCCAACCGCCGGCATCTTTGCTCCTGTGAACAGTGTCCTCTGAGGAACACTTGCTGGATCAATAAATGTCATAGTTCTTTTCCTCCTGTATATTTTTATACTTCTTTACTGGATTCCCAGTGAATCACAATGTTATTTTATTTTCTTTATGCGGATCTGGGGAAGAAGCCTCTCCATATCCTCCTTGACGATAAATCCTGTTTCCAGACGCATGGCGTTGGCGGCGGAAACTGCGCTTGCCAGCCGTATGGTCTCTTCCATAGAAAGGCCTCTGGACATCCCTACGGCAAATCCCGCGATCATGGAATCTCCGCATCCTACGGTATTGACCGCATCGATCTTCGGAACCTTCACATCGAAAACGCCTTCCTGGCAGGATACAAGAGAACCGTCTCCTCCAAGGGAGATCGCTACGATCTCGATGCCGTCGTCGTGAAGGTCCTGAGCCGCTCTGAGCATGCTCTCCCGGGTATTCATGGGCCGCTTGGTAAGAGCGCGGATCTCGTCGATATTGGGTTTGATCATGGTAGGCCGTGCCAGAAGGCAGTCCTCCAGAAGCGTGCCGCTGGTATCCAGGATCACAGGCTTCCCTTCCTCCCTGGCCTTCTCGATCATTTTCCGGTACAGGCCGGATCCTGTCCCTTTCGGCGCGCTTCCTGAGATAGTCACTACTCTGCATTCCTTCAAAAGCAGGCTGAATTTTTCCAGAAGGGCATTACAGTCTTCTTCTGTCACGGAAAAGCCCGGTTCCAGAAATTCTGTCTGTTTTTTTTCTTTTTCATCCCAGATATTGATGCAGGTCCTGCTTTCCCCGTTGCACCACACAAATTCGCTCTTGATCCCGTATTCCTGTACGTGTTCGCTGATGAACTTTCCGGCATGGCCGCCCAGAAATCCTGTGGCCGTTACCTTTTCCCCGGCAATGGAAGCCACTCTGGAAACATTGATCCCCTTTCCGCCGGCATTGGCCACACAGCTTTTTACCCGGTTCACGTTTCCTACGCCAAAGCCTTCCACCACATACCGTTTATCTATGGCCGCATTGGCGGTTACTGTCAGTATCATATTCCCAACGCTCCTTATTCTTCATTCATCAGAAGGATCTTTCCCTGAACGAGCCCCGGTGTCTTAAAGAGCTGGAATGCCTCCTGAGCCTGGCTCATGGGTACCTTTTTATAAATAAATCCCGGATCGAACTTCAACTGGCCTGTTGCAAAATAGTGTGCGGTAAGATCCCATTCTTTTCCCGGGAAGGGAGAGCTGTAGGACATCCAGGAGCCGGTCAGCTTAAATTCCTTGCGGTTCATATTCTCCCACTGGGCCGGAGTAAAGCTCAGATCTACATGGGGCGTACCGATAAAGCACACATGGGATTTATTCGCCGCCAGCTCAAAAGCCATATGCATGGTAGCCGGCTGTCCTGCGGTCTCAAATACATATCCATAACCCTTCTTATTGGTGATGGCCATGGCTTCTTCCATGTAATTTTCTTTTGTGGTATTGACCACTTCGTCCGCTCCGAGACGTTTGGCGAGAGTCAGTCTTTCATCGCTGATATCAAATACGACCACTTTTTTGGAGCCGAAGATCTTCGCCCACTGCATCGTGAACATACCGATGGTACCGCCTCCGAGGATAGCAACATACTGGCCTCCCTGGTAATCATTCTGGAAAAGCCCGTGGATCGCTACCGTAGAAGGCTCGAACATCGCGCCCTGTTCATAGGAGATAGAAGGATCAAAGGGGACCACATTCTGCTCGGGAACGACTACATAGTCCGCATTGCTTCCCTGCTGTCTGGAACCGATAAAGCTGTAATGCTTGCAGAGGGAGAAGTTTCCGTTCTGGCAGTCGTCACATTTCATACAGGGAAGAAGAGGGGCAGCCGTAGCCCGGTCTCCCACCTTTGTCTTTGTAACGCCTTCTCCGATCTCCACTACGTCGCCGGAAAATTCATGTCCCAGTACGATGGGATAAAAATGCACACCGTTGTGGAGCACTCTTGGGATGTCAGAACCGCAGATACCAGATGCCTTTACTCTTATCTTCACCAGGCCCGGGCCAACCTGTGGTTCTTCCACTTCCTGATAACGCACGTCTTCATTTGCCACTACAACTGCTGCTTTCATGATCTTGATTCCTCCTTCATGGATCTGTAAATCTTTTTATTTTTTCATCATATCTTTTAAATGCTCGTAGAGCTTTAAATAGGTAGCATACACCTGATCGTAGATCTTTTTGTTTTCTTCGTTGGGCATGTGCCGTCTGGTCTCTTTTACAGTGAGGGACACCGCCTCCTCATAATCCTTATAGAACCCGACGCCTACGCCGGCAAGGATCGCAGCCCCCAGAGTCGTCGCTGTATCCGAGGAGGGTACAAGGATCGGCTTTCCTGTGATGTCCGCCTTGATCTGTGTCCAGAGAATGGAATTGGCAGAGCCGCCCATGGCGCGCAGGACTTCCACCTCAGCTCCCGCTTCCTTCGCCGCTTCCAGGTTGTGCCGCAGAGAAAGGGCAACGCCTTCCATACAGGCACGTACCATATGTCCTTTCGTCTTGGAAAAGTCCAGGCCGTAAAACACACCCTTGGCGTCCGGGTTCCAGATAGGGGAACGTTCCCCTGCCATATAGGGAAGGAATACCAGCCCGTCGCATCCCGGCGCCACTTCCCCGGCGATCTCGTTCAACTGATCCAGGGAGGATTGTCCTGTCTTCTTCTCCATTTCCCGCTCATAACCGGCAAATTCCCGTTCAAACCAGCGCATGACGCCGCCTCCGCCTGTGGTCCCGCCCTGGAGGAGCCATTGCCCGGGTACCACATGGAATCCCAGGATCAGCCGCGGGTCGGCCTGATAGGTATCCATGCAGATACTCATACCGCCTGCCTGGCCTCCCTGTTCCTGGGTCTCTCCCGGATGGATGACACCTGCTCCAAGGGTTCCGCAGGCCGCGTCCAGTCCTCCGGCCACCACCGGTGTTCCCGCCAGAAGCCCGCTCTCTGCCGCCGCCTTCTCTGTGACGGTTCCTACCACGGTGTCGCAGGAAACGATCTCCGGAAGGAATTCCATGGGGATGCCAAGCTTCCGGCACATTTCTCCGTCCCATCTTCCTTCCCTCATGTTAAAGCAGTGCAGGCCGTAGCCCTGGGACAGCTCCTGGGTTACCGCGCCGGTGAGCTTAAAGGCGATATAACTGTTTGACTGTAATATTTTATAAATTTTCGGATAAATTTCCGGAAGGTTTTCTTTATACCATAAGATCTTCGCCGTAGTGTAGGACGGCTGCAGGGAATTTCCCGATACCTTGAAGATCTCGTCCGCTCCGATCTCCTCATTAAGCCTGTCGCAGATGGACTGGGCTCTGGTATCCATCCAGATGGGCGTATTGGTAAGAACCTTCCCTTCCTGATCGATGGCGATGGCCGACCAGCTCTGTCCGTCGATGCCCACTCCGGCGATCTGCTCCGGAGAAATGCCCCCTTTATGCAGAGTTTTTTGAATGGCGCCGCACACTGCCGTCCACCATTCTTCCGGATCCTGCTCCGCCCAGCCTTCCTTCGGATAATAAACCGGGTAGTCTCCGCTTCCAGAGGCCATCACCTGGCCTTCCCGGTCAAAAACGGCCACTTTACAGGCGCTTGTGCCTATATCAATCCCCAATAAATATGGCTTGTCCATATCGTCCTCCTGTTTCCATTAAGAGACTTCCGCACAGTCTCCATTTCTTTTTGCTTCTCCACAGGGGAAGACCGATCTGCCTGTGATGATCCGGGTCTGAAGCTTTACCGTAACCGGCGTCTCCGGTATTTCCCCTTCCACACCCAGACGGGAAAGCATGATCCTGGCAGTTTCTTTGGCAATCCCCTCTGTCGGCTGGGATACTATGGTAAGCTGGGGACTGCAGGCTCTGGCAAATTCCAGATTGTCGAAGCCGATCACCGAAAGCTCCCGGGGCATATGGATCCCCAGCTCGTTGATCCCGATCACAGTTCCCATAGTCATCTCATAATTGGTTACAAATACAGCCGTCATTTCCGGGTTTCTCTTTACCAGTTCTTCAATGCCGCTGACTCCGCCTTTTATGATATAGTCCCCGTGATAGACCAGGGAATCCTTTACCTTGATCCCGGCCTTTTCACATGCGGTATAATATCCCTTCAGACGTTCCTGGGCGGTATAGATGTCCCCGGGTCCAACGATGATCCCGATATCCCTGTGTCCTCTTTCCACCAGAAGGTCTACCGCGTTCTCCGCCGCCTTCTGATTGTCCACCAGCACACTGTCGCAGACAATGCCCTGGATCTTTCGGTCAATGGTCACAATGGGCTTCCCTGTCCGTGAAAATGCCTCCAGATGACTTCCCGTGGTATCTACAGGCATATTGATGAGCCCGTCCACTCTTTTCCGCATCAGGAAATCTACCGCCTCTTTTTCCAGGGTCTTATCTGTACGGCAGTCGCATATGATCGTCGCATAGCCGTGGCTCCTTAAAACGTCCTCCATGCCGGTGATGATCTCGGAACAGAAAATATTGTTCAGCTCCGGGATCACAACGCCGATGGTCTTGGTGGCGTTTGTCTTAAGCCCCCGCGCCACTTCATTTACTTCATAGTGAAGCTCCTGAATGGCCTCCTCGATCTTTATCCTGTTTTTTTCTCTGACGTTCCCTCCGTTAAAATAAGAGGAAATAGTCGCCAGCCCAAGCCCTGTGCGCCTGGCAATGTCTTTCATAGTCGCAGCCATGGGCCTCACCTCAAATCTGCTGTGATCAGGCTTTTCCGTCGCATCCGCAAACCTTCATACGGCCTTTTACAAGCTCTTTTACCGCTGCGATCCCGGCTTTTCCATATGCCTTCGGATCGATAGTGTCCGGTTTTTCTTCCAGAAGCTCTTTCACAGCCTTGGTGTATGCGGCACGAAGCTCTGTGGCAAAGTTCACCTTGCAGATCCCTCTCTTTACGCAGTCGCTCACGTCTTCGTCGGTAAGTCCGGAAGCTCCGTGGAGTACCAGCGGGATCTCCACTACTTTGCGGATCTCGCTTAAACGCTCTTTGTCAAGGACCGGGGTCCCTACATAAAAGCCGTGGGCCGTTCCGATGGCAACAGCCAGGGAAGTCACACCTGTACGCTCTACAAACTCTTTTGCTTCTCCGGGATCTGTATTGGTATCTGCCTCTGCCTCCAGGTCGTCTTCCTTTCCGCCGACTTTCCCAAGCTCGGCCTCGCAGGGGATGTCCATGGCAGCGGCAACATCCGCAACTTTTTTGCTGACCTCTATATTGCCTTCAAAGTCCAGTTTGGATCCGTCGATCATCACGGAGGTGTATCCTGCTTTTAAAGCCTGCATGGCAAGCTCGAAGCTGCTGCCGTGATCCAGGTGCAGGCATACCGGAACCGACGCCTTCTCTGCTTCTGCAGCAACGATCGCCGCATAGGTTTCCAGAGTTCCGTATTTGATCGTGGACGGAGTGGTCTGGATCATGACTGGAGCCTTTAATTCTTCCGCAGCCTGGATGATGGCCTTCACCATTTCCATGTTTTCCGCGTTAAATGCGCCTACGGCGTAACCTCCCTTTTGTGCGTTTAAGAGCATTTCTTTTGATGTAACCAGTGGCATATTGCTTCCTCCTTATATGAAATGAATGGGAAACGGAAACGCAAAACCGAAACGTTTCTGTTTTGACCTTATAATACCCTATTCATGCAAAGAAGTCAACCATAAAAAAGAAGAAATTTTTTATGATTTTTCAGAAAAAAATCACTGGAAAAGTTGGGGGAAAAGGGGTAGAATTATGTTTTGAAAAACTATGGGAAAACCGTGAGGGGGCAAGCTCAGAGTTGCGATGCCCGCATGCCCCCTCACACTCCCCCTGTTGGGCACGCAAAAAAGCGGGGCTGTGCCGTGGAGAACGGAGTTGGGGCAGGACAGATAAAGCAAGGTTATGGCTATGGAGCAAGGGAACTGGCTCAGAGCTATGATATCCGCATGTCCCCTTACGCTCTCCCTGTCGGGCACGCAAAAAAGCGGGGCTGTGATGTGGGGAGGATTTGGTATTTTCTTAATTAAGAAAGGAGCAAAAACTATGTTAAAAGGGATTCCTGAAATTTTATCACCTGAATTATTAAAGGTACTTTGTGAGATGGGACACAGTGACCGTCTTGTGATCGCGGACGGTAATTTCCCGGTTGAGTCTATGGGTAAGAATGCGATCACCATCCGGTGTGACGGACATGGTGTTCCAGAGATCCTGGAGGCTATTTTAAAGCTGTTCCCGCTGGATACTTATGTGGAGCATCCGGTAAATCTTATGGAAGTTATGCCTGGGGATAATGTAGAGACACCGATCTGGGATACTTACAAAGAGATCGTTTCCAAGTATGACGAGCGCGGCGCTGCCTGCGTAGGAAACATTGAGCGGTTTAAATTCTATGATGAAGCAAAGACTGCTTACTGCATCATTTCCACCAGCGAAAAGGCGCTTTATGCAAACATCATGCTTCAGAAGGGCGTTGTGATCAACGACTGAGAAGGCTGCCGCCTTTAAGAGGCAGGGCTTTTAAATAAAAAACAGCGTGTATCCTCTTCCGGGAATAAAACATTCCCCCGGAAACCGGATACACGCTGTTTTTTATTAATAAGCATAATAAGTACTGCTTCTTCCTTTCCTTACACAACTGCCTCGATCAGTGTCTTTTTCCCCACTGCAATTTCTCTGATCCCTTGTGTCTTCGTCTTATTGAAATTAAAGGTCAGCAAATATCCTTTATCCTGGCGGTAGGATTTCATATAGCTTAGAAGCTGTTCTTCCGCTTCCTCATTCGCTTTTTGTCCGT
>DXBU01000154.1 GCA_019116385.1 Candidatus Blautia faecigallinarum | reverse complement strand
TTGTCGAGTTATGCCGGGACGAACAAACGAAAGTAACAAACGCTTTTTTAATCACAAAACGCCTGGACGATTTTGGTATTACCAAGCATAAAACAAAGGTACCCATTCTGCGTGTTCCGGCTATTGCTTTTCTCTATATCTTAGGAAAAGCAGAAGCAGAGGGATGGAACGGTAAATTGTAAAATGGCCGGTGCAGACTTTGTTTTAAACTTTAGGAAGTGTTTTTTAATACAGAGGGGACTCCTGGAAACAGGAGTTCCCTGTTTGTAATTACAGAGATTTTGCAGTATACTGTAGATAAATTCAGGATTGAAATTTACTTAGGAAGGAATAGCGGATGGCTCAAGATTTGCAGAGGATGAGACAGGGGAAGGAAGAGCTGCAGACGGGGGAAAAACAGCAGAAGGGGAAAGGGCAGAGAGAAAAAAAGAGGGCGCTGGCGGGGCTTTTTCTGCTTTTGGCCGCAGTGCTTCTTCTCTTTGCAGCCCGTTCATTTCCGAATTTTGCCACGTGGTACAGCCTACATATATATAAAGCACTTGTGTCTTTAGCAGGGCGTTTTTTTGGGATATTTCCGATATCTGTATCGGAGTTCCTTCTATATATATTGGCAGTGTTTTTTGTCTTTTGTATCGGACGGACGATCAGAGAAGCCGTACACTCGGGAAAGGCGGCAGCCCCATTGGCCAGGTTCTTTTCAGGTCTGCTTTTGGCCGCTGGAATCCTGTTTTTTATCTATGCGGCGGCATGTGGAGTAAATTATTATCGTACATCTTTTGCAGAGGAGACTTCCCTTGAGGTGGAGGGAGGAACGGTGGAAGAGTTGAAGGAAGCGTGCCGGATGCTGACAGATCAGGTCAACGAAACTGCCTCGGAAGTTTATCGGGATGAGTCCGGCCAGATGAAGCTGACAGGAGACGTTCAGGAAAGAGCAGTGGCTGCCATGGAAAAGCTGGGAGAGAAATATGACTGTCTGGAGGGAGAGTATCCTCGGCCGAAAGGACTTGTGTTTTCCTGGATTCTTTCCGTCCAGAAACTGACAGGAATATATTCCCCCTTTACGATAGAAGCAAATTATAATACGGAAATGACAGATTATAATATTCCTTTTACAGCCTGTCATGAGCTGGCACATCTCAAAGGATTTATGCAGGAGCAGGAGGCAACTTTTATCGGTTATCTGGCAGCGCTTGAGTCGGATGATACAGAGTTTCAGTACAGTGGGGCGCTTCTTGGATGGATCTACTGTACCAATGCTCTGCAGGAGACGGATTACGAAGCTTATCGGGAGATACGGTCAGAGCTTTGCGAAGAAGCGGAAGTTGATCTGGAAGCAAACAGCCAGTTCTGGCAGAAGTATGAAAGTCCGGTGGCAGAGGTGGCAAATGAGGTAAATGACACTTATCTGAAGGCCAACGGACAGCAGGATGGCGTTGTAAGTTATGACAGAATGGTGGAACTGATTCTTGCCTATAACCGGCAGCAGAACGGGTAAGAGTCAGATATACAGGGAAATTTTCTGCATATCGTGTAATAGAAAGGGGACGAAGAGGATGGAAACAGGAAGCAGACTTACAGTCCGTGCCTATCATGTTTGTTCGGTAGAGTACGGAGAAGAAAATCGAATCGATGTGGATGGCCATATGACTGTGCAGCCCGGGATTGCGGACAGCATAAAGGCCGGGGAGCCGCTGATCAGTGATATTAAAATCCGGATCATACAGCCCGATGAGCATCAGCAGCATACCAATACGGTGATGGATGTCATTCCGCTTTCCACTAAGGTGCTGGGACGGGTGGGAGAAGGGATCACCCATACTTTAACAGGTGTATATGTGATATTGACCGGAGTAGATGAAGGCGGGCGTCAGGTATGCAACTTCGGTGCCAGTGACGGGATCCTTAAGGACAAGATTGCATGGGGACGTCCGGGTACGCCGCTGGAAAGCGATATCCTGATCTCCTTTGATGTAGTGTTAAAAGAAGGTACATGGGCGGACCGGCCGGGACCGGAAGCAATCCACAGAGCATGTGACGCCTTTTGCCAGATCTTCCGCAGTCAGATGAAAAAATTTAATGGCTATAAATGTACGGAAAAGCATGTGTTTCAGGAGACTTACGAGCCGGGACGCAAGGATGTGGTAATTGTAAAAGAAGTATCCGGCCAGGGAGCGGTCTATGACACAAGGCTGTTCGGCCGTGAACCCGGCGGATATGAGGGCGGCAGATCTGTGATCGATATGGGATGGATGCCGGTAATTGTGACGCCCAATGAATTTCGGGATGGAATTATGCACGCGATGGATTAAAAGGAGGATGTTTTATGGGAATCGGAACGAGTATGAAGGAAACAACACTTCATTATTACAGAGATCCGTTGGTGGAAGTCCTTTCGGAAGATGCGGATGTGAATCTTCGGGGAATTGTGATCGTGGGTTCTCCTGACAAAAACGAAGACAAATATTTATCTGCCGAGAGAGTCGGCGTATCTTTGGAATGTATGAGAGTGGACGGTGCAGTTTTCTCCTGCAATGGTATTGGCAATAATCATGTAGATTATGCCCATGCTATCGAGGAGACAGAAAAAAGGGGTATACCTACTGCAGTTTTAAGCCAGTGCCCGGCAAAAGATTTTGTTGTACAGAATAAATATCTGGATGGAGTGGTATGCTATTATAAATCGAGAGATAGAATGGAGCAGGATGGCGATGAGACAAAAGTACTGGCTGAAAATACAGTAACAGAGATTGATGCAAAGAAAGCTTTGGCTTTGCTGAAGCTGAAAATGAGAAAATGGGAGGAAAAAGAGAAGGGTATATAAAGACGTATAAAACCTTCAAAGAAATTATAAAAAGTGCTTGCATTTTCTTATAAGGTGTGATATTATAATTTCCGGTCACGGTTTAAGGCAGTGATTCGACAATATAATATCCGGCTCCATGGTCAAGCGGTTAAGACATCGCCCTTTCACGGCGGTAACCCGGGTTCGATTCCCGGTGGAGTCATATGGCGCCATAGCCAAGTGGTAAGGCAGAGGTCTGCAACACCTTCATCACCAGTTCAAATCTGGTTGGCGCCTTTTAGATCCGAAAAATGTTAATTTTTCGGATCTTTTTTTAGTTTCATAGGAAACTTTCTTTCCTGTTTTATATTTAGCGGCGAATAAATATGATGCAGAATATTTTTAGAAATATATACAATAGAACAAAAGAAGACTAAAAAGAAAGATCCGAGAGAATTTAAAGAATGTTTAAGTATTCCTGTCCGTATATTTAGTATTTTCTGCTATTTTTTTCTGTAAGGTATAAAACGCAGTAACATGGAGGGAGTACAGATGGAGATATTAAAAGCCTTTATTTTCGGTATTGTGGAAGGGATTACGGAATGGCTTCCGATCAGCAGTACCGGACATATGATCATTTTGGATGAACTGATTCATCTTAATCAGTCATCCTCATTTATAAATGTGTT
>DXBU01000018.1 GCA_019116385.1 Candidatus Blautia faecigallinarum | reverse complement strand
GCTGTTTTTAAAAGGCGGTTGATCTTTGCTTTGTCTGCTTTCATTTCTCTGCCTCCAATTACTACACCCCAGTGGGGTATTATCTTGACAAAAATACTATAGCATAACCGTACCTTTCCGTCAACCTTTTTTCTTCTCCGTTTTTTCTTATCCGGATACCTGCCGCGTCCGGCTCTCACTTCCCTGCTGTCTGGCTGCATCCGGGGCGCTTTCTCAAATTCTCCCGCAAAAAAAGGAGTCCCGCCGCCGAAACTCCTCTCCTGCTTTTGCATCCATCTACTTTCTCTAGCCCAGCGCCACATCCAGCACCATCATCAATACAAATCCTGCCGCAAATCCCAGGGTTCCGATGTTGGTATGCTCCCCTTCGCTGGCTTCCGGGATCAGCTCTTCCACCACCACATAGATCATGGCTCCTGCCGCGAATGCCAGAAGGTAAGGCAGCACAGGATTAATAAAACGGAATAAAAGCACCGTGATCAAAGCCCCCAGAGGCTCTACCGCCCCGGAAAGGGTTCCGTAGGCAAATGCCCTGCCCTTACCCACGCCCTGCTCGCTGCGCAGAGGAAGGGATATGATAGCGCCCTCCGGGAAATTCTGGATGGCAATACCGATGGACAGCGCCATAGCTCCTGCAAAGCTGATCTCCACATGGTCTGCCAGCATACCGGCAAAGACCACGCCCACTGCCATGCCTTCCGGGATGTTGTGAAGAGTCACGGCAAGGACCAGCATGGTGGTTCTCTTTAGATTGCTCTTTCTTCCTTCCGGCTTGCTTTCTCCCAGGTGCAGGTGGGGAATGAGTTTATCCATTGCCAGAAGAAAAAAAATCCCCATGAGAAAGCCCACTGCGGCAGGGACAAAGGCAAACTTTCCCAGTCCCTCTGACAGATCCATGGAAGGGATCAGAAGAGACCAGACAGAAGCTGCCACCATGACGCCGGAGGCAAATCCCAGAAGCGCTTTTTGTATCAGCGGACGGATTTCCTGTTTTAGGAAAAAGACCGATGCCGCACCCAATGTTGTCCCTAAAAAGGGAATCATAATTCCTGAAAAAAGTTCCATTTCTTCTCCTTTATCTCTCTATTTTGGCAGTATTTCCCACAAAATCCAAAAAACAGGACTTTGCATCCTTTATAGTTACATATCTCTGACAGTTTTCTAATTATAGCATACTTTCCCTTGGAACACACGCTTTTTCTTCTGTGTTTTTCTGCTACTATATCCTATTCTTTTTCCTTGTATGTGTTACAAAGTTCTTCCTTCTTTTTTGCTTTTCTGCTATACTTTAGCTCATAAGAGGAACGGAAGTTCTATCTATCCCTGTTTCGATACGAAAAGGAGGTTTTTTCATGGACAACAGCCAAAAACAGGATTTAAAAAATACTTCCACCCTGTACCAGAAGATCCTGGATCTTCTCTCCTTCCTTTTGCTGGCGGGAATGTTTGTATTTCTTCTTGTATACTGGGACCGGATCCCTGATAAAATCCCTACGCACTATGGGTTCAGCGGCGCCGCGGATGGTTTTGGTCCCAAAGGCACACTGCTGCTTCTGCCTGTCATAGGTGTTTTGCTTTACCTGCTGCTGGTCTTTGTCTCTAAGTTTCCCTCTCTCTGGAACCTTCCGGTAAAGCTCACCCCTTTTAATAAAATCTGGGTCTATGCCAATGTAAAAAGCCTGCTCTCCACCATGAAGCTGCTGATCATGATCGTGTATGCGCAGCTGACGGTCTGCTCTGCCATGGAGAAAAATATTGGTTTCTTCCCTCTTTTTGTAATCGCTGCGGTCTTCGCCGTTCTATTTTATTTTATCCGGCGCATGAAAAAAATACCCCCGGAAAATCCGGAGGATTACGATTGCTTTTAACCGTTTCTGGAATGGAAAAAGGTTCCGGCATGGAGAAATTTTCTCTCTCCACGCCGGAACCTTTTTGTTTTTCCAGGCAGCCGCTTCCCTTTTTCTGCGCTGTTATTTCTGTCCGTAATAAGCGTTTGCCCCGTGTTTTCTGTAGTAATGCTTATCCTGAAGCTCCTGCGGCGCCGGCTGTACCTGCGGGTTGATGGTTTCACAGCGTGCCGCCATCTTGGCAACTTCCTCTAAGACCACTGCATTGTGCACTGCCTCATGACCGTCCTTGCCCCAGGTAAAAGGTCCGTGATTCTTGCACAGCACTGCCGGAACTGCCTCATAATCCTTATCCTTGAAATAATCGGCGATCAGAAGCCCGGTATTTTTCTCGTAAGCGCCCTCGATCTCTTCCTTGGTCAGACATCTGACACAGGGAATCTCCCCGTACATGTAATCTGCGTGGGTCGTTCCGTAGCAGGGGATTCCTCTTCCTGCCTGCGCCCAGCTGGTCGCCCAGGAAGAATGGGTATGTACCACCCCGCCGATCTTTGGAAATGCCTTATACAGCTCGATATGGGTGGGGGTGTCCGAAGAAGGATTGTATCTTCCCTCAATCTTGTTGCCGTTCAGGTCCATGATCACCATGTCGTCCGGTGTCAGCTTGTCATAATCCACACCGCTGGGCTTGATAGCGAAATATCCTGTCTCTCTGTCGATCTGGCTTACATTTCCCCAGGTAAAGGTTACCAGCTGGTACTTGGGCAGAAGCATATTTGCCTCATAGACTGCTTTTTTTAATTCTTCTAACATGTTTTTTCCTCCTGCTTTTCTTGTTTTCTTCTGTCTTTTACAGAATTTCTGATGATCAGCTCCGGCTGGATCAGCCTGGGGATCCTGCTTTTCTCCTCAGGCACCTCCCTGATCTTTTCAAGGAGCAGCTCCGCAGCCATCTCACCTAATTTTTCCTGCGGATGAGCTATGGTGGTAAGACCCGCGCCTCCCGCAGCCATTACAGAGTTATCATATCCGATGACGGAGATATCTTCCGGCACCTGACGGCGGCACTCCTGCACTGCCCGGATCACATCCAGGGCAACCTGGTCATTGTAGCATACGATCCCGTCCACCTGGGTCCCCTGCTCCAGCAGTGCTTTCACGGACACTCCGGGCTTGGCTTTCCGGTCCTCGGTGTGATACCAGATGACCCGGTCCGGATCGTAGTAATAGCCGGCTTCCTGCAGCGCCTTCACATAGCCTTTGTGCCGTTCCTTCCCCTGGAAATCATCTGCCTTAAAGATGCCTACCAGATTTTCATGCCCCAGATCCAGCAGATACTTGGCAGCCAAGTAGCCGCCCCGGCAGTCGTCCATGAGAATGTGGGGCTTCTCTCTCATCTGGGAATACACCCCCTGGATAAACACATAGGGGATCTGGTAATCGTCCAGCAGCTGATACAGGTTCATATGCCTGCACAGGATCTGGCTTTTGCTGGGCTCAATGATCAGCCCGTCAATGTCTTTGGTCAGGATATCTTCCAGCACCTTTGCCTCCCGGGTTCTGCTGTTTGCCGTGTTTTTCAGGATAATGCTGTATCCGTTTTCCGTCAGTACTTTATCCATGCCCTGGATCAGCCTGGGAAAAATGTAATCCGAAATATAGGTGGTGATCACTGCTATATTCTTGGATTTTTTCAGATGGGACATGCGGTCGGAACAAAAGGTTCCCCTG